>CAYUJV010000060.1:0-16338 GCA_964445085.1 uncultured Burkholderiales bacterium
CGAGCATCGCAGGCGGCCAGACGGGCTGCGCAGTACTTTTGCAGAGGTTCCCTAAGGACCGTTTCGTTTCAGCGCAGCGATCAGCGGGCAACGCATTTTCTCCGCGCCCGCCGCGCACGCGCCGACCAGCCCTTGCAGCGCGGCTTCGACCCGTTGCAGGTCGGCGACCTTCTGCCGCACCGCCGCCAGCTTCTGTTCGGCGATCTCCCGCGCCTCGCCGCAGTGGGTGCCATCCTCCAGCCGCAGCAGCAGGCCGATTTCCTCCAGGCTGAAGCCCAGCCGCTGCGCCGATTTGATGAAGCCGAGCCGGCCCGCATCCGCCTCGCCGTAGTGGCGGGCGCCGCTCGCAGGCTTTTGCGGCTCGCGCAGCAGGCCGAGCCGCTGGTAGTAGCGGATGGTCTCCACGTTCACGCCGCAGGCGCGCGCCAGGGCGCCGATGGTCAGTCCTGAAGTCGTCATCACCTTCCCGCTTGACACCGTACCATGGTACGGCAGCTAGGCTTGCGGCACTGCATTCTGAGAGGAACTGCCATGTCGCAAGAAAAAACCGGGCGCCTGCCCCTGATCGGCGGCGCCATCGCCGCCGTCGCCGCCTCGCTGTGCTGCATCGGCCCGCTGGTGCTGGTCATGCTCGGCATCGGCGGCGCCTGGGTGGGCAACCTCGCCGCCCTGGAGCCGTTCCGGCCTTATTTCCTCGGCGCGGCGCTGATCGCGCTGTTCTTCGCCTGGAAAAAAATCTATCGCGCCCCGGCGACAGCCGCCTGCACGCCCGGCTCGCTGTGCGCCCTGCCCCGGACCAACCGGCTCTACAGGCTGCTGTTCTGGATCGTGGCGGTGCTCGTCGCCGCGGCCTTCGTCTTTCCCTACCTCGCCCCGTTGTTCTACTGATCAAGGAGTCCCGCCATGCTGAAAAAGTTCGTTCTCGTCGCAATGCTCGTTTTCGCTTCCGCCGGCCCGGCCTTCGCCGCCGTGCGCACGGTCACCCTCTCGGTGCCGGGCATGTACTGCGAGGTCTGCCCCATCACCGTGAAGAAGGCCCTGCAGAAAGTGCCCGGCGTGTCCAAGGTCGATGTGTCGTTCCAGAAGAAGGAAGCCGTGGTGACCTTCGACGACGCCAAGACCAGCATCCGGGCGCTGGAAGACGCCACCTTCGAAGCCGGCTACGAGTCCAAGGCCCAGGACGGAGCGCAATGAGCGCAGGCTGCGGCTGCACGGCGAAGCCGCTGCACGTCGCCATCGTCGGCACGGGCTCGTCCGCCTTCGCCGCCGCCATCCGCGCAGTGAAGGAAGGCGCCGCGGTGACGGTGATCGAAGCCTCGACCGTCGGCGGCACCTGCGTCAACGTCGGCTGCGTGCCATCGAAGATTTTGATCCGCGCCGCCCATGTGGCGCACCTCGCGGCGCAGCATCCGTTTTCCGGATTGACCCGACACGCCCCCGCGCTGGACCGCAAGGCGCTCGTCGCGCAGCAGCAGGCGCGGGTGGAGGAACTGCGCCACGCCAAGTACGAAAGCATTCTGGAGACCAACCCCGGCATCACGCTGCTGCGGGGCTTCGCCCGCTTCGAGGATGCGAAGACGCTGGTCGTGAGCCGGCCGGACGGGACGGAAACGCGCCTCACGCCCGACCGCATCCTCATCGCCACCGGCCGCTCGCCGCACATTCCCAACGTGCCGGGCTTGGGCGGCACGCCGTTCTGGACCTCCACCGAGGCGCTGGTCGCCGAAGAGACGCCGGCGCATCTGCTCGTGTACGGCGGCTCGGTGGTCGCGCTGGAACTGGCGCAGGCCTATCTGCGCCTGGGCTCCTGGGTCACGCTCATCGCGCGCGGCACGCTGCTGTCGAAGGAAGACCCCGCCCTCGGCGAGGCGCTGCGCGAAGCGCTGGTCGACGAAGGCATGCGCGTGCTGACGGACACGGCAGTCAATGCCGTGCGCTTCGACGGCATGGCGTTCGAACTGGAAACCAGCGCCGGCCCGGTGAGCGGCGACCGGCTGCTCGTCGCCACCGGGCGCAGGCCCAACACCGCGGGGCTGAATCTCGCGGCGGCCGGCGTCAAAACGGACACCAGCGGCGCCGTCGTCGTGGACGACCATCTGCGCACCAGCGTGCCGCATATCTATGCCGCCGGCGACTGCACCAACGCCCCGCAGTTCGTGTACGTGGCGGCGACGGCCGGCACCCGCGCCGCCATCAACATGACCGGCGGCGACGCGGCCCTCGATCTTTCGGTGGTGCCGGCGGTGGTGTTCACCGACCCGCAGGTGGCGACGGTAGGCCTCACCGAAGCGCTGGCGCAACAACAAGGCATCGAAACCGACAGCCGCACCCTCACCCTGGACAACGTGCCGCGCGCCTTGGCCAACTTCGACACCCGCGGCTTCATCAAGCTGGTGGCGGACAAAAATACCGGACACCTGCTGGGCGCGCAGGTGCTGGCGGCGGAAGGCGGCGAGATCATCCAGACCGCCACCCTGGCCATCCGCAACCGCATGACCGTGACCGATCTGGCCGGGCAGTTGTTTCCCTACCTCACCATGGCGGAGGGACTCAAGCTGTGTGCCCAGACCTTCAGCAAGGACGTCAAGCAGCTCTCCTGCTGCGCCGGATAGATCGCACCAGCGCTCACGGGCGCCAGTAGCGGTAGCCCTGCATTTGCAGCCGGAGCATCTCCGGCGCGCCGGCGGGCACGAATTCCACCTCCAGCGGGAAGTCGGCGTCGGTGTAGCCATGGCCGCGCATGCTGATGCGGCAGGCCTTGAAGCGCACGCCCTCCCGCGCCAGCGCGGCGATCAGGGTGGCGGTGTCGCCGTTGTCGGCCAGCAGCGAGGCGATGCCGCCCTCGTAGGCGACGACTTCGATCTTCACTTTCTGCGGCCCGATGTCTTCCAGCACCTTCGCGATCTGCAGGAAGGCGCGCCGCTGGGCGTCGGAGTCGCCTATGGTCATCTGCATGACAAAGGGGATGGGTTCAGGCTGGGCGGCTTGCGCGCCGGACACCAGGCCCATGAGCGCGAACATCAGGAGCAGCAGGCGCGGGATGGCAGTCATGGTTTCTCCTAGGCGGCCAGATCGGGGATGAAAAAGAAATAGGCGTTCAGCATGTACAAGCCGGACAGGATCAGCAGCAGCGCGCCGATGATCTCGAAGCCTTTCTGCGCGTGCTGCAGCGGCTTCAGGCCCTCCAGCCAGCCCATCGCCCACGCGGCCAGAATGATGGGCACGGCACGCCCCAATGCAAATGCAAGCAACAGCGTCGCGCCGAACAGGGGCGAGCCGATGCCGGTGGCCACGCCCAGCAGGATCACCAGCGCCGGCGTGCAGAACGGGCACACCGCCACCGAGAACGGAATGCCGAGCACGAACGCGCCCCAGCCGTTCTCGGCGCGCCTGGCGCGAAAGCGCAGCAGCGGCAGCGGCAGCCGGATCCAGCCCGGCCACATCAGGCCCAGCAGGATCAGGAGCGGCCCCAGCACCAGCCCCCATTCGCGGCCCAATAATTTCTGCACCCACTGCCCGCCCAGCCCCGCCGCCGCCCCCAGGAACACGTGGGTCAGCACCATGCCGGCGATGAACATGGCGCCGAAGCGCAGGGCGCGCCGGGTCTCGTGGGCCTTGGTGACGTAGGCGAGCGAAACCGGGATCGCGGCCAGGGCCACTGGGTTGAAACTGAAGATGAAGCCGGCGACGAAACCGACCCCCAATGAGGCGAGGCTCGCCTGTTCCAGCGTCGCTTTCAATGCGCCCATGTCCATGGCTCAGATTCCCGTCTGCCAGACCAGGGCTGCGCCGCTCCACAGCAGCGCCGCAGTGACATAGGGGCTGGCCGCGGCGGCCTTGGCCAGGAAGGCGCGGTGCCCCACGCTCAGGCCGTGCAGGCTGTCCCACACCGTGGGCAGCGAGAACAAGACGCCGAACACCAGGCCCGCCCCCAGTGCGATGTCGATGCGCCGGCCGAGGGCGGCGATGACCCCCACCACCGCCACCAGCGGCAGGGTGCAGGCGGGCAGGGTCAGGCCGAGCTTGAGCGCCTGCGGCCAGTGCTTGCCGCCCGGCAGCAGGCGAAAGCATTCGAGATGGGGCACCGGCAGATAGATGCGGCGGCTCACCAGATACACAGCCCCGACGATGCCGAGCATGAGCGTCGCTTTCGTGGCGGAAATGCCCTCGAGCCCGATGGCGGCGGCGATGCCGAAAATCGCCGCGAGGAGAACGCTGCGGGCCAGGATCAATTGCACCAGCGCAGCGCGACGCTGGCGCGCACCGTCATGGCTGGCGCGCGCGGCGAACAGGGTATGCGTGGCGATGGTGCAGGGCTCGAAAAAGGCCAGCAGGCCGAGGGCCGCCGCGGTCACGAGCAGCAGCGCGCTCATGTCGGCTGCGCCAGCCGCCGTTCCAGCTCCGCGCGCAATTTGGCGGCGCTGGGCAGCGACGAAAACACCAGTTCGCCATCGATGGCGATGGAGGGCGACACCATCACGCCCAGCTCCACGGCGTAATCCATTTCCTCCAGGATGTTCACGTCGCGCCACTGCACCCGGTCGGCGCCCAGTTCCTCGACGACCGCCTTGAGCAGCGTCTTGGCCTGGCCGCACTTGCCGCAGCCCGGCGAGGAGAACACCTCCACCCTGATCATCGTTTCCCCTTCCTGGTTTCTGCCGCCATGCTGTGCTCCAGCGCCGCCAGGATCGGACATTCGTCCAGCGGGCGGGTCTCGGCATTGCAGCTGGCGATCAGCTCGGAAAGCGCGCCGGACATCACTTGCAGCGCGCGGATCTTGTGTTCCAGCTGCAGCTTCTTGGCGACGGCCACGCTCTTCACGTCCTTGCAGCAGGCCGCGTCGCTGTTCCTGAGCGTCAGCAGTTCGCGGATTTCCATCAGGCTGAAGCCGCACTGCTGCGCCTGCTTGATGAAACGCAGGCGGCGCACGGCATCCTCGCCGTAGAGGCGATACCCCGCGGCGGTCTTGCTGGCGGGCGCGAGCAGGCCTTCTCTCTCGTAGTAGCGCACGGTGTCGGCCGTGACGTCGGTCTCGGCGGCGAGCTTGCCGATGGTGTGCAGGGCGGGGGCTGTCATGGATCGCAGTCTAAACCCTGGAGCCGGGTCCAAGGTCAAGGGGGATGCCGGGAACCAACACCAAAAAAAAACGGCGGCAGGCCACGGAGCCTGCCGCCGCCGGTGTGGCGCCTGCCTTCAGGTCTGATAGCGCCGCGACTTGAAGGAGGTGGACTCGCGGAAGTGGTCGCCGCCGCCGATCCTGCGGATGTTCGCCCAGGTGCCCTTGTAGTAGGGAATGTAGTGGCGGTCGGTCCAGTCGGTGACCACGTCGCCGGCGATGCCGTTGAACCAGCCGAACTGCATGAAGGTGTGGTTGTGCTTGATGGCCGCATCCGGGTAGGCCATGGCGTAGGTCGCCCCGTAGTCGTTGTAGAGCTCGACGATGTCGCCCGGCGCCACGCCCAGCTCCTTCGCGTCCTGCGGGTTGAGCTCGATGACGGCCATGGGGTAGCGATCCTTCACGTGGGGGTCGTACTTGTTGTGGTAGCCCGTCTGCCACACCTCATTGAGCCGCCCCTGGTTGATGTAGAAGCGGTATTTTGCCTTCTGCGCCGCCACGGGCGCGGGGAGCCCCGGCCAGGGGGCCGGCAGGAACTTCGCCTTGCCGTCAGAGGTGCTGAACTTGTTGTCGGTGTAGAGCATTTCCGTGCCGACCAGCTTGCCGTCCTTGTACTCCTTGATCGGCAACTGCACGCCGTTGTTTCCGGCGGCGCGCAGGCGCTCGTAGGTGGCGAGGTGGCCGGTGTCGCCGCCCTGGCTGTCGATGGGCCCGGCACCGGGCTGGCCGGCGCGGCGGAAGCCGTCGTTGAAGGCATCCTCTTCGGTCTTCCAGTCGAAGCCGGCGAAGCGCGCGGCCATGGTCGCGTTGCCCTCCTTCTCGTACATCGCCTTGATGGTGTTGGCGATGTCGGCGGCAATCAGGGAATCCGCCTTGGCCACGCCCGGGGCATCCATGAATTTCTCCGACAGGCGCAGGCGGCGCTCGCCGTTCATGGAGGTCAGATTGATCTCGCCCGGGTGCGCCGCCGGCAGCGCCACGTGCGCCGCATCCATGATCATGGTCGGGTACAGGTCGATCATGGTCACGAACAGGCCGCCCTTGTTCATCACCGCATCGACGATGGTGTCCACGATCTGGGGCGTGTCCGCGCCGCGCAGCTTGCGCATGGCTTCCTTGACGATGTCGGAGCGGCGCAGCACCGCGTTGCGATAGGCCTCGGCGTTGAGGGTGGTCTGGAAGCTGTTGCAGCCCCAGAAGGTGAGCGTGCGGCCCTTGCCCTCGATGATCTCCTTGTCCACGAAGATCATCTTGTCGCCCGGATAGGGCGGCCGGGTATAGCCCTCCTGGTGCCCGCCCATGCGCACGCAGCCGGTGCCGCGCCGGCCGACGTTGTGGGTGGCGATCACCAGGTCCAGCAGGGCCGACTGGATCAGGTAATTGTCGTTGCCCCAGATGATGCCCTTCTCGTAGGTGTGGCAGGTGCGCTTCATCACCCCGGGCGCCTTGGGTTTGTAGGCCCATTCCGCGTACTGCTTGAGCTTCTCCACCGGCACGCCGGTGATGCGGCTGGTTTCTTCCAGGCTCATGCGGTTGGCCTTCACGGCGTCCTCGAAGCCGGTGGTGTGCTGGGCGATGAAGTCCTTGTCGATCCAGCCCTGGTCCACCACGTAGGTGAACACGCCGTCGAACAGGGCGATGTCGGTGCCCGGCTCCAGCTCCAGATGCAGCAGCCGGTCCTTGCCCACCGCGGTTTCCAGGATGGTGATGGTGGGCGTGCGGCGCGGGTCGATGAAGACGATGCGGGTGTCCGGCTGCGGCTCGGCGCCGAAGAATTTTTTCTTCTTGTCGCGGGTTGCGCCCTGCATGTTCGGCAGCAGATGCGCCAGGAAATAATTGGTCTGGGTTTCGTACTGGTTGGCGCCCACCGAGACGATGCAGTCGGCGATCTCGCTGTCCTCATAGGCGTTGTTCAGCTCGCCGATGCCCATGTCGCGCGTGGCATGGCACTCCGAGTTGTAGGCGGGCCGGTTGTGGATGCGCACGAAGGGCGTCTTGAGCGCGGTGAACATCAGCTTGCCGGTGCCCCAGGTGTTCTCGAAGCCGCCGCCGGCCCCGCCGTGATCGAAGCAGTTGAAGCCGAGCCCGCCCGGGCCTTCCAGGTCGAGGATGCGCTTGTGCACCCCGGCGTAGATGGCCAGCGCCTTGCCCCAGGTGGTGTCCAGCCACTGGTCGCCGGTGTAGAGGCGCGGATAGGCCAGCCGCTCCTTGGTCAGGCCTTCCGGCTGGTACATGTAGGAGGCCATCTTGCCGCCGCGGGTGGAGGACAGGCCCTGGTTCACCACGCAGGCCTTGTCCGGCACCACCATGATGTTGTAGCGGCGGCCGTCGCGGTCGGTGACGACGTTGGTCATGGCCGGCGTGAGCGTGACGGCGAACGGCGGCAGCTGCTTGCGGAAATCCAGCCCCAGCGCGTTCTGGTTGGGCGCCCTGCCGCCCTCCTCGTTCTCCGGCCATTTGTACACGTGGTAGCCGCAGCCCACGATACAGAAGTGACAAACCATGTTGCGCTTCTTCGCCGTGACCGGCGGCAGTGCGATGCGATCGGCGCGTTTGCTCATGATCCCCTCCTCACAGCACGTTGGCCTGGCGGCCGTAGATGAGCCCCTCCACCGCCACCGCGGTGATCGTGTCGGTCTTGGCATCGTAGTGCAGCACGATCTGCGGCAGATCCTCGGTGGCCTGGCCGCAGATCATCTGCCCGGAGAGTTCCGCGTCGAAGGTGCTGTAGTGGCAGGGGCAGCGGAAGGCGCGGGTCGCCGTGTCGTAGCTCACCGGACAGCCCATGTGGGTGCACAGGGAGCTGTAGGCCACGATGTCCCTGTCCGGCCCGATCCCGCCGGGCACGGCATGGCCCATCTTGATCAGCGTGCACGGCGAAGCCGCGTCGGGAAAATTGAAGCTCACGGGGACATTGACCCGCAGCTCGCGCGCCCGCGTCACGGCCTTGCGCGGATAGGGCAGCGTGGTGCGCCCCACATCCACCTCTTTCGCTTCGGCCGTCGACACGCCGGCGATGCTGGCGCCGGCACCGGCGGCGACGCCTCCGCTGATCTTGAGAAAATCACGACGTGAAATGGGATCGGACATGGCTCCTCCTGCCTTGTTGGTGTGGGGACACCCCTCCGCGCCACGGAAAAGCCACGGCTGGGGTGGGGATATCTACTTTTCTTAGCAGTTGGCGCCGGGAATGCAAGAACAGGTGCAGCCGGCGCGGAACGAAAGCAAGAAGGAACTTTGGGGAGGTTGCGCAGGGTCAGCGCGAGGCAATGCCCGCGCCGCGCTCATACCAGCCGCGGCTGGCGTTCACGATGCGCACCACCGACAGCATCACCGGCACCTCGATCAGCACGCCGACCACCGTGGCCAGGGCGGCGCCCGACTGGAAGCCGAACAGGCTGATGGCCGCCGCCACTGCCAGCTCGAAGAAGTTGCTGGCGCCGATCAGCGCCGACGGGCCGGCCACGCAGTGGGCAACCTTGAACTTCCGATTGAGCAGGTAGGCCAGGCCCGAATTGAAATAGACCTGGATCAGGATCGGCACCGCGAGCATGGCGATGATCAGGGGTTGCTCGATGATGGCCTGGCCTTGGAAGCCGAACAGCAGCACCAGGGTCAGCAGCAGGGCCGACAGCGAAAACGGATGCAGACGGTCCAAGGTACGCTTGAGCACGGCCTCGCCTTTTGCCAAGAGCCAGCGCCGCCACAGCTGGGCGATGGCCACGGGGATCACGATGTACATCACCACCGACAGGAACAGCGTGTCCCACGGCACGGTGATCGCCGACAGGCCCAGCAGCAGGGCGACGATGGGGGCGAAGGCAACGATCATGATGGCGTCGTTGAGCGCCACCTGGCTCAGGGTGAAATGCGGCTCGCCCCGGGTGAGGTGGCTCCATACGAACACCATGGCGGTGCACGGCGCCGCGGCGAGCAGGATGAGGCCGGCCACGTAGCTGTCGAGCTGCTCCGCCGGCAGCCAGGGCGCGAACACGTGGCGGATGAAAATCCACCCCAGCAGCGCCATGGAAAAGGGCTTCACCGCCCAGTTGATGAACAGGGTGACGCCGATGCCGCGCCAGTGCTGGCCGACTTCGCGCAGGGCATGAAAGTCGATCTTGAGCAGCATGGGGATGATCATGATCCAGATCAGCACGCCCACCGGCAGGTTGACCTTGGCCACCTCCATCGCGCCCACGGCATGGAACACGCCGGGCAGCGCCTGCCCCAGCGCGATGCCCACGCCGATGGCGAGGAACACCCACAGCGTCAGCCAGCGCTCGAAGAAACCCAATTCGGCGCCACCCGCGGCGCGCGCCGTGATTTCACACTGGGCGGTCACGTCTTCACCCCGGCGTCACGCAACTTCTTGAGGATGGCCGGCTGCCAGATGGAAACCCGGGTGCGGATCTCGTTGCGCACGCGGCGGAAGACCTTGAGCTGCTCCTCCTCGCTGCCGGTGGCCGCGGCCGGATCATCGAAGCTCCAGTGGATGTGCTCGTTGTCGCCGGGAAAGGTCGGGCAGTTGTCGCGGGCGCGGTCGCACACCGTGATGATGTAGTCGAACTCCTGGCCCAGGAATTCGCTCAGGTCCTTGCTGCGCTGCCCGGAAATGTCCACACCGGCTTCCTGCATCACCCGCACCGCCAGCGGGTGCAGGGTCTTGGGTTCGGTCCCGGCACTGACCACGGCGAAATGCTCTTTCCCGATCGCGCGCAGGAAGGCTTCCGCCATCTGGGAGCGCGCGGAATTGCCGGTGCACAGGAACAGCACGCGCACGGGGTAATGCATGGAACCGCCCTTCCCCGCTCAGCAGCAGCCGCTCTTTTGCTGGCCGAAGGCGGGGGCGCAGCACGCGGACTTGATCTCGATCGACTTGCCGGGCGCGGCTTTCGGCTGCTCCCCAAGGACTGATTCACCGAACACGGGCACCGTGCCCAGGGAATGAAATGCTTCCCACGGGATGCCCGCCGGGTCCTGCACCCAGTACTTGTCCGACTCGGCATAGCAGCAGGCGGCGCCCTTCTGCTCGATCACGTCGCTGCTGGCGGATTTGAGCCGCGCTTCGACTTCGCCCAGCTCGCTGTCGCTTTCGACCTGAAAGCCGAGATGATCCAGGCCGTTGCGGCCGGCGCGGGTGGAGATCGCAAAATTCACGCGAGGGTCGTCCAGCATCCACTTCGCGTAATCGTCCTTGGTGACGCTGGGCTGCGCGCCGAACAGCGCGGAATAGAAGCGGATGCCCTCCGCCAGATCGGTCACGCCCACATGTACATGAAAACGTTTCATCGCTTGCTCCTTCATGCGCCGATCAGGCGGCGCTTCACCTCGGGCACCAGGATGGCCCGAATCTCGTCCCGCACTTTCAGGAAACTCTCCAGCGGCTCGCCATGGGGATCGTGGAACGGCAGATGCACGCTGGGAATCGGCCGCGGGAAGACCGGGCACGATTCCTTGGCGTTGTCGCACACGGTGATCACCAGATCGATCCGATCGTTCATCACCGCGTCCACGTCCTTCGGGTGCAAGCCCGCGGTGGAGATGCCGGCCTGCTTCAGGGCCTCGATGGCGCCGTCCGCCACCTTGGGCTGCGGCCGGGTGCCGGCCGAGATCGCGTGCACCGCCGGCCCGAGGTCATGATTGACCAGGGCTTCCGCCATCTGGCTGCGGCAGGAGTTGCCGGTACAGAGAATGAGTACGGTCTTGCTGTCGGACATGGTTGCTTGCCTTTCTATATTCGTTTTACTGCATGAATCAGGCGGCACAGGGGGTGCCATTGCAGGCGCTCTTCACTCGCTCGCGATCGCTCTGGTAAGGCTCGCTGCGCGCAGCGCCGTCCGCCAGGCCGCCCAGGATCTGCACCGCCCATAGCGGCATGTCCGGATTGAGCCGGTAGTGCACCCAGGTGCCGTGCTTGCGCGACACGACCAGATTTGCGTCGCGCAGCACTGACAGATGGCGCGACACCTTGGGCTGGGGCAGTTCCAGCGCGCCGAACAGATCGCACACGCACAGTTCGCCCTGGGCCAGGAGGAGCAGGAGGATGCGGCGACGGGTTTCGTCGGCGCAGGCTTCGGCAATGGCAGCAACATCGATCATGTCGGCGATTATATTCGTTTTGCCGAATCTTTCAAGCCGTCAGGGGGGGCGCGCCGAAAAGCCCCGGATGGCGGGTGCCGCGCAGCACTGGCCGGAGGAGCCGGAGGGAAATGGGAGGGCCGCCGGCAAGTGGCGGCTGGGGATGGCGGGCAGGCCGGCGTGGCCGGCCCGGAACGGGTTTACTGCTGCAGCGCTTCCTTGACGATGTCCCGCAGCAGCTTCTCGACGTCCTTCAACGCTTCCTGCGACTGCTTGGAGCCGACCATCTGGGGGCGGCGGAAGGACACGTAGGTCTTGCCGGGTTCGTTCGGCAGCACGTAGATGGAAATCACGTAGGGACAGAACACGATGTTGTGGGGGTCCGCCTCCATCATCTTGCGCGAGAAGGTCGCGCTGCAGAACTCGAGGCCCTCCGCCTTGAGGAAAATCTGCTTGGTGGCCCCGAGGTCCTTGCCGGTACGCTCCAGCATGTCGCCGACGTGGGAGGTGTTGTTCACCACCAGGCCGCGCGAGGTCAGGGCGTCCACGAGGAAGGATTTCACGGTGTCGAAGTCATCGGTGGTGACGAAAGTTTCCCGCACCTTCGTGGCAGGCTCGGCGGCGATGGCACTTGCGGCCGTCGCCAGCCCGAACACCAGCGCGGCGGCCAGGACGCGTTTCTGAATTTTCATTGGCTTCTCCTGTTCAATTGAAAGAAATGCAAGGCACCGCGCCACGGCTAGTCGCGCATCAGCTCGGCAAAACGGTCCAGTTCCTGTTCGATGGCGCGGTGCGCCTTCTGTTCCATGTCGCGATAACGGCGCAGCACCTCGCGCCCGAACTCGGTCAGCTCCGCGCCACCGCCCCGCTTGCCGCCGGTGGCGGTGGTGACCAGGGGCTGGGTGAAGCTGCTGTTCATGGATTCCACCAGCAGCCAGGCCCGGCGATAGGACATTTCCATCGCGCGCGCAGCGGCCGAGATCGAGCCGTGACGGCCGATCTCTTCCAGCAGCGCCACCTTGCCCGGGCCGAGGGAGCTCGCGCCGCCGAGCAGGATGCGCACCGCGGGTTTTTTCATGGCCGCTCCCAGCGCGCCGCGGCCGCATCATCCGTGCCGCGCGCCTCCACCCAGCGCGCGCCTGCGGCGGTCTGTTCCTTCTTCCAGAACGGCGCCTGGGTCTTGAGGTAGTCCATGATGAACTCGCAGGCCTGGAACGCGTCGCCGCGATGGGCACTGGTCACCGCCACGAGCACGATCTGGTCCGTGGGCACGAGCCGGCCCACGCGGTGGATCACCAGCGCCTCGTAGATCCGCCAACGTTCCTGCGCCTGGGCGACGATGGCTTCCAGCGCCTTCTGCGTCATGGCCGGATAATGCTCCAGCACCATTTCGCTGACTTGGCTGCCGTCGTTGAGATCCCGTACCAGGCCGACGAAGGCGGCGATGGCACCGACTTCGGGCTTGCCGGCCCGCAGCCGGGCGAGCTCGGCGCCCACGTCGAAGTCCTCGGTCTGCACCCGCACCTGCTGTCGCCCGGCCATCTCAGCCTCCCGTCACCGGCGGGAAGATCGCCACTTCGTCGCCGTCGCGCAGCGCCGCGTCGGGCTTGGCCATCTCCTGATTCACCGCGAGCCGGTAGGGCCTGCCGTCGGCGAGTTCCTGCGCCCAGGCACCGCCCCGCGCCTGCAGCGCCCGCACCAAGTCCCCGGCGGTGGCGCAGCCCGCGGGCAGGGCGAAGTTTTCCGAGGCAATGCCGAAGGCCTCGCGCAGCCGGGCAAAATAGAGCAGCGTCACCGTGCTCATCGCACCAGCTCCGCGAACGGCAGGAAGCGCACCAGCTGGCCGCGCGCAATGGGTGTGCCGCCCGGCACGTCCACCAGGCCGTCGCCCCACACGGTCGAGGTCAGCACGCCCGAGCCCTGATGCGGAAAGATCGTCACGCTGGTCTTGCCGGCCTGCCCGCGGTTCAGGCGCGCGCGCAGGAACTCGCGCCGCCGGTCGGGACGCGGCCAGTCGAAGTCGGCCTCCACCCAGTAGCTCAGGGGCGCGACTTCCTGCACCCCCTGCATGCGCAGCACGAAGGGCCGCGCGAACAGGCAGAAGGTCACGAACACCGATACCGGATTGCCGGGCAGGCCGATGAACGCGGCCTTGCCCACCTGGCCGAAGGCGAGCGGCTTGCCCGGCTTGACCGAGATGCGCCACAGGTCGAGCTTGCCGCGGCGCTCCACCGCGGCCTTGACGTAGTCCTCCTCGCCCACCGACATGCCGCCGCTGGTGACGATGAGGTCGGCGCGCTCGGCCGCCTCGTCCAGCACGGCCACCGTCGCGTCCAGATCGTCCGGCACGGTGCCGAGATCGAGCACCTCGCAACCCAGCGCGGCCAGCAGGGCATTGATGGTATAGCGATTGGAGTTGTAGATCTGGCCGGGACCGAGCGGCTCGCCCGGCGTGACCAGCTCGTTCCCGGTGAAGAACGTCGCCACGCGCAGGCGCCGGAACACGGGCAGCCGCGCGATGCCGATGGAGGCCGCCAGGCCCAGATGCTGCGCCGCCAGGCGGGTGCCGGCGGACAGGATGGTCGCGCCGATGGCGATGTCCTCGCCCGCGCGGCGGACGCTGGTGCCGGGCGCCACCGCCTTGTGGATCACCACCGAATCGGCGTCGGCGCGGGTGTTCTCCTGCATCACCACGGCGTCGGCGCCCTCCGGAATCGGCGCGCCAGTGAAGATGCGCGCCGCGGTGCCCGGCACCAGCGGCGTGCCCACGCTGCCCGCCGGGATGCGCTGCGACACCGGCAGGCGCGTGTCGCCCAGCGGGTTCAGCTCCGCAGCGCGCACCGCGTAGCCATCCATGGCACTGTTGTCCAGCGGCGGCACGGCGATGGCCGATACCTGGGACAGACCCAGCACGCGCCCGAGGGCGGCGCCGGTCAGGACGTGCTCGATCTCGGCCACGGCCTCGGCCGCGGCCAGCATGTGGTCGAGCGCCTCGTCGACGGAGAGAAGGTCGGCTTTCTTGTCGTTCATCTCACTGTTCCAGAATGAAGGCGGCGATGGCCGCGGTGTCGTTGAGGTCGAATTGCGGCAGCGGCGCCTCCAGCGGTTGGTCGGAGGCGATCGCCACGATCCGTGCGTCGTCCGGATACAGCAGCGGCTTGCCCACGGACGGACGATGAATCTCCAGCTTGGGGATGGCCTCGCGCTTGACCCCCTCCACCAGCACCAGATCGCAGGGCGACAGCCGGGCAAGGTGCTCGGCCAGGGTCGGCTCCGGCTCGCCGCGCAGCTCGTGCATCAGGGCCCAGCGCTGGGCCGAGCTGATCAGCACCTCGCTGGCCCCGGCCTGGCGGTGGCGCCAGGAGTCCTTGCCCGGCTGGTCGATATCGAAATCATGGTGCGCGTGCTTGACGAGCGCGACGCGCAGCCCGCGGGCGACGAAAACCGGGATGAGCTTTTCGATCAGGGTGGTCTTGCCGCTGCCGCTCCAGCCGGCAAAGCCGAATATCTTCCCGTGCCGCGTCATCTGCTTGTACTGGTGCCTGTGCCGGTGCTTGTATTGGAAGGTGCCTTGGGCTATATTCTGACCGATATAACGCTCCTGCGCCAGCCCTCCCTATGCTCCCAACCCAGTTGCGCGACCGCTTCGGCCGGCAGATCGAGTACCTGCGGCTGTCCGTCACGGATCGCTGCGACCTGCGTTGCAGCTATTGCATGCCGGAGGGATTCAAGGATTTCGAGGAGCCGGAGCACTGGCTCAGCTTCGACGAAATCGAGCGCCTGCTCGGCGCCTTCGCCCGCCTTGGCCTGCGGCGCGTGCGCCTCACCGGCGGCGAGCCCCTGCTGCGGCGCAACCTGCCCGAGCTCGCGGCGCGCATCGCCGCCCTACCCGGCATCGACGACCTTTCCCTCAGCACCAACGCCACCCAGCTCGCCCGGCATGCGCAGGCGCTCAAGCAGGCGGGCGTGACGCGCCTGAATGTGTCGCTGGATTCCCTGCGGCCGGAGCGCATCGAGCAAATCTCCGGCCGCGACGTGCTGGAGCGCATCCAGGGTGGCCTCGCCGCGGCGCAGGACGCCGGCTTCGCGCCGATCAAGATCAACATGGTGGCCATGCGCGGCGTGAACGACGACGAGATCGACGCGATGGTGGCGTTCTGCATGGAGCGGGGATTCGTGCTGCGCCTGATCGAGACCATGCCGGTGGGCGACACCGGACGCAATGCGCAATATCTGGACCTGCAGCCGGTGAAGGAACGCCTGCGTGCGCGCTTCGGCCTGGTGGACGGCTCCCTTGCCGGCGGCGGCCCGGCGCGCTACCTGCAGTCGGCGGACGGCCGGTTCAGCGTCGGCTTCATCACGCCCATCTCCCAACACTTCTGCGCCACCTGCAACCGGGTGCGGCTGTCGGTGGACGGCACGCTCTACCTGTGCCTCGGCCAGAACGACCGCTTCGAGTTCCGCCCGCTGCTGCGCGCCGGCGCGTCGGAGCCGGAGCTGGTGGAGGCGATCCTGCAGGCGATCGAGCTCAAGCCCGAGCGCCACGAGTTCCGCGAGCAGCCGGGGAAGATCCTGCGCTTCATGTCGATGACCGGCGGCTGAGCAGCCGCGCCGCCGCCGCAACCGCGCCCGCCAGCCCCACCTGCGGATTGGCCACCACGTGCAGGGGCATCGCCGACAGCGCATCACGATAGCGCCCCTTGGCGCGAAACGCCGCGAGAAAGACGCCCTCCTTCAGCTTCGGCAGCACATGGGTGGCAATTCCCCCTGCCACGTACACGCCGCCCTGGGCCCACGCCGTCAGCGCCAGATTGCCGGCCTGCGCACCGTAGATGCGCAGAAACAGATCGAGGGCGCGCGCCGCCGTCGCGTCGCTTCCGTCCAGGGCGGCGGCGGAGATCGCCGCCGCCTCCGGCAGCGGCGCGTTTCCGCCCGCGGTTCCGGCCAGGTATTCATACAGCGCGACGAGCCCGGCACCGGACAGGATGCGTTCGCAGGACACATGACCATGGCGCGTCATGAGGAAGCGCAGCAAGCCGATCTGTTCCTCGTCCACCGGCGCGAAGTCCACGTGCCCGCCTTCCGACGGCTGCACCTCGTAGTGGTCCCCCTGCCAGTTCAGGAGCGCCACGCCCAGCCCCGTG
>CAYUJV010000061.1:0-16173 GCA_964445085.1 uncultured Burkholderiales bacterium
AGCCGCTGCTGCGGCTGCTCGTGCCGGCTTTCCAGCTCCTGCAGCATGCGGTTGATGGCGCTCATCGCAGCGCCACCCAGGCACCGGCCGCAAGGCCCAGACCCAGCAGCGCGGCGACTGCCGCCCACCACCAGGGCCGGCCGCCGCCATTGCGCGCGGCGGGAGTGTCGCGCGCCGCCAGGTTCACATGGCGCGCCTCCACCTGCTGCCGGCCTTCGCCGAACACCAGCAGCAGCGCCTTGTGGGCGAGCACGTTGATCAGCCGCGGCGTGCCGCCGCTGGCGCGGTAGAGCGCATTCAATGCGCCCTTGCTAAACAGCGCGCCGCCGGTGTAGCCCGCCACCGACAGGCGGTGCGCGACGTAGTAGTTCGTCTCCTCCCGCGACAGCGGCTTCACGTCGTACTGGAACACGATGCGCTGACGCAGCTGGCGCACCGATTCCTGCGCCAGCTTTTCGTTCAGCTCCGGCTGGCCGAACAGCACCACCTGCAGCAGCTTGCGCTTCTCGGTTTCCAGGTTGGACAGCAGGCGCAGCGCCTCCAGGGTTTCCAGCGGCATGGCCTGCGCCTCGTCCAGGCAGATCACCACCTGCCTGCCGGCGCGGGCGAAGTCGAGCAGCGCGCGGGTGAGCTCCTTGAGCAGCTGGTGCTGGTCGATCTCCCGCGGCAATTGCAGGTTCAGCTCGTCCGCCAGCGCCAGCAGCAGCGTGCGCGGCTCGAGATAGGGATTGGGGATGTAGGCGCTGACATAGCCCGCGTCGAGGCTGCCCAGGAACTTGCGGCACAGCAGGGTCTTGCCGGTGCCGACCTCGCCGGTGATCTTGATGAAGCCTTCGCCGTTGCGCACCGCGATGAGCAGCGTGTTCAGCGCCTCCTGGAAGGCATGGGACGCGAACGAAAAGCTCGTGTCGGGCGTAATGCCGAAAGGCGCTTCGCGCAGGCCGAAATGCTGGTTATACATCGCCGACCCGAATCAGGTTACAAGTTTTGCAAGTTGCAAGCGTCATTCATTGTCGCACGTTCCACTTGTAACTTGTGTTGCGTAACGGGCGTCTAGGGCGCCGCGGCCGGGCGCGTCATGTTCTCGATGCTGCGCTGGCTGCCGAGGATATTGTTGGCCCAGGTCTCGGTGCCCTTGACCACCGTGGCCTTGAGCAGGATGACCAGTTCCTTCTTCACGCCGGCGCGGCTTTGCTGCTTGAACAGGTTGCCCAGCACCGGCACGTCGCCGGCCCCCGGCACCTGGGACTTGTCCGAGGTCGAGGACGACTTCATCAGGCCGCCGATGGCCACCACCTGCCCATCCTCGGCGCGGATGATGCTGTCGGTCTCGCTCACGGTGCTCGACGCCAGCGGCAGGGTCAGGTTGCCGGCGGTGCCGAGGTCGATCTGCTTGGTCTTGGTCTGCACGTCGCTCACCGCCGGATGGATGTGCAGGGTGATGACGTCGTTTTCGTCGATCTGCGGCGTCACGTCGAGCACGATGCCGGAGAAGAAGGGCTGCAGCGTCACATTCGGCGTGGTCGTGGTGGCGGTGCCGGTGGTGGTGGTGGTGCTGACGTTGGTGACGAAGAAATCGTCGGTGCCCACCTTGAGCACGGCCTTCTGGTTGTTCAGGGTGGCGATGCGCGGACTCGACAGCACCTGCACGCCGCCCTGGGTTTCCAGGAAGGAGAGCAACGCGGCAAAGCTGCTGGTCTGGAAGGCGAGGCCGAACAGGCCGCCGGCGAGGGAGGGATCGGTGGCCATGTCCTGCCCCGGGAGGGAGGCCAGCTTGGCGCCGGTGAAGGTGCGCGCGGCGTAGTCGAGGCTGCTGATGCCGCTGGCGAGGGGACCGTTGGTCTGCAGCACCGTGCCCGGCGCGATGGTGCCGGTAGACAGTCGATGGTTGGGCCCGGTGGTGAAAGCCGCCCAGTTCACGCCCGCCTGGAAGCTGTCGTTGAGCTGCACCTCGATGATCTTCGCTTCCAGGATCACCTGGCGATCGACGGCAAGCTGGCTCGCCTTGAGATAGTCCTGCACGGCGCGCAGCTCTTTCGGCAGGGCGCGCACCACGATCACGCCGGACTGCGGGCTCACCACCACGCTGCGCCCGCCTTCCGAACCGACGATGGCGCGCACCGCCGCGCTCAGTTCCGCCCAGAAATCGCTCTCCGAGGTGGTGGAGATGCGCGTGCTCTGGATGCTCTCGGAGGCGCCCGGGGCGGTGGTGGTCGGCGTGGCAAGGCCCGGCGTCGTGGTGCGCGGCTGGTCGCTCACCGAGCCGGACACCACGCGCACGTCGGAGGAACCCTTGCGCTGGGCGGTCAGGTAGTTGACCCGGAACACCCGCGACTGCATGGTCAGCGGCTGCACGAAAATGCGGTTGCCCTCGACCGTGTAGTCGTAGCCGTACAGCTCGCGGATGGCCTGCAGCGCCTCCATCACGGTGACGTCCTTGAGGTTGACCGAAATGGTGCCGCTCACGTCCGGATGCACCAGCATGCTATAGCGGGTACCGTGGACGATGCCCATGAACACCTGGTTGGCGGGAGCATTGTTGACCACCAGATCGAAGCGCTGCTCGGTCGTTTTCGCGGCGGGCAGTTCGATCTTCAGCGGCGGCATCAGCGCGTCGGCCACTGCGGCCGGCGCGGCCGGCTTCACTTTCTGCTGCGCACCCTCGCCCAGCTCGGTATTGATCTGGTCCAGCGTGGTCGGCTTGCGCTCGGGGGTGGTCGAGCAACCGGAGACCGCCAGCGCGGCCGCAATCAGCAATGACAGGGATGGTTTCATTCTTGCGCCTTCCTCGATGAACGGGCATCGGATTTCTTCCCGGCCGGGCGATGCACCTTCGCGCCAGGGGTCTTGCCGGCGTGGCCGGGCGCCGCGAGCGGGCGCTTGTCCACGTCGGCGAACAGCTTCAGGGTTTCGGATTCATTCTTGCCGCGCAGCACGACCTCGCCTTCGGAAATGCGCACCACGCGCATGTCGCCGACCCGGCTGCCCACGGTCACTTCCTGGCCGTCGATGATCGCGCTGCGGCCCACCGGCGAAATCTTGATCATCTGCAGGCGCGGTCCAGCCGGCGCTTCGGCTGCAACTCCGCCCTCCGCACCGACAGCCGGCCGGGTGGGATCGGGCAGCGCCTCCGCCGCGGCGAGGTATGGCAGCAGCAGGCCGAGGACGAGGATCACACGCGCAGCCATGTCTTCTCCAGACTCAGGGTGTAGAGGGTCAGCGTCAGGCGCGACAGCGGATAGGTCTGCACCGACAGACTCGCGCCGCCCCAGAACACCCGCCACGGCATGGCCTCCAGATCGCCCACGTAGGCGAGCAGGTCGGCGTAGCTGCCTTCCACGGTCACTTCCACGCCATGCTTGTAGATGGCACTCCGCGGGTCCGCCGGCTGGCCCTCCGGCGCCGGCGGCTTGCCGCCTTCCTCCGCCAGGGTGGTCACCGGCAGCGTGCGCAGGGACACCAGCTTGACGCCGCGGTTGCGGCCGAGCAAGTCCCGGAGCACGTCCGCCATGCGGTCCGGGCTCACCAGGCCCTGCTGGAAGGTGGCGAGCTTCGCCTCGTTCTGCGCGATGCGCGCCTTGAGATCTTCCAGGCGCCTGCGGTTGGCGGCATCCGGGTCGGCGCCGTGGGCCGCAATGATGGTCTGGATCTGGGTCTGCGCAGCCGCCACGCGCGACTGGTGTTCGCCCACCTGATCGAGCAGGGCCTTGCGCCGGGCCTGCAGCGGATCCAGCGCCAGGGTCGTCACCAGCATCACCACCGCGAGCGCGGCCATGGCGAAAATGAGCAGGCGCTCGCGCAGGCTGCGCGCGTCGATCCGCTCCGCCAGTTGTTTCAGCTGCGCCTTCATTTCGTCTCCTTCGGCGGCACCGAGTGCAGGGAGAATTCGATGTAGCGCGGCCCGGGTGCCTTGCCCTTCTCCCCTGCCTTGTCCTTCTCCCCTGCCTCCGGCTTCGGCTCCTGCATGTCGAGCACGGCGAACTGCCGTCCCTGCATCACCGGCTCCCGTCCCAGCCGGCGCAGGTACTCGGGCAGCAGCTCCGCGCGCAGCGCGCGGCCGGACAGGGTCATGTCCTTGCCCGCCAGCTCGAAGCCGGTCAGCCACAGGCCGTTCAGGTTCTGCCGCGCCAGGGCGCGCAGGTAGGGCGACACGCCGCCGGTCTCGCCCAGTCCGCCGCCGGACAACAGCGCGAAGATCTCCTCGCGCAGCTTGAGTTCGCGCTCGCTGCGGCGCACCTCCTCCGCCAGCGCGGCGCTCGGCTTGCGCGCGGCGAACTCGCTGCCCACGCGCACCAGGCGCGCCTCCTCCGCCTTCGCCAGCGCCTCGCCGCGCTGCGCCTCCCGCTCCAGCTTCTTCACCTGGTAGGCGGCGAAGCCCGCGAACGCCAGCGCCCCCACCAGGATCGCGGCCAGCGCCTGGGCCATGGTGGTCGCGGAAAAGATCTTCTTCTGCTTGAGGAAGATCGGGTTGTAGAGGTTGATCTGCTGGCTCATAGCACCGCCGCCTCGTGCCGCAGGGTGGCGCCCAGGGGCAGGAAGAAGCGCACCTGGTTCTCGACCGAATCGAGGGCCGGCACGCGCGAGAAGTCGAACACTTCCTTCAAATCGAGCAGCGCCACCGGCAGGTAGAGGTTCGCCGCCAGATAGTCGCGCAGGGCGGCGCCATCGGGCAGCGGGGCGAGCCACAGCTGGTTCACGCTGATGAACTGGAACTGCCGCTCGAGATGATCCACCGAGCGCTGCAGTTCGAGGGTGACGCGGTCGAACAGCGCCTGCTTCTGGTCGGCGCCAGCCTGGGCGAGATCGCGCCAGGAGACGTCGATGTGGCGCGCGAGATACAGCTCGCCCTCGTAGCTGACGGTGAGCAGGCCGGCGTGCTCGTCGAAGGACAGCAGCGCCACGCCGCGCCCCGGCTGCGCGATGAGGTTGGCGATGTTGCGCTGGGCCATCTCCGGGATGTCGATCACCTCGAGCGGAATCCGGGCCTCGTCGCACTGGGCGACGCGGGCGCGGATCACCTCGTTGCGCGCCGCCACCGCGTACATGGAGTGGCCGCGGGACGGGCCGTGCCTGTCCGGCGGGATGTCGAGCACGTCGAGGGTGGCATCGTCGATGTGGTAGTCGAGCATGTCCTTCACGCGCCAGCGCATCGCCGTCTTGAGCTCCTCCGGCGGCACGTTGGGCGCTTCCACCACCAGCATCTGGTAGTCGTCCAGCTCGAGCAGGCTGGTGCAGTGGTAGCGCGCCATCTGCATGTCGCGCGCCGCCTTGGCGATGGAGGCGGGATTGCCGGGACTGGCCTGGGTCATGCCGCACAGCGTGACCACCGGCTTGCCGTGGGGGCCCGGCCGCGAATGCGCGACGCACAGGCCGTCCTCGCTCCAGCTGAGCGCCATCCAGCCCGGCTCCTTGCTTTTTCCCCCAAACAAACGCATGCGCATATTAAATTTCTGAAATAACTTGAAATTAAATTAATAACTAGTTGTTGTCAAATAGCTTTTGTCAGAAATCCGAACACTCAATAGGCCTCGCGCAGATAGATGAACTCTTTGACGCCGCGAAAGACGCCGAAGGTCGCGCGCGCCCTGGGGTTGCCCACGGCCCCGCTCCAGTTGAACAACAGCCAGTTGGGCACGCTGAGCGTCAGATCCACGCTGCCGCTATTGCCCACGCCAGGGGCGGACAGGGTGATGGCTGACACGCCCGCCGCCAGGGTGAGGGTGGCCGGGCCGGGCGTGGTCTCGCCCGGATTCAGGTTGCGCTGGTAGTTGCTCAGCGCCAGATCCGTCGCGAGGGTGAAGCGCGTGCAGTTGTCGGCTGCGTTGGTGACGAATACCGAGCCGTTGAAATAGTCGGCGCGCACCGGGACGTTCAGGGGCAGACGTTCCGACCCATAGGCGTTGGCGAGCCCGAGCCGGCCGTAGCGGAAGGCGTTGCCGGCGTCGAAGGCAATGCCGCTGCCGCCGCCGTTGAAGGTCGCCGGGCTCGAGGTGCCGATGATGCCCTGGCTCGGGCCATTCTCGCTGCCGTCCTGCACGCTCATGGCGAGCGTGATGTTGGCGCTGAACGGCGCCGGATACGGCGCGCTCGCGGTGCGGGTGTAGGTCAGCGTGTCGCTGCCGTTCACGCTGACGTAGCCGGTGCCGTCGTTGTTGGAGAGCACGGTCGGCACGCCGAGCGTCGTCGTCAGCGCCGGCGTCGCGGGCACCGAGGTGTAGCTCTGGCTGACGTCGGTCGCGGCCAGCTTCCACAGATCGTTGGCGTAGTTCACGGTGGTGCCGCCGGCGGCGTTCTTCGCCACCACCAGTGCCTGCGGCGCGGTCACGTAGCCGAAGGGCTGGCCGATGTAGGTGAAGGAGCGGCTGGCGCAGGTGGCATCGTTGAAGGTCTTGAACTGGGGCGTGTTGCTGGCTGCGAGGTCGAAGTGATCGGGCACGAAGCGGCCGACATTGATCACCGCGGACACGATGTTGCGGTCAGCCGTGGTGGAGCCGTCGCCCGCGTCCACCGCGGCAAAATTTCCGTCCACCAGTTGCAGGGTGAAGGAGCCCGCCTCGCTGTAGCTGGCAGCATCGTCCGTCAGCACGCCGGCCACGGCATTGGTGGCCAGGGTGAACAGGCCCAGGTTGCCGTTGACGCAACCCGTGGGCAGCACGCAAGCAATCGGCGTCGCGGCAGGCCGGTCGACATAGTTGGTCGTGACATTGCCCAGGGCATTGACCGCCACCGCCGACACCCGCACCGGCTGGCCGGCCTTGTGCACGACCCCACCGCTGGCGGTCACGTTATTGAGCGTGCGCACGTTGCCGGCGGTCGCCCAGGTGGCGTCGGTCACCGATGCATTGGCGAACGCCGCGGGCCGGATGGCGAAGTTGTCGTTGGAGCAGCCGACCGCGGTCGGCGTACCGCTCGCCGGATACGTCACCCGCACCCGCACATTCTTCCAGGCGTTGTTCTCCTGGAAGGCGACGGTCTTGCGGCCGTTGTCGCCCGCGGCGAAGGTCGGATTGGTCCCCAGGGTCTGGATCGTCACCCAGCTGCTGCGGCAGCCGTTGGCATCCACTGACGCGCTATTGTCGCTTGCGTCCAGCAGCTCCACTTTCACCGTGCCGGCGAAGCCGGAGAGAATGGCGGTTCTGGCGTTGTTGAGTGCGATGAGGTCCAGATTGAAGGCCTGCCCGGCGATCTTGGTCTGGATGAAGCCGGTTACGGCACCGGCCACGGTGGCGGTGTCATAGGCGTTGAACCCACCAGGTGTGACCACATTGGTGGACGGCGTTCCCAGCGTAGCGGCCACCACGCTCCATTCCACGTCATCGATGTGGGTCCAAGACTTGTACTGAACTGAATGGTTTGAAATGAAGCGCAGCGTGATAGTTTGGCCCGCATAGGCAGCCAAGCTGTAGGTGCGCGTAAACCAGGGCTCCGAGCCGGCAGCAAGCGTCATGCCCGCGGTGTGATTGCCGCGGCCGTTTATGTCCCAGTAGTTGTAGCGCCCATAACCGGAGTTGTTGTTGGAGTACTGGCCTGTTCCTTTGTTCGGGCTGAAAGGATAAGTGACGTAGCTGCCGAAGGTCGGCCCCACGATCTCGGTCGTCGCGCCCGCTACGAGTTGGACGCGCAGGAAATCCCATTGGTTGGCCCCATTATCCGAACTGTCCCAACCCTCCGGGCGATAGTGGAAAACGAGGTTTCCGGGATTTGTCGTCGGCACAGTAATGGTTCTCGACAGAACAACCGCGCTGGTGGCATTCGTGGGTTCGACATTGGTGCGAGCGCCGATGAGATATGAGAACCCTCCGGTAAATGGCGTCCCATCCGTGGTTTCAGTCGAAGGGGTGCCGGTGTCGGTGGTGACATTGGGCGTTTCACTCGGGCGTATCTGGGCATCAAAGCTGTTGTTGGACTTGGTCGCGGTCCAGCCTGGCGGGCTCTGGGTGCCCGTTCCGCCAACCTCGAAATTACCGTTGATGGGCGGCTGTGGATTCGCGGCCTTGGGACCATTGGCGGTGACATCGAAGTACAGGTAGTAGGTAGTCGGCCCTGCATCCTGCAGCAGGAAGCGCAGTTCGCCACGCGCATCGCCCGTCGCGTCGGTCGCTCCGGCGTAGACCGCATCCGTCCATTCCTGGGTGGCGGCGAGCGTGGCATCGTCGGCACGGACGACCCGCCAGGAGTTTATATCGAAGGTACCCGCCGCACCCACCGCCGTGAGCAAGGTGGCGAAGTCCACGTCGACCTTGATGGTGCTGTTCACCGCCGCGCCGGCCGGCACATTGATGGGCACGCGATAATTCCAAGCGGCATTCCACCAGGCAGATGCCGGACCCGCGAAGCCCAGGCATCCCAGCAGGAGCACCACTGTCGCGAGCCGATGCCGCATCAGCATGCCCCACCCCCCGGCGCCGTGCACAGCGAAATCGTCGCGGTCAGCACGCGCTCAACGTAGCCCACGCTCCCCGCCACCCCGCTGCGGGCGGTCGAGGTGATGGCGTACACGCGCACGCTGTTGCCCGCCTCGTCGTAGGTGTTCGACGAACATGCAACGCTGGTGGTGAAACCCGCCAGATCGCCGGAGAAGCCGATGGTGTCGTTGGACGTGCCCGCCGTCGCGCACGCATACACCGCGGCATTCCGTGTGCCCTGCCACGCCGCCCATTCAACGCCGGCGCGCGCCGCCTGATAGGCGCGCGCGCCCTGCACGTCCAGGCTGGAAGCCACGTGCTGGGTGGTGGACAGCGACACCATGAACGCGCCCAGGGCGGCGAGGATCACCACCAGAAAGATCGCGGACACGATGCTGAAGCCTCTTTGCTGTGTGCGTGGGCTCATGGCACGTTGCTCACGTGGACCGTGTGGTAGAGCGTCACCTTCTCGCCGGCGTCCTCCAGGGTGAGCTGCATTTCCAGCAGGCCGGAGCGCTCGGTCGCGCCTTCCACGTAACGGAAGACGCAGCCCGTCACCTGGGTCGCGAGGCGGGCCGCGTTCGAGCCCGCCAGCGCGGGCAGGCCCGCGGCAGCCGGCTCGGTGGCCTGGATGGCGTAGCCCCAGTAGCGCCAGAGGGTGCCCGAGCCCAGGTCGCAGGCATAGCTGACCGGCCCTTCCACCACCTGGAAGCGGTTGCCGGGGGAGGCCAGGGGAAACTTGAACGGGGCGATGCCTACATTGGTCTGGGGGCCGGGCGCGCCGGCGTAGCTGGTGATGTTGTCGCCGGCGTAGGCATTGGCGCCGCTCACGTTGGGCCCGAGGTTGTAGACCACGATGCGGTCGCCCTGGGCCAGGGTGATGGCCGGGCCGAGCACGTCGAAACTCGTGTCCGTCGTGGTGAAGTCGAGCACGTCGCCGCTGCCGTCGGATTTGGGGTCGGCGCGGTACCGCCCGCCGGTGCGGGTGAGCAGGAATTCGAGGGTCTGGTCGCCGTCGGTGGTGCGCACGCTGTTCGGCAGGGCCAGATGCACGTCGCGCGCCATGCGGCGCAGGGCGGTGTCGGCGATGTCCGTGAGCTGCGCGCGGCGCGCGGTGTCGAAATAGCCTTCCACCGGCTTCTTGATGAACACGGCCACCACGGCGGCGATGATGCCGGTGATGACGATGACGATGATCATCTCCACCAGGGTGAAGCCCCGAACGGGATGCGCGCACTCACGAACCATAGTTGGTCCGATAGCCGGAGAGGGTCACGGTTTCGCCGCCGGGCGCGGTGACGGTCACCGTCACCCGCTTGGACTGCCCGACCGGCACCTGGGCGCCGCCGGGGCCCAGGGCCGCGTCCGCCACCTGCACCGAAATGCCGTAGGCGGCGAGCAGGGGCAGCGCCGTTCCATTGAGATCGTAAACGCCGGCGCTGGCGTAGCCGTTGTAGTCGCCGACGTCGTCGAAGTACTGGCGGTTGGCCGGCGTCGCCGCGCCGGTGAAGCCGCCCGGCGGATTGGAAAAATCCTTCAGCAGGATCTCGTCCAGCATGCCTTCGGCAATGGCCAGCGCCTGCTTGCGGATCATGGGGTCGGCGCTTTTCTGGGTGGTGAGGTTCATGACCGCGAGCACGCCGGCGATGGCCACGCCGACGACGATGATGAACACGAGCAGCTCCACGAGAGAAATGCCGCGCCCATGCCGGCGCTCAGAAATGGACATAGCCGGTTTCCTTCTCCACTGTCAGCGTGCGCGCGGTGAAGCCGCTGGCGCCGATGGTGAAGGCGGCGGGCGCGCTGGGCCTGCCCAAGGCGTCGAAGGACAGACTGGCCCCCGTCAGGCTGACGCCGGATGGCGCGCTCCTGGTGAAGTTGCCGCCCGCCGGATTCGGCACCGGCTGGCTGCAGGCGGCGTCGAAGCATAGGCTCACGCTGCCACCGCTGGTGACGACGTACACATTGCGATGCTGGGCAATGGCCACCTTCTGCCCATAGCGCACCAGCGCCGCCAGCTCGTCGGAAAAGCCGCGCGCGTCGAAGCTGCCGCGGTCGGTGAAGCGTGGCAGCACCACCACGGCGATGATGCCGAGGATGACGATCACCACCACCATTTCCACCAGCGTGAAGCCGCGCATGCCGAGGGTCCTCAAGTAAAAACGGGGCGAGGCTTGCGCCCGCCCCGCTCTGCGGCGCATCCGCCTGTCAGCAGCCGGTGGTCACGACCGAGATGACCGGGGAGCCGCCCGCAGCAGCCGGCGAGGTGTAACTGACCTGGCAGGTCGCGGGCGTGCCGGCGCCGTTGATCTGGACGTTGAGCGTGGAGCCCGCCGCGGCACCGCCGCCGGTGTAGGTCACCTGATCCGCCACGTCATCCAGCTGCGCCGCCACCAGAATTCCGCGGCTACCCGCCGCCGGAATCGGGTTGTTGTCGCCGGTGGTGGCCACGGGGTAGCCGTTGATCAGGTCGATCACTTGGCTCTCCATGGTCACCGTCGCCGTCCCGCTGGTGCTCACGTTGGACACCAGCGCCTGCGCCTTGGCAAGGGCGGCGGCGGAGCGGATCGCGCCGTAGATGCCCTGGGCCTTCGCCACCCGCGCCTGCTGCTGGGCGTTGATGTAGCGCGGCAGCGCCGTGGCCGCCAGGATGCCGAGGATGGCGATGACCACGATGAGCTCGATGAGGGTGAAGCCGTTCTGTGTGCGTTCCATGTGTATCTCCCGGGGTCAGGCGGCGCCGTCATCGACGGCGCCGTTCAGTCTGCCGATCAGTTGGTGCAGGGCACGTAGGCCGTCGCGGTCTTGCCCGACTTGCTGGTAATCGTGCACTGGATGGTGGTGCCGGCGGAGCAGGCCTTCGGCGTGCCGCCCGCGATCTGGTATTGGTCCGTGTTGGAGGGTGCCGTCGTCTGCAAAGTCACGCTCGTGCTCAGCAGAGTACCCGCCCCAGCCAATACGCTGTTGGACGCGCCGGCGCAAGCATCGGCGGCATCAGTGATATTGACACCAGTGCCACCCGCCTTCACTTTGCCGTAGTTGATGGAGCCGGCCGAGGAAATCGCGCCCGCCACCCCCTTGACCGCGGCCTGCTCGGCTTCGCCCGAGAAGTCGACGAACTTGGGCAGCGCGGTCGCCGCCAGAATCCCCAGAATGACGATCACCACGATCAGCTCGATCAGGGTGAAGCCGTTTTGTCCTTTGCGCATCGTGTTCTCCTTGAAAATTGATAAAAATACCGGGTCCTGGGACCCCTTGCCTGCCTCTAAAGCAAGACCCGTACCATGCTACAGATCAGAACCAGCGGTACGGCTCCAGCAACACCAGCCTCACCGACGGGATGGCCTCTGCATCGGCTTTTCCGTCATTTCCTTGAGGCAAAACGGCCTCGACCCGCAGCCGCACCCGCTTGCGGCCACGCGCGTCGGCCTGGAAATACGCGCCGCGGTCCACCTGGTAGACGAGCGCCTGCGCAGCCTTGTCGAAATACCAACAGCCGCGGCAGTCCGGCACCTGGTTTCCGGCGACCTCCCCGCGGTAGTTGGCGGGCGGATCCTCCAGCCAGTCCACCGGATTCCTGCCGGCCAGGGCGGCAATGCCTGCCGTCCGTTGCCGCGCCATGAGGTCGGCGACCTGCAGCCGCACGGCGGCCCGGACCATGGCGATGTTCTGCTCCATCACCGCCTTCTCCGCCTGTTCGCGCACGTAGAGCAGGCGGTCGATGGCCACCAGCCCCAGGATTCCGATCACACTGACCACGACCACCAGTTCCAGCAGCGTGAAGCCGCCCGCCGCGGGCCGAAACCGAAAGCCGTTCATTTGTGCAGGGCCACACGGCCGAGGTCCCAGATCGGCAGGAACACGCCCAGCGCCAGGATGAGGACGAGGATGCCCATGCCGACGATCAGGATCGGCTCGATCTGGGCAGACAGGTTCTTGACCTCGTACTCCACCTCGCGGTCGTACATCTCCGCGATCTCCTCCATCAGCTCGTCCACCGAGCCGGTCTCCTCCCCCACCGCCACCATCTGCAAGACCACCGGCGTGAACACGCCGCTCGCCACGGCGGTGCGCAGGATGGTGTCGCCGCGCTCCACGCCATCGCGCATCTGCTCGATGCGGCTGCCGATGTAGTCGTTGTCCACCACCTTGGCCACCACCGACAGCGCCTGCACGATGGGCACGCCGCTCTTGACCGCCAGCGCCAGCGAGCGGGCGAAGCGCGCGAGGGTCGCCTTGCGGATGATGCTGCCGACCACCGGGATGCGCAGCTTGAACCTGTCCCAGGCGTAGCGGCCCTTGTCGGTCTGGATGTAGGCGCGGAACGCCAGCACCGCCAGCACGATGCCAGCGAACAGCACCGGCCAGTAGGCCAGCATGAACTTCGAGACGCCGATCAGCAGCCGCGTCATCAGCGGCAGCTCGGCGCCGAAGCCTTCGTACACCTTGGCGAAGGCGGGAATCACCAGCAGGTTGATGACGGCGATGGCGGCCACCATGGCGAAAACGACGAAGGTCGGGTAGCGCAGCGCGGCCTTGATCTGCTCGCGCGTGCGGCGCTCGAAGTCGAGATGGTGGAACAGGCGCAGGAAGATTTCGTCCAGCCGCCCGGTCATCTCGCCCACGCGCACCATGCTGATGTAGAAGGGGGAGAACACGTTGCCTTGGCGGCGCATGGCGGCCGAGAGCTCGCGCCCGGCGTCGAGGTTGGCGCGCAGGTCCTGCAGCACCCCGGCGAAAGTGCGGTTGGTGGTGGATTCCTGCAGGCCGGCCAGCGCGCGCAGGATGGGCACGCCGGCCTTGAGCAGGGTGTTCATCTGGCGGCTGAACAGCAGCACGTCGAGCAGGCCCACCTTCTGTTCGAGCAGGCGGGTCAGCCACTCCGGGCGCGCGACCTTCACCGCCGCGGGGGCCGCCGAGATTTCGATCGGCGTGATGCTGCTGGTCATGAGCTGGTCGGCCACGGCGGATGCGTCCGGGCTGTCCAGCGTGCCCTGCACCAGTTCCCCGCGCGGGTTGCGGCCTTTGTAGGCGAATACCGGCATCGGCCTAGTCTTCCAGCACGCTGCTCACGCGCATCGCTTCCGCCACGGTGGTGCGGCCGGCCACCGCCACGTCGACCGCGGCGCGGCGCAGGGTCCTGCCCGCCAGCTGCTGCTTGGCCAGCTTCACGAACTGGTGGGTGTCGTGGCGGTTGAGCACTTCGGCCAGGGGCGCGGTCATTTCCAGCATCTCGTACACGCCGACGCGGCGGTGATAGCCGGTGCCGTTGCACTGGCTGCAGCCGCGGCCGTGGACGAAGCGCTGGTGCGCCGCCTCGGCGCCCAGCTCCAGCCCGAGCCAGGTCAGTTCGTGGGGCAGCGGTGCGTAGTCGGTGATGCAGCTGTCGCAGACCAGGCGCAGCAGGCGCTGGGCCAGCACGGCATGCACCGACATCGCCACCATGTAGGGCGGCACGCCCATGTCGAGCAGCCGCACCGGCGTGCTCACGGCGTCGTTGGTGTGCAGGGTGGACAGCACCATGTGGCCGGTCATGGCGGCGCGCATGCCGATCTGCGCGGTTTCCTGGTCGCGCATCTCGCCCACCAGCACCACATCCGGGTCCTGGCGCAGGGTGGCGCGCAGCACGCGCGAGAAGGTCAGGTCGATCTTCTCGTTCACCTGCACCTGGTTGATGCCGGGCAGGCGGTATTCCACCGGGTCTTCCACGGTGATGATCTTGCGCTCGACCGAATTGAGCTCGGCCAGCGCCGCGTACAGGGTGGTGGTCTTGCCGGAACCGGTGGGGCCGGTGACCAGCACCATGCCCTGGGAGCGGTGGAAGATTTCGCGGAAGCGCTTGAGCATGTCCGGCGGGAAGCCCAGCTGCTCCAGGGAGGGCACGCCCTCGTCCTGGTTCAGCAGGCGCATCACCACCGATTCGCCGTACTGGGTGGGCATGGTGGAAATCCGCACGTCCACCGAGCGGTTCTTCACCCGCACGTTGAAGCGGCCGTCCTGGGGCAGGCGCTTTTCCGAGATGTCGAGGCCGGACATGAGCTTGAGGCGCAGCGCGAGCGCGGTGGCGATCTTGGGATCGACCTCGGTCTGCATGTGCAGGACGCCGTCGATGCGGAAGCGGATCTGCAAGGTCTTTTCCTGGGGCTCAATGTGGATGTCGGAGGCGCGGATCTGCGCCGCATCCTCGAACACCGTCTGCAGCAGGCGCACCACCGGCGCGTCTTCGAGATTCTGGGCCAGGCCGAGCAGGCCGAAGTCGATGGCCGACTCGCCCAGTTCTTCCTCGAGCTCGTGGGCGAGGTCGGAGATCTCCTCCGTGCGCCGGTACATGCGGTCGATCGCCGCCAGCAGCAGGGTTTCGTTCACCACCGCGAGGCTGAGGTCGCGCTTCAGGATGCGCGCGATCTCGTCGTAGGCGAACAGGTCGGTCGGGTCCACCATGCCCACCAGCACGGTGTTGCCCTTGGCCTCCAGCACGATGGCGCGGAAGCGCCGCGCCTGGGTTTCCGGCAGCAGCCGCACCGCGTCCTGGCGCAGGTTGTAGAACTTGAGGTTGATGAAGGGGATGTTGAGCTGGCGCGCCAGCGCTTCCGAGATCTGGTCCTCGGTGACGAAGCCCTGCTCGACGAAGATGCGGCCCAGTTTGCGCCCGGTACGCTTCTGCTCCTCCAGCGCCAGGCCGAGCTGCTCCTGGGACAGGAATTTCTGGCCGACCAGGATCTCGCCCAGACGGACTTTCTCAGGCCGTGCCATGCGCCCCCCCAGCACAATTTACATTACACATGATATTTATAATGCATAGCATTGATTCGATTACAATAACCGTTTTCCGGCGAGCGTACAAGCAAATGTTCAACCTGGTGCTTTTCCAGCCCGAGATCCCGCCCAATACCGGGAACATCATCCGTCTCTGCGCCAATAGCGGCACGGCATTACATTTGGTTAAGCCTTTGGGATTCAGCCTGGAGGACAAGCAGCTGCTGCGGGCGGGACTGGACTACCACGAGTTCGCGCGGCTGCTGGTGCACGAGACTTGGGCCGGCTGTCGGGCGGCGCTGGCCGGCGGCCGCCTGTTTGCGCTGACGACCAAAGGCAGCCGCTGGTTCACGGAGGTGTCGTTCCACCCTGGCGACACCTTCGTGCTCGGGCCGGAAACGCGCGGCCTGCCCGCCGAGATGCTGGATGAGTTCGCCCCCGAACGGCGCCTGCGCATCCCGATGCTGCCGCAGTCGCGCAGCCTGAACCTGTCCAATGCGGCGGCGGTGATGGTGTTCGAGGCGTGGCGGCAGAACGGGTTCGCCGGCGCGACGTAGGGGTTGCGAGTCGCAGCTTGCGCCTATCTTGGAACCGGCTTCTTGGCCAGTTTTCTCTGCAGGGTGCGCCGGTGCATCTTGAGGGCGCGCGCGGTGGCGGAAATGTTGCCTTCGTGCTCGGCCAGCACCTTCTGGATGTGCTCCCACTCCAGGCGGTCCACGCTGAGCGGCTCCGCCTCCACCGGCAGCGCCGCGTCGCCGCCGGCGCGGCCGAGGGCGGCGACGATCTCGTCCGCATCCGCCGGCTTGGCGAGATAGTGGGTGGCGCCGAGCTTGATCGCCTCCACCGCGGTGGCGATGCTGGCGTAGCCGGTGAGCATGAGCAGGCGCATGTCCGGATTCAGCGCCTTCAATTCCGGCACCAGCGCCAGGCCGCTCATGCCCGGCATCTTGAGGTCGACCACGGCGTAGGCCGGGGCGCGCTGCCGCGCCAGCGCCAGGGCCTGCTCCCCGTT
>CAYUJV010000062.1:0-16164 GCA_964445085.1 uncultured Burkholderiales bacterium
TGCCGTAGCAGATGCCGAGCACCGGCACGCCGAGGGTGAACACCACATCCGGCGCCCGCGGCGTCTCTTCCTCGTACACCGAGGCCGGCCCGCCGGACAGGATGATGCCCTTGGGGTTGAAGTCGCGGATGAAAGCTTCGCTCACATCGTTGGGATGCAGCTCGCAATAGACATCGGTCTCGCGCACCCGGCGCGCGATGAGCTGGGTGTATTGGGAGCCGAAATCGAGAATCAGTATCTTGTCATGAGCCATAAGTTTCGCTTCTTAACCACAGAGACACAGAGGCACAGAGTTGTCACAAAGAAATTGGATATTCTCTGTGTCTCTGTGCCTCTGTGGTGAATGAGACAGGAATCAGCCAACGCGGTAGTTCGGCGCTTCCTTCACGATCTGCACGTCGTGCACGTGGGACTCGCGCACGCCGGCGGAGGTGATCTCCACGAAGGTCGCGCGCTCGCGCATGGCGTCGATGGTCTCGCAGCCGAGGTAGCCCATGCTGGAGCGCAGGCCGCCCATGAGCTGGTGGATCACCGACAGCACGCTGCCCTTGTAGGGCACGCGGCCTTCGATGCCTTCCGGCACCAGCTTCTCCTTGTTCGCTTCCGTGTCCTGGAAGTAGCGGTCGCTCGAGCCCTGCTGCATGGCGCCGAGGGAGCCCATGCCGCGATAGGACTTGTAGGAGCGGCCCTGGTAGAGCTCGATGTCGCCCGGCGCCTCGTCGGTGCCGGCGAGCAGGCCGCCGAGCATGACGGTGTTGGCGCCGGCGGCGATGGCCTTGGCAATGTCGCCGGAGTAGCGGATGCCACCGTCGGCGATCACCGGCACGCCCGTGCCCTGCAGCGCCTCGGTCACGTTGGCCACCGCGCTGATCTGCGGCACGCCCACGCCGGCGACGATGCGGGTGGTGCAGATGGAACCCGGGCCGATGCCGACCTTGACCGCATCCGCGCCGTGGTCGGCGAGCGCCCGCGCGGCTTCGGCCGTGGCGATGTTGCCGCCGATGACCTGCACCTGCGGGAAATGCTTCTTGACCCACTTCACGCGGTCGAGCACGCCCTTGGAGTGGCCATGGGCGGTGTCGACCACGATCACGTCCACGCCCGCTTCCACCAGCGCCTCGACCCGCTCGTTGGTGCCCTCGCCCACGCCCACCGCGGCGTCGACGCGCAGGCGGCCGTGCTGGTCCTTGCAGGCATTGGGATGTTCGGTGGATTTCTGGATGTCCTTGACGGTGATCAGGCCGCGCAGCTCGAAGGCGTCGTTCACGACCAGCACGCGCTCCAGACGGTACTTGTGCATCAGCGCCATGGCTTCCTCGCGCGAGGCGCCTTCCTTCACCGTCACCAGCCTGTCCTTGGGCGTCATGATCGCCTTCACCGGCTGGTCGAGATTGGTTTCGAAGCGCAGGTCGCGGTTGGTGACGATGCCGACCACCTTGTTGCCGTCCACCACCGGCAGGCCGGAGATGCGGTGCATGCGCGTGAGCTGGATCACGTCGCGCACGGTCATGTCCTGGGGGATGGTGACCGGATCCTTGACCACGCCACTCTCGAAGCGCTTGACCTGCAACACCTGGGCCGCCTGCTGCTGGGCGGTCATGTTCTTGTGGATGATGCCGAGGCCGCCTTCCTGGGCGATGGCGATGGCCAGGCGCGCCTCGGTCACCGTGTCCATGGCGGCGGAGACCAGCGGCAGATTCAGTTCGATTTCGCGGGTCAGGCGGGTCTTGAGGGAGACATCCTTGGGAAGAACCGTGGAATGGGCCGGGACGAGCAGGACATCGTCGAAGGTGAGGGCTTTTTGCAGGATGCGCATCATTCAATCCCAAATCAAAACGATATTATACGGAATCGCCCCCCGCCCGGTAAACGCAGCACAGCGCCGAACCCGGCGGCAGGCGGCCGAAAGTTGACGAAAAGAGGCCGCCACGTTAAGGTAATTCCCAGCGCAGAGCGCCAAATATAAGTAAATCAGGATGTCCAATTACCAGAGGAGCCTATAACGATGTCAAAACAGATGTTCATCACCCTTGCCGCCGCCGGTCTGCTCACCCTTGCCGGCTGCCAATCCGCACCGACCAAGGAAGCCGCCGCGGGCCCGGTCCTCTCCGACGAAGCCAAGGCCGCCCTGGCCAAGGCCGAAGCCGACGTGAAGGCGGCCAACGCCAAGGCTGCGCTGTGGACCACCGCCGAGGATGCGCTGAAAGCCGCCCAGGCGGCCGCCAAGAAAGGGGACAGCGCCGCAGTGGTGAAGGAAGCGCGCGTTGCCAGCGAGCAGGCAGCGCTGGGCATGGGCCAGACGGCCTACCCGCCGACGACCGTCAAGTAATTGCCGTCGAAGGGCCGTCCTCGGACGGCCTTTTTTATTGTCAGGAGTTCGAACGTGAAGACCGCCATTTCCCTGCTCGTGCTGCTCAGCCTGCCCCTCGCCGCTGCCGCGGAGATGTATCGCTGGGTCGATTCGAGCGGGCAGGTGCACTACTCCGATTCCCCGCCGCCGGCGGGCGCGAAATCGACCAAGACCATCGACACGCCGCCCGCGGCGCCCGCCGCGGCACCGGCCAAGGGCAAGACCTGGCAGGAGAAGGATCTCGAGTTCCGGCAGCGTCAGGCGGCCGACGCCGAAGCCCAGGCCAAGAAGGACAAGGAAGCGGCTGACGCCAAGCAGAAGAAGGAAAACTGCGAAGCCGCCCGCCGCAACCTGCAGACCCTGGAAAGCGGCCAGCGCGTGGCCACGACCAACGCCCGGGGCGAGCGCGAGTTCATGGACGACGCGGCGCGGCAGAAAGCCATCGAGGAAGCGCGCCGGGCCGTGAACAGCTGGTGCAACTGAGTGCCGGGAGGGATCCGGGCTACTGCGCCCCGGGTTCTTCCTTGATGTCGCCCCCGCCCTTCTTCATCACCTTGCCCTCCTCGGCGCGTTTGCGCCGCACCTCCTTCGGGTCGGCGATCAGCGGGCGATAGATTTCCACCCGATCCTTGTCGCGCAGGGGCGTATCCAGCTTCGCGATCTTGGAGAAGATGCCCACCTTGTTCTTGCCCAGATCGATTTCCGGGAAACGCTCGAGCAGGCCGGAGCGCCGAATGGCCTCCTCGATCGTGGCCGAAGCGGGCAGGCGCAGCGGAATCAGCACCTGCTCGTCGGGGCGCGCATAGGCGACTTCGACACTGATTTCATCCGCCATAAATGTTCTCCGCGCGCAGGACGAAGGCTTCGACGAGATTGCGGGCGATCAGGCTGAATACCGGATTGACGATGCCTTCCACGAACTTGGTGGAGAACTCGTACTGCAGCCGAAACTCCACCTTGCAGGCGTCCGCCGCCAGTTCGTGGAAGCGCCAACTGCCCTCCAGGGCGGTGAAGGGTCCCTCGCGCAGGCGCATCTCGATCAGATTGGGATGCTGGCGCACGTTCTCGGTGGTGAAGCTCTGCTTCAGGTGGTGATAGTCGATGTGCACGGTGGCCACCACGCTCGCTTCGTCCCGCCACTTCACGTCGGTCTTCGCGCACCAGGGAAGGAACTCGGGGTAGGCTTCCACCCGGTCCACCAATTCGAACATCTGGGCCGCCGAGTAACCCACCAGAACCGACTTTTCGACTTGCGCCATTCAGCAGACAGCCATCGGGCAGGGGCCCGCAACAAAAGCTGCTAGAATACGCGATTTCGCGCAAGAACTCACCCCTTCCGCCGCCTTTCCCCATGTCGATCGTCCAGAACAAGAAGGCCTTCCACGATTATTTCATCGAGGAAAAATACGAGGCCGGCATCGCCCTGGAAGGCTGGGAGGTCAAGGCCATCCGCGCCGGCCGGGCGCAGCTGAAGGAATCCTACGTCATCATCCAGCGCGGCGAGCTCTTCCTCATCGGCGCGCACATCAGCCCGCTGCCGACCGCCTCCACCCACGTGAAGCCGGACCCGGTGCGCACCCGCAAGCTGCTGCTGCACGCCGCGGAGATCAGCCGCCTGATCGGCAAGGTGGAGCGCGCCGGCTACACGCTGGTGGCGCTGGACCTGCATTACACCAAGGGTCGGGTCAAGGTGGAAATCGGCCTGGCGAAGGGCAAGAAGAAGCACGACATGCGCGAGACGGAGAAGAAGCGCGAGTGGGAGCGGGAAAAGCAGCGCCTGCTGCGCACGCCGAAAAACTGAATTCCGCGGGAACGAAGAAGGAAGGTGGGGCGAGGTATGGGAATCGAACCCACGACACCTGGAGCCACAATCCAGTGCTCTACCAACTGAGCTAACCCCGCCGTGACCGCGAAACCGGACGGCTTCGCGAAGGGCGCAATTATGGGGCAGCAGAGGTCAAAAAGCAAGGAAACGCCGGGATACGGTTCGGGGGCTGGGTGGCCTGCCCGGCAGGACTCGAACCTGCGACCCCCAGCTTAGAAGGCTGGTGCTCTATCCAGTTGAGCTACGGGCAGTCGTGCCGGACGATGATGAAGCCGAACAGCGGAATGTATGGTCGGGGTGGAGGGATTTGAACCCCCGACATCCTGCTCCCAAAGCAGGCGCGCTACCAGGCTACGCTACACCCCGAACGACGCGCGACTATAGCGCCCGCCCCCCAAAAAAGCAATGCGAGCCGCTTGAGCAAGGCCCTCAAGCAATGCGATGATTACGCTTTTTCCGCCCTCACATGACTGCGCAGCTCATCAACGGCAAGGCCATTTCCGAATCGCTGCTGGCCGACATCCGGCAGCAGGTGGAACGACGCATGGCCAGCGGCAAGCGCGCCCCCGCCCTTGCCGTGATCCTGGTCGGCGACGATCCGGCCTCTGCCATCTACGTGCGCAACAAGCGCAAGGGCTGCGAGACCGCCGGCATCCGCTCGATCTCCCATGACCTGCCCGCCGCCACTTCGCAGGCGGAGCTGCTTGCGCTCATCGACCGGCTCAACGCCGATGCGGACATCGACGGCATCCTGGTGCAGGCGCCGCTGCCGCCGCACATCGACGACGAAACGGTGATCGAGCGCATCCATCCGGACAAGGACGTGGACGGCTTCCACCCCTACAACATTGGCCGGCTGGCCGTGCGCATGCCGGCGCTGCGCTCCTGCACGCCCTACGGCGTGATGACCCTGCTCAAGTCCACCGGCGAAGAGCTGAAGGGCAAGAACGCGGTGGTGGTCGGCGCCTCCAACCACGTCGGGCGGCCCATGGCGCTGGAACTCCTGCTCGCCGGCTGCACCGTCACGGTGACTCATCGCTTCACCCGGGATCTGGCGAGCATCGTGCGTCAGGCCGAGATCATCGTGGTCGCCGTGGGCAAGCCCGGCCTGGTCAAGGGCGAGTGGATCCGGGACGGCGCCATCGTCATCGACGTCGGCATCAACCGCCTGCCGGATGGCAGGATCTGCGGCGACGTGGAATTCGAGGCCGCCTCGCAGCGCGCCGCCTGGATCACCCCGGTGCCGGGCGGCGTCGGCCCGATGACCGTCGCCACCCTGCTGCAGAACACCCTGCAGGCGGCGAACACCCACGATCCGCTCTAGCAGGGCACCGAAAGGAACCTCCGCAAAAGGTCGCGAGCAAGCCCGGCTGGCCGCCGAGAAGCGCACCTGTACAAGAGAGTACAGCGAGCATCGCAGGCGGGCAGACGGGCTGCGCAGTACTTTTGCAGAGGTTCCTTAAGCCCGCGCGTGCCAGCGGCGCAGTAGCTCCAGGTCCACCCAGCGCTTGTCGCCCGCCTCGCCCTGCAGCACCTCGAACGGCGCGTCCGGCTCGCCCATGTCGGTCAGCACCGCCACAGCGCCGGTGAAATCATGATCAGCGGTGTAGTCGTTGATGGTGATCACGGTCTTCAGGTTCGCGCCATGGCTCGCCCGGATGCCATTGGCGGAATCCTCGAACGCCAGGCACTGCTCCGGGCGCAAATTCATTCTTTCCAGCACAAAGGTGTAGATGTCCGGCGCCGGCTTCTTGGCCGGCACGATGTCCCCCGCGCCGATCACCTCGAACCAGGATTCCGCGCCTGGAGCCAGGCTGTGCTCCAGCAGCGCGGTGACGTTCTCCGGGGTGGTGGTGGTGGCGATGGCCAGCCGCAGCCCTTCGGCCCGGGCGCTCTCCAGCAGGCGCCTGACGCCGGGACGCATGGGAATGCCGCCGCTGGCGAGCAGGTCGGTGTAGTGGCGCGTCTTGGCCTTGTGCAGCTCCGCCACCAGTTCGTCGAAGCCGGCCGGCTTGACGTAATCCGGGCGAAACTGCTCGACGTAGAACTTCATGCGCTCCTTGCCGCCGGTCACCGCCAGCAGCTTGCCGTAGAGTTCGACGTCCCAATCCCAGTCCAGGCCAAACTCGCGGAAGGCCGCGTTGAAGGCCGGGCGATGTCCGTCGCGCTCGGTGTCGGCCAGGGTGCCGTCCACGTCGAAAATCAGTGCTTCCAGTGCCACTTTGTGCTTCCTTGTCAAAACGTTTTTGAACTTGCGATGAGGGTCAAAAACTGGTATTAAATCGTCTTTTCGCCAACACGGTAGATATTGAGATGCCCGCTGAATTACACAAGACCTTCGCTCCCTACACGCCGAAAAAAGGCGAAGCGTACATGAACGCGAAGCAACGCGCGCATTTTCGCAAGATCCTCGAGGACTGGAAAGCCGAGCTGTCCCAGGACATCGACCGCACGGTCCACACCATGCAGGACGAAGCTACGGTCTTCGCCGACCCCAACGACCGCGCCAGCCAGGAGTCCGACATGGCGCTGGAGCTGCGCAACCGGGATCGCGAGCGCAAGCTGATCAAGAAGATCGACGAGACCATCGCCAAGATCGATGCCGAGGACTATGGCTACTGCGAAAGCTGCGGCGTGGAGATCGGACTGAAGCGCCTGGAAGCGCGCCCGACCGCCACCCTGTGCATCGACTGCAAGACGCTCGACGAAATGCGCGAGCGCCAGGTCGCCAAATAGGTCCGCGGGCCCCCGTTCCACCGGGGCTTCTTTCACTCTTTCCCGGGATCCCGCCCATGGCCGCACCCGCGCTCCAACTGCCCGACTCCGAATTCACCCGCAAGCTCAGCGGAATGCTCTACGGCATCATGAAATGGGAGCAGCTGACCGAGTTCTGGAAGCGGCTGGACGTGAATGCGGGCTGGTATCTGTATGCGGTGGGAGAAGCGCTGCCCACGGAAGCCGCCGACGGCGAGCACGTCAGGAATTTCATCGCCAAGCTCGACCACCTGCTGCGGGATGAACATCGCGAGGATTACTGCAGCATCGTCTACGCGGACGACCTCGAGCGCCCCACCTTCGTCAAGATCTACGACCCCAATCACCTCGGCAGCAGCTGCGGCTCGTCCAAGTCCATCATCCTTCCCGGCTGGGTCATGAGCCAGGTCCCGCCCGTGGAACTGACTCCAAGCTGGATCGTGCCGCAAAGCCGCAAGCGCTGGTGGCAGGGCTTCCTCGATTCCCTGCGCTGACCCGTTGCGCTGAAAGGCGCGAAAAAAAGGCAGCCCAGGCTGCCTTTTTCATTGCCCGCAAGCGCAGCCGATCAGGCCGGCTCGGGCTTCTTCTCGGTGGACGCCGGCGGCTCGATCAGCGCCTTCATCGACAGGCGCAGGCGCCCTTTCTCGTCGGCCTCCAGCACCTTGACCCGCACCGCCTGGCCTTCCTTCAGATGGTCACCCACGCTGTTGACGCGCTCGTGGGCGATCTGGGAGATGTGCAGCAGGCCGTCGCGCCCGGGCAGGACGCTGACGATGGCGCCAAAATCGAGCAGCTTGAGCACGGTGCCGTCGTAGGTCTTGCCCACTTCCACTTCCGCGGTCAGTTCCTCGATGCGCTTCTTGGCGGCATTGCCGCCCTCGGTGCTGGTGCAGGCGATGGTCACGGTGCCATCTTCGGCGATGTCGATCTGAGTCCCGGTTTCTTCGGTCAGCGCGCGAATCACGGCGCCGCCCTTGCCGATGACGTCGCGGATCTTCTCCGGATTGATCTTCATGGTGATCATGCGCGGCGCGAAATCGGACAGCTCCGGCCGCACGTGCGGCACGGCCTGCTTCATGATGCCGAGGATGTGCATGCGGCCTTCGCGCGCCTGCGTCAGCGCGACCTGCATGATCTCCTTGGTGATGCCGTTGATCTTGATGTCCATCTGCAGTGCGGTCACGCCACGGTCGGTGCCGGCCACCTTGAAGTCCATGTCGCCCAGATGATCTTCGTCGCCCAGGATGTCGGTCAGCACGGCGAAGCGGTTGCCTTCCTTGATCAGGCCCATGGCGATGCCGCCGACGTGCGCCTTGACCGGCGCGCCGGCGTCCATCAGCGCCAGGCAGCCGCCGCAGACGGAAGCCATGGAGCTGGAGCCATTCGATTCGGTGATCTCGGACACGAGGCGCACGGAATAGCCGAACTCATCCTCGCCCGGCAGCACGGCGATCAGCGCGCGCTTCGCCAGACGGCCATGGCCGATTTCGCGGCGCTTGGGCGTGCCCACGCGGCCGGTCTCGCCCGTGGCGTAGGGCGGCATGTTGTAGTGCATCATGAAGCGCTCGGAGTAGCTGCCTTCCAGCGCGTCGATGGTCTGCGCGTCGCGCGCGGTGCCGAGGGTCGCCACCACCAGCGCCTGGGTTTCACCGCGGGTGAACAGCGCGGAGCCATGGGCGCGCGGCAGCACGCCGGTGCGGATGGTGATCGGGCGCACGGTGCGGGTGTCGCGGCCGTCGATGCGCGGCTCGCCCGCCAGAATGCGGCTGCGCACCACTTTCGCTTCCAGCTCGTGGAAATGGGATTTGATGGCGTTCTGCGCCACGGTGTCCATGTCCGCGGTAATCATCTCGGCGAACACTTTCTCACGGATCTCATCCACCTTGGCCATGCGCACCTGCTTCTGGGTGATGCGGTAGGCATCCTGCAGCGCGGCTTCAGCGAGCTGGGCCATGCGCTCGACCATGGCCGTATCCTTCGCCGGCGGCGCCCAGTCCCAGGGCTCGGCGCCCGCTTCGTCGGCGAGCTCGTTGATGGCCTTGATCACGGTCTGCATCTGCTCGTGGCCGAACACCACGGCGCCCAGCATGACGTCTTCCGGCAGTTCCAGCGCTTCGGATTCCACCATCAGCACGGCCTGTTCGGTACCGGCAACGACGAGGTCCAGGTCCGAGGTCTTGAGCTCGGTGATGGTCGGATTCAGCAGGTACTGACCGTCCTTGTAGCCCACGCGCGCGGCGCCGATGGGGCCCTGGAAAGGCACACCGGACAGGGACAGCGCGGCGGAGGCGCCGATCAGGGCCGGGATGTCGGGATCCACTTCCGGATTGCACGACATGACCGTGGCGACAATCTGGATTTCGTTGTAGAAGCCGTCCGGGAACAGCGGGCGAATCGGACGGTCGATCAGGCGGGAGGTCAGGACTTCCTTCTCGGAAGGCTTGCCTTCGCGCTTGAAGAAGCCGCCGGGAATGCGCCCCGCGGCGTAGGTGCGTTCCTGGTAATCGACGGTCAGGGGGAAGAAATCCTGGCCGGGCTTGACGCCCTTGGCGCCGACGACGGTAACGAGCACGCAGGTGTCGTCCATGTTGACCATGACTGCGCCGCTGGCCTGGCGCGCGATTTCACCCGTCTCCAGGGTGACTTGGTGTTTGCCGTAGGCGAAGGTTTTTTTTACGTGTGCCAACTTGGAATCCTCAACGAAACGGCCCGACACATTTCTCAGCGGGCCGGCAGGTACGAATCAAGACACAAATGAAAAAGGCGCGGTAACCCGCGCCTTTTCTTTGCTTGCCTTACTTGCGCAGACCGAGACGATCGATCAGGGTGCGATAGCGATCGGCGTTCTTGCGCTTCAGGTAGTCGAGCAGCTTGCGACGCTTGCTCACCAGCTTCAACAGCCCGCGGCGGGAATGGTGATCCTTAGCGTGGCTCTTGAAGTGACCGGTCAGGTCGTTGATGCGCGCCGTCATCAGCGCCACCTGCACTTCGGGCGACCCGGTGTCGCCCTGGGCGAGCTGGTAGTCGCCGACAATCTTTGCCTTATCAGCAGTCGTTACAGACATTCTTTTTTCGCTCCAATCCGAAAACGCGAATTATACCGGCTAAGGGCGGATTTTCACAAGCATTTTTGCGGTTGCGAAGGCCGTCCCCGCCCGCGCGCCTACGCCGCGACCACCAGCCGCTTCGGGGCCAGCTTGCCCTCGTCCGTGACCTCGGCCATCCCAATAAATGATTGTTTCTCATCGTAAATTCTATAGAGCCGACGCACTTCCAGCCGCGGCTGCCAGATCGCCTGGCCACGCCGGAAATAAAAGGCGCTGTCGCGATCGAGACAGACGCTGGGGAATGCCTGGGTCAGCACGTCCACCGGCAGCAGCAACGCGTCCCGCTCCGTCTCCGCCATGGCCTCGATCTGGTCGAGCGTGACGGCCTCGCTCAGCGAGAAGCCGCCGACCTGCGTGCGGCGCAGCCCGGTCATGTGCGCCCCACAGCCCAGCACCTTGCCGATGTCCTCGGCCAGCACGCGGATGTACGTTCCCTTGCTGCAAGCCACCGCAATGCGCAGCACATCCCCGGCGAGGCCGAGCAGCACGATTTCGTGGATCGTCATCCGACGCGCACTGCGTTCGATCTCGACACCCTTGCGCGCGTAGTCGTAGAGCGGACGCCCTTGGTGCTTGAGCGCCGAATACATGGGCGGCACCTGCTCGATCACGCCGACGAATTGCTTCAACACGGCCTCCAGCTGCGGCCTTGTCACGGCGACCGGGCGGCGCTCCAGCACCTGCCCCTCCGCATCGCCAGTGTCGGTGGTTTCGCCAAGCTTGATGACGGCTTCGTAGCGCTTGTCGGAATCGGTCAGATATTGCGAGAACTTGGTGGCTTCGCCGAAACAGATCGGCAGCAAGCCGCTTGCGATCGGGTCGAGGTTGCCGGTGTGGCCGGCCTTGGCCGCGCGGTAGAGGCGCTTGGCGTGCTGCAATGCGCCGTTGGACGACACGCCGATCGGCTTGTCCAACAGCAACACGCCGCTGACGGCGCGTTTTTCCCGCTTCGCAATCCGATTCACTTGGACAAACGCTTAGTCGTCGTGGGGATGCTTGGCATCCTCGGCCACCGCCGCCTCGATCAGCTGATCGAGGCGCATGCCGTTTTCGATGGACGTGTCGTGGATGAAATGCAGCTGCGGCATGACGCGCAGCTTCATGCGGTGCGCCACCTCGCTGCGCAGGAATCCCGCAGCGGACTGCAGGCCCTTGAGCGCCTCCTTGACGCGCGTCTCGTCGCCAAGCAGGGTGAAGAATACCTTTGCGTGGGCGTAATCGTTGCTGACTTCCACGTCGGTCAGCGTGATCATGCCCACGCGCGGGTCCTTGACTTCCAGGCGCAGCAGCTCGGCCAGCTCACGCTGGATCTGTTCGGCCACGCGGCGGGGACGGGAGGAATCTTTCGGCATACAAGACGGTCCGGCACGGCCCGCAGGCCATTACAGCGTGCGCGCGACTTCCACCACCTCGAACACTTCGAGCTGATCGCCTTCGTTGATGTCGTTGAAGTTCTTCAGCGACAAGCCGCACTCGAAGCCCGCCTTCACCTCTTTCACGTCATCCTTGAAGCGCTTGAGCGAGTCCAGTTCGCCGGTGTGCACCACCACGCCATCCCGGATCACGCGCACCATGGCGCCGCGCTTGACTACGCCTTCCAGCACGTAGCAGCCCGCCACCGTGCCCACCTTGGAGATGCGGAACACCTGGCGGATCTCGACCAGGCCGATCTCCTGTTCCTTCTTCTCCGGCGCGAGCATGCCCGACATGGCGGCTTTGATCTCGTCTACCGCATCGTAGATGATGTTGTAGTAGCGCAGATCGACGCCGGTGGTCTGGGCCAGCTTGCGCGCCTGCGCATCGGCTCGGACGTTGAAGCCGATGATCACGGCCTTCGAGGCCAGCGCCAGGTTGACGTCGGACTCGGTGATGCCGCCGACCGCGCTGTGGATGATATTGACCTTGACCTCGCCCGTGGAGAGCTTGGCCAGGGCGTGCGCCAGCGCTTCCTGCGAGCCCTGCACGTCGGCCTTGATGATCAGCGGCAAGGACTTGACCTCGCCCTCGCCCATCTGTTCGAACATGTTCTCCAGCTTGGCGGCATGCTGCTTGGCGAGTTTGACGTCGCGGAACTTGCCCTGGCGGAACAGCGCGATCTCCCGCGCCTTGCGTTCATCCAGCAGGGCAATCGCCTCCTCGCCCGCCATCGGCACGTCGGACAGGCCGAGAATCTCCACCGGAATCGACGGCCCCGCCTCTTTCACGGGCCGGCCATTCTCGTCGAGCATCGCGCGGACGCGGCCAAAAACGCTGCCGGCCAGGACGATGTCGCCCTGATGCAGCGTGCCGGCCTGGATCAGCAGCGTCGCCACGGGGCCGCGCCCCTTGTCCAGCCGTGACTCGATCACCAGCCCCTTCGCCGGGCAGTCACGCGGCGCCTTGAGGTCCAGCACCTCCGCCTGCAGCAGCACGCGCTCCAGCAGCTCATCAATGCCTTGGCCGGTCTTGGCAGACACTTCGACGAACATGGTGTCGCCACCCCAGTCTTCAGGCACGACGCCCTGCGCCGAGAGCTCCTGCTTGACGCGCTCCGGATTCGCTTCCGGCTTGTCGATCTTGTTGACCGCCACCACCAGCGGCACGTTGCCGGCCTTGGCATGATGGACCGCCTCGATGGTCTGCGGCATCACGCCATCGTCAGCCGCCACCACCAGGATCACGATGTCGGTGGCTTTCGCACCACGGGCACGCATGGCAGTAAATGCCTCGTGGCCCGGGGTGTCCAGGAAGGTCACCATCCCGCGCGGCGTTTCCACGTGGTAGGCGCCGATATGCTGGGTGATGCCGCCCGCCTCGCCCGAAGCAACGCGGCTGCGGCGAATATAGTCGAGCAGCGAGGTCTTGCCATGGTCGACGTGACCCATCACGGTCACCACCGGCGCACGGGTGACGCCTTCCGCTTCCTTGATCTGGGCTTCTTCCAGGTAGGCCTCGGGGTTGTCCAGCGCCGCCGGCTTCGCGACGTGCCCCATCTCCTCGACCACGATCATCGCGGTTTCCTGATCGAGCACCTGGTTGATGGTCACCATGGAGCCCATCTTCATCAGGGTTTTGATGACTTCCGCGGCCTTGACCGCCATCTTGTGCGCGAGATCGCCGACGGTGATCGTTTCCGGCACCAGCACTTCGCGCACCATCGGCTCGGTCGGGGCGGTGAAGGCATGGACGCCCTCCTCGCCCTTGTGGCGCGTGGCCTTTCCACGCTCCCGCCAGGCGCCGCCGGTGATGTCGCCCCGCACCTTGAGGCCGCGCTTCTTGGCGCCTTCGTCCGCCCAGCCCGTGGAAGGCCCGGCTTTCTTCTTCGCACCCTTCTTCTTCTCGGCTTCGCCCTTTTCCTCGGGCTTGGAAATATGCAGCGTGCCCTCGGTCTTGGATTCCGCCCCCGGCGCAGCCTCGGCCACAGCCGCTGGCGCGGGTGCGGCTGCCTGGGCCGCCTCCTCGGGCTTCGCCTCCACCTCGGGGGCCGGCGCCGCCTTCTTGGCCTGGGCGCGCTTCGCCTTCTTCTCGGCCTCTTCCTTCTGGCGCGCGATCAACTCGGCCTGCTTGCGCGCTTCTTCCTCGCGCTTGGCCAGCTGCTCGGCATCGATGATGGGTTGTTCCGGCTTGACTTCGACCACGGGCTCTTCCACCGGCGTCGCGGTATCGCGCTTCACGAACACACGCTTCTTGCGCACCTCCACCTGGATGGTGCGCGCCTTGCCGGTCGAGTCCGCCTTGCGGATCTCGGTGGTTTCACGCCGGGTCAGCGTGATCTTGCTGCGGCTCTCCTTGACGCCGTGCGAGCGCCGCAGGTAGTCCAGCAGCTGGGTCTTGTCCTGCTCGGTCAAGGGATCCTCGGCGGCGCTCTTGTTCACCCCGGCCGCCTTCAGTTGCTCGAGCAGCATGGCTTCCGCCACCCCGAGCTCAGAGGCAAACTGCGCTACGTTCATTTGCGCCATTCAAACACTCCGTAAATTCCGTCTCTCACGCTCAGCCGTTGGCCTGCTCGGCGGCAAACCAGGGAGCACGCGCGGTCATGATCAGCGTCTTCGCGCGCTCGGCATCCATGCCGGTCATCTCCACCAGGTCATCCACCGCGAGGTCGGCCAGGTCCTCCACCGTGGCGACGCCCTGCGCCGCGAGCACACGCGCCGTCTCGGCATCCATGCCTTCCATCGTCGCCAGGTCCTCAGCCACATGCTCGACCTTCTCCTCGCTCGCGATGGCTTCGGTCAACAGCACATTGCGGGCACGGCTGCGCAGTTCGTTGATGGTATCCTCGTCGAAGGCCTCGATTTCCAGCATCTCCGACAGCGGGACGTAAGCGATTTCCTCGAGGGTGGAGAAACCCTCCTCCACGAGCACTTGCGCCACTTCCGCATCCACGTCCAGCTTGTTCATGAATTCCTTGATGATGCTCTCGGCCTCTTCGGCGCTCTTCTGCTCCGCTTCCTCGGCGGTCATGATATTGAGGTTCCAGCCGGTGAGCTCCGAGGCCAGGCGCACATTCTGGCCACTGCGGCCGATCGCCTGCGCAAGCTGCTCCTCGTCCACGACCACGTCCATGCTGTGCTTCTCCTCGTCCACCACAATGCTGGACACTTCCGCCGGAGCGAGGGCGTTGATGACGAACTGGGCGGGATCGGCCGACCATAGGACGATGTCGACACGCTCGCCCCCGAGTTCGCTCGTCACGGCCTGGACACGCGAACCACGCATGCCGATGCAGGTGCCCTGCGGGTCGATTCGGGGATCGTTGGACTTCACTGCGATCTTGGCACGCGCACCGGGGTCGCGGGCAGCGGCCTTGATCTCGATCAAGCCCTCCTCGATCTCCGGCACTTCCAGCTCGAACAGCTTTACCAGGAACTCCGGCGAGATGCGCGAGAGGATCAACTGCGGGCCGCGCGCGGCGCGGTCGATCTTCAGCAGATAGGCTCGCACCCGGTCACCGATGCGCAGGTTCTCTTTCGGGATCATCTGGTCCCGCGGCAGCACGGCTTCGATGCGTCCCGATTCGATGATGGCATTCCCGCGCTCCATGCGCTTGATGACGCCCGTCACCAGATGCTCCTTGCGCTCCAGGAAGTCGCTCAGGATTTGCTCGCGCTCGGCCTCGCGGATCTTCTGCAGAATCACCTGCTTCGCGGTCTGCGCGCCGATGCGCCCGAACTCCACCGGCTCGAGCCGCTCCTCGATGATCCCTCCCACCTCGATGTCCGGCTGCTTCTGCTTCGCCTCGGACAGCGGGATCTGGAGCCCTTCGTCCAGATACTCCTCATCGGGAACGACGTGCCAGCGGCGAAAGCTGTCGTACTCACCGGTCTCGCGATCGATCGCCACACGCACGTCCACGTCCTCGTGGAAGCGCTTCTTGGTCGCGGAGGCAAGCGCAAGCTCCAGCGCCGAGAAAACGATTTCCTTTTCCACGTTCTTTTCGCGCGCCAGCGCATCCACCACCAGAAGAATCTCGCGGCTCATACAACAACCTCCGGTCAAATATTCGGGATCAGCCGCGCCTTGTCCACGTTCGCCAGTTCGAACGTCTTCGGCACGCCGTCCACTTCCATGTCCAGCATTCCGCCGTGCACACCTTTGAGCACGCCGGTTACATTGCGTCGCCCGTCCACCGGGATGCGCAACTTCAATTGGGCTTTCTCGCCCTGAAAGCGCTCGAAGTCCGCTTCCTTCTTGAGCGGACGATCCAGCCCTGGCGATGACACTTCCAATCGGTCGTAGTCATAATCCAGTTCGACGGCGAGCAGGCGCGTGAAATGATTGCTGACGCGCACGCAATCGTCGATGGTGATGCCGCCCGGTTTATCGATGAACAGCCGCAGAAGTTTCCCGCGGTTGCTTACCTCCAAATCCACCAGCTCGTAGCCAAGGCCAGGCAATGTCTTTTCAAATAGCGCTTGCAGGTCCATCAGAACGCCAGAAACAAAAAATGGGCTGAACGCCCATCCCTTCTAACCTGCGCATTATAACAAGAAAACAACGACTAATGAAAGGGAATTGGGGACTCACTGGAGATCCCCGTGCGCTGCGCGGGATGCGCGGCAAGTTGCGTGGCCGTGCGCGCCGGCGGCTCCCGCCGCCGCATAAAAAAAGCCCTGTCTCATGGGAGGCAGGGCTTTTTAGGAAGGGAG
>CAYUJV010000063.1:0-15424 GCA_964445085.1 uncultured Burkholderiales bacterium
AGCGCGCCAAGGACAAGATCGTCATGGGCGCCGAGCGCAAGTCCATCGTGATGCCCGAGCACGAGCGCCGCAACACGGCCTACCACGAGTCGGGCCACGCGGTGGTGGCCAAGCTGCTGCCGAATACCGACCCGGTGCACAAGGTGACCATCATCCCGCGCGGCCGTGCCCTGGGCGTGACCATGCAGCTGCCGACGGAAGACCGCTACAGCATGGATCGCGACACCATCCTGCAGAACATCGCAGTGCTGTTCGGCGGCCGCATTGCGGAAGAGGTGTTCATGAACCAGATGACCACCGGCGCTTCCAACGACTTCCAGCGCGCGACTGAAATGGCGCGGCGCATGGTGACCGAGTGGGGCATGTCCGACAGCCTGGGCACCATGGTGTACGGCGAGAACGAAGGCGAAGTGTTCCTCGGCCGCTCCATCACCACCCACAAGAACGTGTCGGAAGCCACCATGCAGAAGGTCGATGCGGAGATCCGCCGCATCATCGACCAGCAATACGCCCTCGCGCGCAAGCTGATCGAGGAAAACCGCGACAAGGTGGAGATGATGGCCCAGGCCCTGCTGGAATGGGAGACCATCGACGCCGACCAGGTGAACGACATCATGGAAGGCCGCGCCCCGCGTCCGCCCAGACCGACCCAGCCCCCGGCATCGTCCTCGCCCGGCGCGAACACGCCGAGCGCGCCGGCGCCGACCACCGGCAAGCCGGCCGAGGAAGCCTGAGGCAGCTGCGAGTTCCAGGATCCAGGTTGCAAGTCGAAAACGAGAAATCGGGCCCGCCTTGCAACCTGTGACGGGCAACTCGTGACTCGCACCTCATGTTGCGCTGCGGCCGCTTCACGCTAGCCCTCGATCGCCCGCTGCTCATGGGCATCGTCAACGTCACGCCCGACTCCTTCTCCGACGGCGGTCAGTTCCTCGATCCCGCACGCGCCATCAAACACGGCCTGCAGCTCGTCGCCGAGGGCGCGGACCTGCTCGACATCGGCGGCGAATCCACCCGCCCCGGCGCTGCGCCGGTGCCGGAAGGCGAGGAGCTCGCCCGGGTTCTGCCCGTGCTGGAAGGCCTGGCCGCGGCCGGTGTGCCGCTCTCCATCGACACCCAGAAGCCGGCGGTGATGCGCGCTGCGGTCGCCGCCGGCGCGGACATGGTCAACGACGTGAACGCCCTGCTCGCGCCCGGCGCCATGGAGGCGCTTGCCCGCACCCGGGCCGCGGTCTGCCTGATGCACAAGCAGGGCGATCCGCAGAACATGCAGCAGAATCCTGCCTATGCGGACGTGGTGGGGGAGGTGCGCGCGTTCCTGATGGAGCGCGTCGCGGCAGCGGAGCGGGCCGGCATCGGCCGCGACCGCATCGTGATCGACCCCGGGTTTGGCTTCGGCAAGAATCTTGCGCATAATCTGGAGCTGCTGCGCCGCCTGCCGGAGCTGGGCAATCTGGGCGTGCCGCTGCTGGCGGGACTCTCGCGCAAGTCGATGCTGGGCCGGATCGTCGGCGGCGAGGTGGGCGAACGGCTTTACGCCAGCATCGCGGCCGCCGTGCTCGCAGTCACGAAGGGGGCCCGCATCGTGCGGGTGCATGACGTCAAGGCGACCCGCGAGGCGCTGGCGGTGGTCAATGCAGTGGAAGGATGGGGAGCATGAGCAGGAAATACTTCGGAACCGACGGTGTGCGCGGCACGGTGGGCGAAGCGCCGATCACGCCGGATTTCGTGATGCACCTGGGCTACGCGGCGGGACGCATCTTTGCCGACGGCGACCGGCGCATGAAGGGCGACCGGCCGTCGGTGATCATCGGCAAGGACACGCGCATCTCCGGCTACATGCTGGAATCGGCGCTGGAGGCCGGCCTCTCCGCCGCAGGCGTGGACGTGCTGCTGCTGGGGCCGATGCCCACGCCGGGCGTGGCCTACCTCACGCGCGCCCTGCGCTGCCAGGCCGGCATCGTCATCAGCGCCTCGCACAATCCCTATCCCGACAACGGCATCAAGTTCTTCGGCCCCGGCGGCCTCAAGCTGCCGGACAAGACCGAGCGCTCGATCGAGGAGGAGCTGGAAAAGCCCCTGCGCTGCATGCCCTCGGACAAGCTCGGCAAGGCGCGCCGCATCGAGGACTCGGACGGGCGCTATATCGAGTTCTGCAAGAGCACCTTCCCCCATGACATGGACCTGCGCGGCATGAAGATCGTGGTGGACTGCGCCCACGGCGCGACCTACCACATCGCGCCCCATGTGTTCCACGAGCTGGGCGCCGAGGTGATCCCCATCGGCGTCAAGCCGGACGGCCTCAACATCAACGAGAAATGCGGCTCGACCCATCCGGCCCTGCTGCAGAAGGCCGTGCGCGAGCACGGCGCGGACGTCGGCATCGCCTTCGACGGCGACGGCGACCGCCTGATGATGGTGGACGCCGACGGCGTGCTGTACGACGGCGATCTGATGCTCTACATCATCGCGCGCCAGCGGGCCAAACAGGGGGCGCTGAAGGGCGGGGTGGTCGGGACGGTGATGACCAACCTGGGCATGGAGCACGCCCTGGAGAAGCACAAGATCCCGTTTGCGCGCGCCGCGGTCGGCGACCGCTACGTGCTGGAAATGCTGGAGGAGAAGGGCTGGCAGCTGGGCGGCGAGTCCTCGGGCCACATCATCTGCCGCGACCGGCACACCACCGGCGACGGCATCATTTCCTCGCTGCAGGTGCTGCAGGCGCTGCGCGCCAACAGGCAAACCCTCAAGGAAGCCACCAGGGACGTCACCCTGTATCCACAAAAGCTGATCAACGTGAAGATCAGCAAGGGCTTCGACTTCCGCGAGAGCATCCCGGTGCAGGCCGCGCTGGTCGAGGCCGAGGCCGGCCTCAAGGGCAGCGGCCGCGTGCTGCTGCGCAATTCCGGCACCGAGCCGGTGCTCCGGGTCATGGTGGAGGGCAAGGACGGGGCAAAGGTCGAGCACTGGGCGCAGCATATCGCCGGCGTGGTGAAGGACGCCGCCCAGGCAACGGCCTGACCGCCGTACCCTGCGCGCGGCGGCCCGCGGCGCCGCGCCCCCATCGAATCGCCGGCCGTCGCGTTCGCGCGTGACCAAGCCGGAGCTAACGCAGCATCGGAGTCGCTTCTCCATGCGCCTGTCGTTCAACTTCAAGACCCGGATCTTTGCCGCCTATGTGCTGGTGCTGCTGCTGGGCGCGGCCATGGCGGTGCTGGTGTTCGTGCAGGGCGGCAAGGTGCGGGATGCATCCCGCGTCCTGGTGGAGCGGGACGTGCCCGAGCTGCGCGCGGTGCTGGCCCTGCAGCGCGATTTGCGCGAGCAGGAGGCCGTGCTCCATGCCTATTTCGTCAGCCGCGACCAGGCGCGCATGCTGGCGCGCTACGCCGCCCTCGATCGCCACTGCGCCGAACATTTCGACCTGCTCATGCCGCGCTATGGCGCGGTTTCGGCGCTGCCGGCCCTGAAAAGTCTCTACGGGGAGGTGTATCGGGCGGCGCGCGAGCTGGACAGTGCATTGGCGGAAGCACCGCCGCGAGTGGACGAGGCCCGGCGCCTGCTCGCGCGCATCAGCGAGAAGGTGAGCATCATCGATGCCGGCCTGGACCAGCTAGCCAGGCGGGTCGAGGCCGAGGTGGCCGCCGGCGGCCAGGAGGCGGAGCGGGCGACGCGGAGCATGCGCGCCTTCGTGGCCCTGCTCGGCGCCAGCATCTTCCTGGTCTCCCTGTTCGTCGGCTGGTACATCAACCGCTACATCAAGGAACAGGCCGAGCGTCAGCTGCTGGCGGAGTTTCCCGAGCGCAACCCGCACGCGATCATGCGCCTGTCCCGCACCGGCAAGCTGCTCTATGCCAATCCCGCCACGCGCACGCTGCTGGAGCACATCGGCGCCGCTGGCGCCGATCCGCGCGTGCTGCTGCCACCGGGCCTGCAGCGCCGGCTCGCCGCCCTGCGCAAGAACCATGACCAGCACGAGGTCTGGGCCTACAGCGTCCGCCAGCAGTTCGCCTTCGAATGCGGCATCCACTGGCTCGCCGACCTCGACGTGTTCCACCTGTACATCTCCGATGTCACCGAGCGCAAGCGTGCCGAGGAACAGGCGATCCACCAGGCCTACCACGATGCCCTGACCGACCTGCCCAACCGCCGCATGTTCCAGGAGCGTATCCAGCCGGTGCTGTACGCGCCCGAGCGCGCTGCCGCGCGCGCCGCGGTGATTCTGGTGGGAATGGACCGCTTCAAGGTGGTGGTGGACAGCCTTGGGCACACCACCGGCGATGCGCTGCTGCGCGCGGTGGGCATGCGCCTGTCCGAGCTGCTGACGGCACAGCGCGAAGCCTGTGGCGGCTGCACGCTCTATCACTTCGGCGGCGATCTGTTCTGCATCCTGGTCCCGAGTTTCGGGCTGGAGGAGATGCCGGTCCTGCTCGCCGAGCACCTGATTGCAGCGTTCCACAAACCCTTCTACGTGGAAGGCCGGGAGCTGAACGTCACCGCCAGCGCCGGCGTGAGCATCTTCCCCTTGGACGGCGAGGACGGCGCCACCCTGCTGCGCAATGCCGACACCGCCATGCACCGCGCGAAGAAGCGCGGCGGCGACAGCCTGCAGTGCTACACGCGGGACATGAACGAGCGCGCGGCGGAATGGCTGGAGCTGGAAAACGAGCTGCGTCACGCCGAGGAGCTGGGGGAGTTTCGGCTGCACTACCATCCGCAGGTCGACCTCGGCAGCGGGCGCGTGGTCGGCATGGAAGCCCTGCTGCGCTGGCAACATCCCCGGCGCGGCCTGCTGGCGCCGGGCGAGTTCCTGCACCTGGCGGAGGAGTCGGGCCTCATCGCCGACATCGGCGACTGGATCCTGCGCACGGCCTGCGCGCAGACGCAACGCTGGCGCGAGGAGGGCCTGGACGGCCTGCTGCTCGCGGTCAACCTGGCGGCACGCCAGTTTGCCCGCGACGGGCTGCCGCAGCAGGTGGCCGGGATACTCCAGGCGACCGGACTGCCGCCAGACTGTCTCGACCTCGAGATCACCGAAACCGTGGCGATGCAGGACGTGGCGCGCACCACGGCGCTGCTGCACGAGCTGAAGGAGGTCGGCGTCCGGCTGTCGGTCGATGATTTCGGCACCGGCTTCTCATCGCTCAACTATCTCAAGCGTTTTCCCATCGACAAGCTCAAGATCGACCAGTCATTCGTGCGCCACATTCCGGACGACCAGCAGGACGCGGCCATCGTGCGCTCGGTCATCACGCTCGGCCACAGCCTGCAGCTCAGGGTGATCGCGGAGGGCGTCGAGTCCACCCCGCAGCTCGAGTGGCTGCGCGAAGCCGGATGCGACGAATATCAGGGCTACCTGGCGGCGCCGCCCCTGCCGGCGGAGGAATTCGCGCACTTCGCCCGCGCGCGTTCGGTCACGCCAGCCGCCTGAGCCAGCTCGCGCAGCCCGTGCGGTAGAGAGCGGCGAGGCGCCGCGCGTGCCCGGCGCACTGCTGGCGCGGGACGCCAAGGGCAGCCAGCATGGCCTGCGCCGCCTGGTTCGGCGCAACCACGCCCGGCATGCCAGCAAGCTCCCAGCTTTCGACGAAGGCCCGGTGCTTGCCGAGGGCGCCGGGCGCGGTGGCGAGGGTGACGCGCGGGAGGGCGTAGGCCAGCGCGACGATGCGTCCGTGCAGGCTGCTGCCGAGGAAGCCCTGGCTTGCCGCGATCAGGCTGCAGATGTCCCAGATGTCCAGCGATTCGAACACCGCAGTGCGCGCGTGGCTGGCCATGGCGTCTTGCACCGTGCGCAACAGCGCGAGATCGTCGTGCATGGGGGCGGCGCCGGCGCGAAACAGCACCAGGCCGTAGGGCGTCGCCGCGGCGAGTTGGTCGAGCTGCGCGGCGAGGACATGCAGGCTGGCATCGTCGGCAAAGTCCGCGCTGAACTGGACCGCGAGGTAGCCCTGCGCGAACTGCGCCAACCGGGCCGCCACTTCCCCCGCTTCGCGGCGCAGCCCGATGCGCTCCCCGAACAGTTCGGCGACCATGACGCCGGGGTCGGGCAGCAGCGTCGCGTCGATGCCTTCCTGCGCCAGGCTGCGCTGGGTGTGGCGGTCGCGGACGGTGACGGCATCGGCGTCGCGCAGGGCGGCGGCGACCTCGCCCCGCAGGGCGTCGTCGCAGTGGTCCAGCGTGGCGCCGCCGATGGCGTGGTAGACGAAAGCGGCCGGCCGCGCGAAGCGTTCCTTCGCGACGACATAGGGTGCGAGCGCAGGCGTTCGGAGCGTATTCGCGGCCCAGGCCGCGCGGGCTGCGTCCGAGGCGTGCCGGTCCTGGGCGAGGATTTCCCGTGCCCCGGCTTCATCCAGCAGCATGACCGCCGCGTCCCAGGCGGCGCAGGTGAGGATTTCTCCTCCGACGTGAACCAGGTTGACCGGGGTCGCAGCCAGCTCGCGCGCGAGATCGGCGATGGCGCGCACGGCGTGGCCGCCATGGCAGCGCATGTCGCGCGCCGCGAGGCCGGCGACGTGGAGCGGCGTTTCCGGCAGCAGCGCCGCGACGACGTGCGGAAACAGCAGGTCGCCCAGGTTGTGGCGGTCGCAGGCGCCGAAAAGGACGGTGGTGGCGGAGGGGGGCATGCAGCGTGGTGGCCGGGCTGAGGGCGCTACGCCATAATGCACCCATGCCCGAGCAAAGAAAACCGTCCTACCGGGAGCGTGGTCACCCGGAAGCGGCGCTGGCCCATGTGGTGCGCAGCGTGCCGGTTGCCGCGCCCGAGAGCACAGTCGCGCAGGCGCTTGCAAGCTTGCCGGGCCGGGCTTACGAGTATGCCGGGGCGGTGTATCTGGTGGCGGCGGACGGGCGCCTGGTCGGCAGCGTGACCATGGCGCAGCTGCTCGGGGCGCCGGCCGACCGGCTGCTGCGGGATATGGCGCAGTTGCCGGTGGCGGCCGTGCTGACCCAGATCGACCAGGAGGAAGTGGCTTCCAGCGCGATCCGCCATGGCCTGACGGCGATGCCGGTGGTGGATGGGGATGGCCGCTTCGTCGGCGTCGTTCCGCCCCAGGCACTGATGGACATCCTGCGCCGGGAGCATGTGGAGGACTTGCACCGCCTCGCGGGCATCCGGCGCGAAACGGTGCAGGCCCGTGTGGCGATGGAGGCGCCCCCGCTGCGGCGCCTGCGCGACCGCCTGCCCTGGCTGCTGGTCGGGCTGGCCGGGAGCATGCTGGCGACGCTCGTGGTGTCGCGCTTCGAGCAGGCCCTGGCGGAGAAAGTGATGCTGGCGTTCTTCGTGCCCGGCATCGTCTACCTGGCGGATGCCATCGGCACCCAGACCGAGGCGATCGCGGTGCGCGGTCTGTCCCTGAGCAGCGTCCCGATCCGGCAGCTGGTGAATGGCGAATTGCGCACCGGGCTGTTGATTGGCCTGGTCCTGGGGGTGCTGGTTTATCCTGCGGTATGGCTGGTCTTTGGCGATCCGGCCATGGCCGCGGCCGTCGCGCTGGCGCTCACGGTGGCGAGTACCGTGGCCACCACCATCGGCCTGCTGTTTCCCTATGGGTTGTCGCGTCTGGGCAAGGACCCGGCCTTCGGCAGCGGGCCCATTGCCACCATCATCCAGGACGTGCTGAGTCTGCTGATCTACTTCTGGGTGGTGACGCTGATCGTGCTCTAGGCGCGGTCAGCCGAATTTGCCGGTGATGTAGTCTTCCGTCGCCTTCTGTTTCGGCGTGGTGAACAGGGTGTCGGTGTCGCCGAACTCGATCATCTCCCCCAGGTACATGTAGGCAGTGTAGTCCGAGACGCGCGCCGCCTGCTGCATGTTGTGGGTGACGATGACGATGGTGTAGTCGACCTTGAGCTCGTGGATCAGCTCTTCGATGTGCGCGGTGGAGATCGGGTCCAGCGCGGAGGCCGGCTCGTCCAGCAGGACGACCTCCGGTTTCACCGCAATCGCGCGCGCGATGCACAGGCGCTGCTGCTGACCGCCGGAGAGGCTGTTGCCGGACTGCTTGAGCTTGTCCTTCACCTCGTTCCACAGCGCCGCCTTCTTCAGCGCCCATTCCACCCGGTCGCTCATTTCGTGCGCCGACAGTCGCTCGTACAGGCGCACGCCGAAGGCGATGTTGTCGTAGATGGACATGGGGAAGGGTGTCGGCTTCTGGAACACCATGCCGACCTTGGCGCGCAACCGGTTCAGGTCCTGCCGGGCGTCGAGGATGTTCTTGCCGTCGAGGATGATCTCGCCGTCGGCCTTCTGGCCCGGGTAGAGTTCGTACATGCGGTTGAAGGTGCGCAGCAGGGTCGACTTGCCGCAGCCCGAGGGGCCGATGAAGGCCGTGACCCGGTTCTCCGGAATCTCGAGGTTGATGTTCTTCAGCGCATGGAACTTGCCGTAGTGGAAGTTCAGGTTGCGCACCGTGAGCTTGGCGGGCGCGGCGGCCTGCTCTTGGCGGGTCTCATCCAGGGCGGAGGTCATGGGCATGATTTCGCTTTCCGTTTACCCGCGCGCGCCTTTTTGGCGGAACATGACGCGCGCGATGATGTTGAGGGCGAGCACGCCGAAGGTGATGAGCAGCGCGCCCGCCCAGGCCAGCTTGTGCCAGTCCTCGTACGGGCTCATGGCGAACTGGAAGATCACCACCGGCAGGTTGGCCATGGGGGCATTCATGTTGCTGCTCCAGAACTGGTTGTTCAGGGCGGTGAACAGCAGCGGCGCGGTCTCGCCGGCGATGCGCGCCACCGCCAGCAGCAGCCCGGTGATGATGCCGGCGCGGGACGCGCGCAGGGTGACCAGCATGATCACCTTCCATTGCGGCGCGCCCAGGGCGGCCGCCGCCTCGCGCAGGCTGTTCGGCACCAGCTTGAGCATGTTCTCGGTGGTGCGCACCACGACCGGCACCACGATCAGCGACAGCGCGAACGACCCGGCCCAGCCGGAGAAGTGGCCGACCTTGATCACGTAGACCTCGTAGATGAAGAGGCCGATCACGATGGACGGTGCCGACAGCAGGATGTCGTTGATGAAGCGGGTGGCGGAGGCAAGCCAGCTCTTGTGGCCGAACTCGGCCAGGTAGACGCCGGCGAGGATGCCCACCGGCGTACCGATCAGGGTCGCCACCATGGTCATGTAGAAGCTGCCGGCGATGGCGTTGAGCAGGCCGCCCTGGCTGCCGGGTGGCGGGGTCATCTGGGTGAACATCTGCATGTCGATGCCGCCGAGTCCGAGGCGCAACAGCGTCCACAGGATCCAGGTCAGCCAGAACAGGCCGAAGGCCATGGCCAGCAGCGACACGGTGAGGTTGAAGGCGTTGACGAAGCGCCTGCGGGCGTAGAGGGGGATCATGCTATGTCTGCTTGCCTTCCCGCTTGGCCAGCTGCAGCAGCAGCAGTTTGGACAGGGAAAGCACGATGAAGGTGATGATGAAGAGGATCAGGCCCAACTCGATCAGCGCCGCCACGTGCAGGTCGGTGGTGGCCTCGGTGAATTCGTTGGCCAGGGCGGAGGCGATGCTGTTGCCCGGCATCATCAGCGAGGTGCTGAACTGGTGGGCATTGCCGATGACGAAGGTGATGGCCATGGTTTCGCCCAGGGCACGGCCGAGCCCGAGCATGATGCCGCCGACGACGCCGATCTTGGTGTAGGGCAGCACCACGTGGCGCACCACCTCCCAGGTGGTGGCGCCGAGCCCGTAGGCGGATTCCTTCAGCATCGGCGGCACGATCTCGAACACGTCGCGCATGACGGAGGCGATGAAGGGAATGACCATGATCGCGAGGATGATCCCGGCGGTGAGCACGCCGATGCCCATGGGCGGGCCCTGAAACAGGAAGCCCACCACCGGCCATTGGCCCAGGTTGTCGATGAGCCAGGGCTGGATCTTGTCCTGCAGGGTCGGCGCCAGCACGAACAGGCCCCACATGCCGTAGATGATGCTGGGAATGCCCGCCAGCAGTTCCACTGCGATGCCCAGGGGGCGGCGCAGCCACAGCGGCGACAGTTCCGTCAGAAACAGGGCGATGCCGAAGCTGACCGGCACGCCGATGAGCAGGGCGATGGCCGAGGTGGCCAGGGTGCCGAAGATCGGCACCAGCGCGCCGAATTGATCCGTGACCGGGTTCCAGTCGGCGCTGAAAAGAAAGTTGAGGCCGAAGGCCTTGATGGCCGGCCAGGCCCCCATGACGAGGGAAACGATGATTCCGACCAGGGTGGCCAGCACGAGGAATGCAAACGTCCGCGTGGTGCCGCGGAACAGTTTGTCGGCGAGGTGCTGCCGCTTGAGGGTCGCGTCGCTGATGGTTTTTGACATGGTGTGAGGCGCCCGGCGTCCAGCCAGTGCTGCGACGGGCATCCTGCTCCGCTGCGCCAGGGAATCGTTCATTGTTAAGATCGCCGCAAATTATACAGTCAAAAAGGGGGCTTTCGGCCCCCTCTTTGTTCCTGCTACAGCTGTTGAATTACCAAACGGCCTTGCCGCTTTGATCCTTGAGCTGGGTCTTCCATGCGTGCTGGATCAGCTTCACGACGCTGTCGGGCATGGGGACGTAGTCCAGGTCCAGTGCCAGCTTGTCGCCGTTGGCATAGGCCCAGTCGAAGAACTTCAGCACTTCGTGGGCGGTCGCGGCCTTGTCCTGGGTCTTGTGCATCAGGATGAAGGTGGCGCCGGTGATGGGCCAGCTCTGCTTGCCTGCCTCGTTGGTGAGGATCTCGTAGAAGCCCGGGGCTTTCTCCCAGTTGGCGCCCGCGGCCGCGGCCTTGAACGCGTCAGCGGTCGGCGCGACGAATTCGCCTTCCTTGTTCTGCATCAGGGTATGGGTCATCTTGTTCTGCAGCGCATAGGCGTACTCGACGTAGCCGATGGAGCCCTTGATCTGCTTCACATAGGAAGCCACGCCTTCATTGCCCTTGCCGCCCACGCCGGTCGGCCAGGCCACCGAGGTTTCCTCGCCCACTTTTTCTTTCCACTCGGGGCTGATCTTGGACAGGTAGTTGGTGAAGATGAAGGTCGTGCCGGAGCCGTCCGAGCGATGCACCACGGTGATGGCCTGGTCGGGCAGGGCGACGCCCTTGTTCAGATTGGCGATGGCCGGGTCGTTCCACTTCTTGATCTTGCCCAGGAAGATGTCGGCCAGCACCGGGCCGGTCAGCTTGATCTGGCCGCCCTGGATGCCTTCCAGGTTGACCACGGGGACCACGCCGCCCATGACCGTCGGGAACTGCATCAGGCCGTCCTTCTCCAGGACATCCGGCTTGAGCGGCATGTCGGAGGCACCGAAGTCCACGGTCTTGGCCTTGATCTGCTTGATGCCGCCGCCGGAGCCGATGGATTGGTAGTTCAGGCCGATGCCGGTCTTGGCCTTGTAGGCTTCGGCCCATTTGGCGTAGATCGGGTAGGGGAAGGTGGCGCCGGCGCCGGTGATGTCGGCGGCCATGGCGCTGCTCATGCCGAACGCGAGGGCGCTCGCCGCGAGAAACGTGCGGATGATCGGGCTTTTCATTGTCGGTAACTCCTCGTTGATGAGAGATGGGGTGTTGCACATGTGTTCCGGCTGAGCATATTAGGTCAGTTCGATGACAGATTTATTACATGGGCTCCCGGTATAGCATGTGCTTGGCGGGATTGACCAAAACCGGGCCAGCGACTACCATTAGCGGCTTTGCAAAACGGGGCTAGACAATGCGCGAGCGACTGGTGGCGGGTAACTGGAAGATGCACGGCAGCCTGACCGAGAACAAGGTGCTGCTCGATGGCATCACCGCAGGCCTGTCCGGCGTCCAGGGCGTGCGTTGCGCGGTGTGCGTGCCCTATCCCTACCTGTTCCAGGCCCAGTTCGCGCTGCAGAATACGGCGATCGCCTGGGGTGCGCAGAACCTCAGCCAGCACGAGAAGGGCGCCTATACTGGTGAAGTCTCGGCGCCCATGCTGCGCGACTTCGGCTGCACCATGGTCATCGTCGGCCACTCGGAGCGCCGCGCGCTGTACGGCGAGGACGATGCCACCGTTGCCGCCAAGTTCGTCGCCGCCCAGCAGGGCGGGCTGCTGCCGATCCTGTGCGTGGGCGAGACCCTGGACGAGCGGGAGAAGGGCATCACCTCCCAGGTCGTCGAGCGCCAGATCCAGGCGGTGGTGGACAAGGCCGGCCTGGAAGCCTTCAGGAACTGTGTGATTGCCTACGAGCCGGTGTGGGCCATCGGCACCGGCAAGACGGCGACTCCGGAGCAGGCGCAGGAAGTGCACGCCTTCATCCGCGGCCTGTTTGCGCCCCACGACGCGGCACTGGCGGCTAATCTGGTCATTCTTTATGGCGGCAGCGTGAAGGGCGGCAACGCGGCCCAGCTGTTCGGGATGCCCGACATCGACGGTGGCCTGATCGGCGGCGCGTCGCTGAACGCCGACGAATTCGTGGCCATCTGCAAGGCTGCGCAGCAGTAAGAACCTTTGGGACGGGATTGATGGAAACTTTTGTCTGGATCGTGCACGTTCTGGTGGCCCTGGGCATCATCGGCCTGGTGCTGATGCAGCACGGCAAGGGTGCCGACATGGGCGCCGCTTTCGGCAGCGGGTCCTCGGGCAGCCTGTTCGGCGCCACCGGTGCCGCCAATGCGCTGAGCCGGGCCACGAAGATTCTGGTGACGATTTTCTTCCTCACCAGCATGGGGCTCACGTACTTTTCGGTGACCAAGCAGAGCAAGCCCCTGGCCGTGCCGGCAGCGCAGAAGGAAGCGCCGGCGAGCCAGGTGCCGGCACCGGCGCCGGCCCAGCCGGCGGGGGGCTCCAAGGCCAAAGACATTCCGAACTGAGCATCTGCTCGGTTCGTTCAGAACCAGCCGACGTGGTGGAATTGGTAGACACGCCGTCTTGAGGGGGCGGTGGCGCAAGCCGTATGAGTTCGAGTCTCATCGTCGGCACCACATAAACGAAGGTTATGCGACAATAAGCTCAAATAATCGCGTAACATTATGAAGTAAAAGAGAAAAATAAAGAATTACGGCCTTGACACCTGGCCGGAAGCGCCTCTACACTGGCCCTTCGTTCTAAAGACAAAAACGCCATCCAAACAAGGCGTGGGAGCGGAGGATGCTGGAGAATTATTTCCCCATATTGCTGTTCGTTTTCGTCGGTCTCGCCGTGGGCGCGATCTCGATGACGCTCGGCTACGTCCTTTCCCCCAACCGTCCGGATGCGGAGAAGCTCTCCCCCTACGAGTGCGGTTTCGAGGCCTTCGAGGACGCGCGCATGAAGTTCGACGTGCGCTATTACCTCGTCGCCATCCTGTTCATCCTGTTCGATCTGGAAATCGCGTTCCTCTTTCCCTGGGCCATCGTGCTCAATGAAATCGGCTTGTTCGGTTTCGTCGCCATGATGATTTTTCTAGGCATTCTCGTCGTCGGCTTCATCTACGAGTGGATGAAGGGCGCCCTCGAATGGGAGTAGCGATGCGAGCCACTGAGCAGGGGCCCCGCGCAGCGGGGATGCGAACAAGGCGAGCAGCGCCGGGCGCCGACCTGGCTCGGGCGCGCATTGCAGGGCGGTCCAAGGAGGCGCTGGAATGAGCATCGAAGGCGTCCTCGAAAAAGGTTTCGTCACCACCACGCTGGATTCGGTCATCAACTGGACCCGCACCGGTTCGCTGTGGCCCATGACCTTCGGCCTGGCCTGCTGCGCGGTGGAGATGATGCAGGCGGGCGCATCGCGCTATGACCTCGACCGCTTCGGCATCGTGTTCCGGCCGAGCCCGCGCCAGTCCGACCTGATGATCGTCGCCGGCACCCTGTGCAACAAGATGGCGCCGGCCCTGCGCAAGGTGTACGACCAGATGGCCGAGCCGCGCTGGGTCCTGTCCATGGGTTCCTGCGCCAATGGCGGCGGCTACTATCATTACTCTTATTCCGTGGTGCGCGGTTGCGACCGCATCGTTCCGGTGGATGTGTACGTGCCGGGATGCCCGCCGACGGCGGAGGCCCTGCTGTACGGCCTGGTGCAACTCCAAAACAAGATCAAGCGCACCAACACCATTGCGCGCTAGCTGGGACAGACTCTACCGATGAACGTCAAATTGGCCGCCATTTCGGCGCGCCTGGAAAAACTTCTCGAAGGCCGCGACCATACCCTCACCGAACACGTGGGCGAGCTGACGCTGGTCATCCCGCGCGCGGGCATGCTCGACGTGATGCGCATGCTGCGCGACGACTACGACCTGCGCTTCGAGCAGCTCAGCGATGTGTGCGGCGTGGATTACTCCACCTATGGCGAGGGTGCCTGGGACGGCCGCCGCTTCGCCGCGGTGTATCACCTGCTCGCCATTGGCAAGAACCAGCGCCTGCGCGTGCGGGTGTTCGCCGAGGACGACGAGTTCCCGGTGGTGGATTCGGTGGTGGACATCTGGCCCTCCGCCAACTGGTACGAACGGGAAGCCTTCGACCTGTTCGGCATCGTGTTCGAGGGCCATCCGGATCTGCGCCGCATCCTCACCGACTACGGCTTCATCGGCCACCCATTCAGAAAGGATTTCCCGCTTACCGGGAACGTGGAAATGCGCTACGACCCGGACCAGCAGCGCGTGGTGTACCAGCCGGTCAGTATCGAAGAGCGCGAGATCACGCCGCGCGTGATCCGCGAGGACACCTTCCATGGCTGAAATCCGAAATTACACATTGAACTTTGGCCCGCAGCATCCGGCGGCCCACGGCGTGCTGCGCCTGGTGCTGGAGCTGGACGGCGAGGTGGTGGAGCGCGCCGACCCGCACATCGGCCTGCTGCACCGCGCCACCGAGAAGTTGGCCGAGCACAAGACCTTCATCCAGTCCGTGCCCTACATGGACCGCCTCGACTACGTGTCCATGATGTGCAACGAGCACGCCTACGTGATGGCGATCGAGAAGCTGCTCGGGCTGGAGGTGCCGATCCGCGCGCAGTACATCCGCGTCATGTTCGACGAGATCACCCGCATCCTGAATCATCTCTTATGGCTCGGCGCGCATGCGCTGGACGTGGGCGCGATGACGGTGTTCCTGTACGCCTTTCGCGAGCGGGAAGACCTGATGGACTGCTACGAGGCCGCCTCCGGCGCGCGCCTGCACGCCGCCTATTACCGTCCCGGCGGCGTCTACCGCGACCTGCCGGACAGCATGCCGCAGTACCAGGCGTCGAAATACAAGAACGCGCGCGACATCGCCAGGCTGAACGAGAACCGCCAGGGCTCGCTGCTGGACTTCATCGAGGACTTCACCCGGCGCTTCCCGACCTACGTCGACGAGTACGAAACCCTGCTCACCGACAATCGCATCTGGAAGCAGCGCCTGGTCAACATCGGCGTGGTGTCGCCCGAGCGCGCCATGGCCCTGGGCTTCACCGGCCCCATGCTGCGCGGCTCCGGCGTGGCCTGGGACCTGCGCAAGAAGCAGCCCTATGACGTGTACGGCGAGATGGATTTCGACCTCCCG
>CAYUJV010000064.1:0-15300 GCA_964445085.1 uncultured Burkholderiales bacterium
ACGACGTAATGCTGGTCGCGGTGGGAGAGGTGATGCGCCCGCAAGGCCGCCTAGAGGTGGTGCATCAGGAGGATGTTGGCCGGGTCGTAGAGGCTGCCGCCCTCGGGCAGGAGACCCATCTGGGCGAGGATCTGCTCGGCCTTCTCGTGTCCGCGCTCGGTGAGCAGCACGGAATGGGCCTTGAGATCGACGACGAAATCGCCCGTGTCCTCTTCGTGCTGGCTTTGCGCCGCCACGCCCTTTTCGAGCAGCGGCGGCACGGCGTTCATCTTGACGTAGAGATCGGTGTGCTGCTCGGCCTGGCCGGAGATGATGAGCGGCGTGCGCGCCTCGTCGATGAGGATCGAATCGACCTCGTCGACGATCGCGTAGTGGAGCCCGCGCTGCACGCGCTCGTGGGCCGCATAGACCATGTTGTCGCGCAGGTAGTCGAAGCCGAATTCGTTGTTGGTGCCGTAGGTGATGTCGGCGGCGTAGGCCTGCTGCTTCGCCTCGTGCGGCATGTGCGACAGGTTGCAGCCGACGGTGAGGCCGAGGAAGCGATGGATGCGCCCCATCCATTCGGCGTCGCGGCTGGCCAGGTAGTCGTTCACGGTCACGATGTGCACGCCCTTGCCGGTGAGCGCATTCAGGTAGGCGGGCAGCGTGGCGACCAGGGTCTTGCCCTCGCCGGTGCGCATCTCGGAAATCTTGCCGTGGTGCAGCACCATGCCGCCGATCAGCTGCACGTCGAAGTGGCGCATGTTGAGCACGCGTTTGCCGGCCTCGCGCACGACGGCGAACGCTTCGGGCAGGAGGCTGTCGAGCGCCTCGCCGTTGGCGACGCGGTTCTTGAACTCCGTGGTCTTGCCGGCCAGTTCCTGATCCGACAGCGCCTGCATCTGCGGTTCGAGCGCATTGATGGAGCGAACAACCTGGGAATACTGCTTGATCAGCCGCTCGTTGCGGCTGCCGAAGACTTTTTTCAGCAAACCAGCGATCATGGTGTGGGCTTCTTGCGTGTGGGCTTGTAGATGATTATTTCTTGGCGCTCAATGTGAAACGAGGTGCAGCCCCGACGTGGCGGCGGCCACGTCACGACTGCACCTCGGCGCAACCTGCGAGCGGGCCGGTCAGCCAGCTGCCTGCAAATAACGGGTCGGGTTCTGCGGGACGCCCCGGTTGAGGACTTCGAAGTGGAGATGCGGTCCAGTGGAGCGGCCGGTGCTGCCGACTTCGCCGATCTTCTGACCGCGCAACACCACGTCACCTTCCTTGACCAGACGCTTCGAAGCATGGGCGTACCGGCTGATCAGCCCGTTGCCGTGGTCGATCTCGATCATATTACCATAGCTGGGGTTGTAAGCCGAATACACGACAATGCCCCCCGCGGCGGCCTTGATCGGCGAGCCGATGGGGGCCATGAAGTCCACCCCTTCGTGCATGGCGCGCAGGCCGGTGAAGGGGTCGATGCGCCAGCCGAAGTTGGAGGAGAAGAAGCCGGTCACCACCGGCAGGGCGGACGGCAGGGCGGCGCGCTTGACCCGCTCCCGCGACAGCAGGGACTCCATCACCGCCAGCCGGTCCGCGCGGTCATCCACCTGCTTCGCCAGCTGGTCCAGATCCGCCGCAAACTCCGACAGCGGCAGCGGCTGGGCGTCTGCCGGGGGCGCGGCGCCGCCGCGGCCCGGCTTCTGGTCGAACTGGAACTCTTCCTTCTTGATGCCGGCGATCTTGGCCACCCGCTCGCCCAGGGCGTCGAGGCGCAGCATCTGCGCCTGCATTTCCCCGACCTTGATCGCCATGGCGTTCAGGCTCTGCTGCAGGTAGACCCGGTTCTTTTCCGCCTCGGTCTGCTGCGCCGACAGGACAAGCTGTTGAACGAACGGGATTTTCAGGTCGCCGAAATGGAACAGCAGCAGGTAGGAGGCAAGGAAGGACAGCAGCACCAGGCCTGCCAGCAGGCCCGCCAGGATCAGGCTCGCCTTGCAGCGGCCCAGGCAGATGGTCCGGCTTTTGGAAAGCCGGTCCGAGACGATTATGATGTTCACTTGATGCACCCTCCACTGCGCCTGACCGATGTCCCGGTGGGTGCGGCCACCGGCAACGGTTTTGTAGAAATTCTCAGATGACAGCCCGAAAACTCAGCGGTTTTCTCAGCGAGCCGGCATCCGGCCTGAGCCGCCTCACGGCAGAGGCAAAGCGGCTTCTGGCCCTTTCTCGTGTGTGGGAAGCCATCGCGCCGAACAGCCTGGCGCGCTTCAGCAGGGTCGGTCCGGTCAGGGACCGCGTGTTGACCCTCTATGCCGATAACGGCGCAGTCGCGGCCAAACTGAAGCAGCAACTGCCCCGCCTGTTATTAAATTTTCGTCAGCGGGGCCACGACCTTAATGCAATCCGGGTAGTGGTGCAAGTGAACGGGGTGTCACCCAAACCCGGCCCGGCGCGGCGCCAGCCCGTCATCCCGGCCGCCGGAATGGCCAGCCTTGCCGAACTGGAGCACGATTTGGCGCCGTCGCCGCTGAAGCGGGCGCTCACAGACCTGCTGGCGCACCAGCGCCGGCGGAGCCTAGAGCAGGACGATGCGGCCGATGGCGATCAGGCCCAGGACAAGCAGGAGTAGGACGACGGAGAACTTGAGAAGCTGCCAGGCGAAGCGGAACCAGCGGCGGTCCCGCAACACCAGCCCCAGCAGCAGGGACAGGACCAGCGCCAGGCCGGCGATGATCAGGTACAGGCGCAGGATGAGCATGGGCCGCGGCGCGGCGCCTCAGGCCAGCTGCGCGGCCAGGCGGGCGAAGCCCGCGGGCGCTTCCTCCGCCCGTTCGAAGGACACCTGCTCCCAGGCCGTCTGGTCCTGCAGCAGGGCCCGGCACAGGCGGTTGTTCAGGGCATGGCCCGACTTGTGGCCGCTGAAGGCGCCGATGAGCGGGTGACCGACCAGGTACAGGTCGCCGATGGCGTCCAGCACCTTGTGCTTGACCAGCTCGTCGTCGTAGCGCAGGCCTTCGGCGTTCAGCACCCGGAACTCGTCCATCACCACCGCGTTGTCCAGGCTGCCGCCGAGGGCGAGACCATGGCTGCGCAGGGCCTCGACCTCGTGCATGAAGCCGAAGGTGCGCGCGCGGCTGATTTCCCGGACGAAGGAGGTATCGGCAAAATCCATGGTCACCGCCTGGCCGGCGTCGAACACCGGGTGGGCGAAATCGACGGTGAGGGTGACCCGAAAGCCGTCATACGGCTCGATGCGCACCCATTTGTCCCCATCCACGACTTCGACCGTTTTCAGCACGCGGATGAAGGTCTTCGGCGCATTCTGCTCCTCGATGCCCGCCGACTGGATCAGGAACACGAAGGGGCCGGCGGAGCCGTCCATGATCGGCACTTCGGCCGCATCGAGGTCGACGTAGGCGTTGTCGATGCCGAGGCCGGCCAGCGCCGCCATCAGGTGCTCGACCGTCATGACCTTGCCGCCATTGGCTTCCAGCGCCGAACACAGGCGGGTGTCGGTCACCTTGAACGCATCGGCCGGGATTTCCGGCGCCTGGGGCAGGTCCACGCGCCGGAACACGATGCCGGTGTTCGGCGCGGCCGGACGCAGGGTCAGCTCCACCTTGCGGCCGGTGTGCAGGCCCACGCCAGTGGCGCGGATCATGTTTTTCAGGGTGCGTTGATGGATCACTCGATGCTTTCCTGGGGACCGCGGCGGCTCGAAGCGCCAGGGCCCGGAAAAAGACTCAAATTCTAGCATATCCCGTCTTTTCGCCCGCTTACGCGGGGGTAATGCAGGCAGCAATTGGAGCATCCCGGAACCGCTCCGGTTCCGGGATGCTTCCTGGCTTGCCCATGCGCTAGTCCGCCTGCTTGCGCAGGAAGGCCGGGATGTCCAGCAGATCCACGCCCGAGGCCTTCATCGCCTCGACCGCCGCATCGCGGCGCCGGCGCATCACGGCCGGCTGCTCCAGCACGCCGTAGTCGACCATGTCGGCCGGACCCGCATCGGTGCCGGTCTTGATGATCTGCATCTGCGGCTTCGGCTGCTTCGCGATCGCCGGCATGCCCAGGCCGGTGGCCACCATGGTCACGCGCAGGTCGTCGGTCATGTTCTCGTCGAACACGGCGCCGAAGATCACCGTCGCATCCTCCGCGGTGAATTCGCGGATGGTGTTCATGACCTCGTGGATCTCCTTCATCTTCAGCGACTGGTTGGCGGTGATGTTCACCAGCATGCCGCGGGCGCCGTGCAGGTTGACGTCCTCCAGCAGCGGGCTCTTCACCGCCTGCTCCGCGGCGCGGCGGGCGCGCTCGGCGCCCTGGGCGCGGGCGGAACCCATCATTGCCATGCCCATTTCGCTCATCACGGTGCGCACGTCGGCGAAGTCCACGTTCACCAGGCCCGGGCTGCTGATCACCTCGGCGATGCCGGACACCGCACCATGCAGCACATCGTTGGCGGATTTGAAGGCGTCCAGCACCGACACATCATCGCCCAGCACGTGCATCAGCTTCTCGTTCGGGATGATGATGAGCGAGTCCACGTTCTGGGACAGCGCCTCGATCCCGGCCTGGGCGATCTTGAGGCGGCGGCCTTCGAACATGAACGGCTTGGTGACCACGGCCACGGTCAGAATGCCGAGCTCCTTCGCCACTTCCGCCACCACCGGCGCCGCGCCGGTGCCGGTGCCGCCGCCCATGCCCGCGGTGATGAACAGCATGTCCGCACCGTCGATGGCCTCGGCGATGGCTTCGCGATCCTCCAGCGCCGACTCGCGGCCGATCTCCGGGTTCGCGCCGGCGCCCAGCCCCTTGGTGATGGAGCCGCCGATCTGCAGCTTGGAAGTGGCGCCGCTCTTGGCAAGCGCCTGGGCATCGGTGTTCGCGGCGATGAACTCCACGCCGGTGAGACCGCTTTGGATCATGTGGTCCACTGCATTGCCGCCGCAGCCGCCGACACCGATCACCTTGATCACTGCATCCTGGGATTGACTATCGAGAATCTCAAACATGTTCACCTCCTCATACTTAAGCCAAAAAACAAACCGTTCACCGAAACCTCCGCGGAGCGCCCTCAGGGCGGTTGGGATCGTTTCTTCATCGCTGCCCCCGTCATGCCGTTGTTGCCTCCGTCAAAACCCCTGAAACCACGACTTCATCTTTTCGAACACCTGCTGCAGCGATGAGCTCTGCATGCGCGCCAGCTGGTGGCGCTGGTACTGGTCCAGCCCGGCCAGCAGCAGGCCGACGCCGGTCGCGTAACGCGGATTGCGCACCACTTCCGACAGCCCGCCCACGTACTGCGGCAGCCCCAGGCGCACCGGCATGTGGAACACCTCCTCGCCCAGCTCGACCATGCCCTGCATCATGCTCGAGCCGCCGGTGAGCACGATGCCGGAGGACACCAGGTCCTCGAAACCGCTGCGGCGCAATTCCGCCTGCACCAGGGAATACAGCTCCTCCACCCGCGGCTCGATCACTTCGGCCAGGGTCTGGCGCGACAACTGGCGCGAGCCGCGCTCGCCCACGCTGGGCACTTCCACCATGTCCGACGGATTGGCCAGCTGGCGCAGCGCGCAGCCGTAGCCGCGCTTGATGTCCTCCGCCTCCTTGGTGGGGGTGCGCAGCGCCATGGCGATATCGTTGGTGATCTGGTCGCCGGCGATCGGGATCACCGCCGTGTGCTGGATCGCGCCGTTGGTGAACACCGCGACGCCGAGGGCCTTCTCGTCGATGTCGGTGGTGCCGCCGCCGATGTCCACGAGCGCGACGCCGAGGTCCTTCTCGTCGTCCGAGAGCACCGCCATGCTCGAGGCCAGCGGCTGCAGCACCAGGTCCCGCACCTCCAGGCCGCAGCGCTTCACGCACTTGATGATGTTCTGCGCCGCCGACACCGCGCCGGTGACGATGTGCACCTTCGCTTCCAGGCGCACGCCGCTCATGCCCAGCGGCTCGCGCACGTCCTCCTGGCCGTCGATGATGAATTCCTGGGTCAGGATGTGCAGGATCTGCTGGTCCATGGGGATGTTCACCGCGCGCGCGGTCTCGATCACCCGGTCCACGTCGGCCTGGGTCACTTCCTTGTCCTTGATCGCGACCATGCCGTGGGAATTGATGCTCTTGATGTGGCTGCCGGCGATGCCCGTGTACACCTCGCGGATCTTGCAGTCCGCCATCAGCTCGGCATCCTCCAGCGCGCGCTGGATGGAGCTGACGGTGGACTCGATGTTCACCACCACGCCCTTCTTCAGGCCGCGCGACGGCGCCTCGCCCAGGGCCACCACTTCCAGCCGTCCCTCCGGCAGCACTTCCGCCACCAGCGCCACGACCTTGGAGGTGCCGATGTCCAGCCCCACGATCAGGTTCTTCTGTTCCTTGCCCTTGGCCATCCCCGTCTAATCCTTATTCCGTTTCCCTGTCCGGTTTCTCTCAGCCGTTCTTCTGGTCAGGCTTTGCCTGTGCGGCGAAGCGCACCGCAAACCCGTTCGGATAGCGCAGGTCCACGTAGGCCACCTGCCGCGGCATGCGCGCCACCGTGGCGTCGTAGTTGCGCACGAACTTCGCCAGCCGGCTCGCCACCTGGTCGCGGCCCAGCGCCACCACCAGCCCGTTGTTCAGCTTCATCTCCCAGGCCCGGCGCTGGTTCAGGTTGAGCTGCACCGGCTCCAGCTTCAGCGCCGCCAGCGTGCTCCTGAACACCGCATACTGCTCGGCCATCTCCTGCGCGCTGCCGTCGGGTCCGGAGAATGTCGGCAGACTCTCGCTCGACGCCGCCTGGAAGATCTCGCCCCGCGTATTCACCAGCCCGCCGGGGGCCCAGCGGGCAAGGGCCACATGCTCCTCCAGCGTCACCTCCAGCTTGTCCGGCCATTGGCGGCGCAGGCTCGCGCTGCGCACCCAGGGCAGCTTCTGGAAGCCCTGGCTCACCTGGCTCAGGTTGAGGGTGAAGAAGTTGCCCTTGAACTCGCGGGTGACGATGTAGCTCACCTGCTGGTAGGTGACGTGCCTGAGGTCGCCCTTCACCTCCACGTGACGCAACGGGAACACCGGCAGGTGGATCACCAGGAACAGCAGCGCGTAGATCAGCAGGATCGCCGCCAGCGCATAGAGCAGGTTGGCGAACCAGAGCATCAGCTGCGCCTTGTCCCACAGCGACAGCACCAGCGCGTTGCCGCCGGCCGCCGCCATCGGCCGCCGCGCCAAGTCGCCCTTGTTCTTCCTACCCCACATGGGCCAGCTCCAGAATGCGCAGCACCAGCTGCTCGAAGGACATGCCGGCCTGACGCGCCGCCATCGGCACCAGGCTGTGGTCGGTCATGCCCGGCGCGGTGTTCATCTCCAGGAAATAGGGCGTGCCGTTCTCGTCCACGATCAGGTCGGCGCGACCCCAGCCCCGGCAGCCGATGATCTGGAAGGCGCGCAGCGCCAGCGCCTGCAGCGCGCGCTCACGCTCCGGCGCCAGTCCGCACGGGCAGATGTAGCGGGTGTCGTTGGCGACATACTTGGCGTCGTAGTCGTAGAAGGTATGGGGCGTTTCCAGCCGGATCAGCGGCAGCCCCTGCTCGCCCAGGATCGCGGCGGTGTACTCGGCGCCGGCGATGAACTGCTCCGCGATCACCAGCCGGTCATGCCGGGCGGCCAGTTCAAAGGCCGGCCGGAGATCCTCGGCGCGCATGACCTTGCTCATGCCGATGGAGGAGCCCTCGGACGCCGGCTTCACCATCACGGGCAGACCCAGGTCTTTCACCACCGCGTCGAAATCGGTGTCCGCACTCAGCAGCGCATAGCGCGGGGTGGGAATGCCGCTCGACTGCCAGATCAGCTTGGTGCGCCACTTGTCCATGGCCAGCGCCGAAGCCAGCACGCCGCTGCCGGTGTAGGGAATGCCCATCAGCTCCAGCGCGCCCTGGATCGTGCCGTCCTCGCCGTAGCGGCCGTGCAGCGCGATGAACACACGGTCGAACCCCTTCAGCTCGGCCAGTTCGCGCCGGGCCGGGTCGAAGGCGTGGGCATCGACGCCGCTGCTCTTAAGGGCGGCCAGCACCGCATTGCCGCTTTTCAGGGACACCTCGCGCTCGGCGGAACGCCCGCCGAACAGCACTGCGACTTTTCCGAATTGATGTGCTGTCATGTCAAAATCCTTTGCACCGCAAAGGACGCAAAGGTTCGCAAAGGAAAATCAAAACCGAGTTCCTTCGCGTTACTTCGCGTCCTTTGCGTTTCAAGCTCTCTCTCCGACGATGCGCACTTCGCGCTCCAGCCGCACGCCCGTTTCGCGCGCGACGGTGTCCTGCACCAGTTCGATCAAGGCCTCGATGTCCGCTGCGCTGGCATCGCCCGTGTTGACGATGAAGTTCGCATGCTTCTCCGACACCTGCGCGCCGCCGATGCGCCTGCCCTTCAGGCCGCAGGACTCGATCAGCCGCGCGGCGTGGTCGCCGGGCGGGTTGCGGAACACCGACCCGGCGTTGGGCAGGTTCAGCGGCTGGGCCGCGATGCGCTTTTGCAGCAGTTCCTTGATGCGCTTCTGCGCAGCCTCGCCGTCGCCGCGCCGCGGCACGAACCAGCCGGCGGCGAACCATTCCTCCTGCGCGGCCTTGAGCGCGACGTGGCGATAGCCGATGTCGTAGTCGGCCCGCGTGCGCCGGCGGGTCCTGCCTTGGCGGTCGATGGTCAGCACCTCGCCCACGATCTCCCAGGTCTCGGCGCCGTAGCAGCCCGCGTTCATCGCCAGCGCCCCGCCCACGGTCCCGGGAATGCCGGCGAGGAACTCCGCGCCCTCGAAGCCGTGCTTGGCCGCGAAGCGGGCGAGCTTGGGCGCCGCCACGCCGGCCTCGGCATAGATCCGTTCCCCGTCCATCCGCACCTCCTTCAACGCCGCATGCATCAGAATCACCGTTCCTTTCAGCCCGCCGTCACGCACCAGCAGGTTCGAGCCCAGGCCCGCGAACAGCACCGGCTCGGCCGGCGGCAGCGATTGCAGAAATTCCGCCAGGTCCGCCAGATCGGCCGGCACGTAGGCGCGCTCGGCATCGCCCCCCGCGCGCCAGCTGACGTGCTTGCGCATCGGCTCGTTCAATCGCAGTTCGCCGCGCACCGCTCACTCTTCCCTCGCGCAGCCGTGCGCCACCAGCCCCGGCACCTGCCCGATGGAGCCGGCGCCCATGGTGAGCACCACGTCGCCGTCACGGGCGACGGCGCAGATGGCCTTGGGCAGGTCGGCCACCTGCTCCACGAAAATCGGCTCCACCTTGCCCAGCACGCGCACGGCCCGGGTCAGCGCACGCCCGTCGGCGGCGACGATGGGCTGCTCGCCGGCGGCATAGACCTCGGTGAGCAACAGCACGTCCACCGTGGACAGGATGCGCACGAAGTCCTCGAACAGATCGCGGGTGCGGGTATAGCGGTGCGGCTGGAACGCCAGCACCAGACGCCGTCCCGGGAAGGCGCCGCGCGCCGCGGCAAGGGTCGCGGCCATCTCCACCGGGTGATGGCCGTAATCGTCGATCAGCGTGAAGCTGCCGCCGTCGGCCAGCGCCACCTCGCCGTAGCGCTGGAAGCGCCGGCCCACGCCGCGGAATTCCTCCAGGCCCTTCTGAATCGCCTTGTCCGACACGCCGACTTCGATCGCCACCGCGATCGCCGCGAGGGCGTTCAGCACGTTGTGGTGGCCGGCGCAGTTGAGCTTCACCGCCAGCTTCTTGCCACCCTTGCGCAGCACCGTGAAATGCATCTGGCCCCCCACCGCCTTGATGCCGGTGGCGCGAATGTCGGCGTCCTCGGCCGTACCATAGGTGACGATGGGCTTGGTGATGCGCGGCATGATGGCGCGCACGTTCGCATCGTCGGCGCACAGCACCGCCACGCCGTAGAACGGCAGGTGCTGGACGAAGTCGACGAAGGCCTGCTTCAGCTTCTCGAAGTCGTGGCCGTAGGTCTCCATGTGGTCGGCATCGATGTTGGTCACGATGGAGATCACCGGCATCAGGTACAGGAAGGAGGCGTCGGACTCATCCGCCTCGGCGACCAGGAACTCCCCGGTGCCGAGCTTGGCGTGGGCGCCGGCGGCCTCCAGCCGGCCGCCGATGACGAAGGTGGGGTCGAGCCCGCCTTCCGCCAGCACGCTTGCCACCAGGCTGGTGGTGGTGGTCTTGCCGTGGGTGCCGGCCACCGCGATGCCCTGCTTGAAGCGCATCAGCTCGGCCAGCATCATGGCGCGCGGCACGATGGGAATGTTCTTTTCCCGCGCCGCCACCACTTCCGGGTTGTCGGCCTTCACCGCGGTGGAGGTCACCACCACGTCGGCCTTGTCGATGTGCCCCGCGGCGTGGCCCTGGAACACCCGCGCGCCGAGCTTGGCCAGCCGGCGGGTGGTCGCGCTGTCGGACAGGTCCGAGCCGCTGACCTTGAAGCCGAGATTCAGCAGCACCTCCGCGATGCCGCTCATGCCGGCGCCGCCGATGCCCACGAAGTGAATGTGTTTGACTTTGTGTTTCATTTCAATCCTTCACCACGGAGTACACAGAGGACACGGAGGAAAACCAGATTCCAAAAACTCCGTGTACTCTGTGTACTCCGTGGTAAATGCTTTTCATCCCGCCAACTCCGCGCACACCTTCGCCACCGCCTCGGTCGCGTCCGGCTTCGCCAGTGCGCGCGCCTTGTCCGCCATCCCTGCCAGTTGCTCGCGGGTGAAGCCGCGCAGCATTGCCGCCAGCCTTTCCGCCGTCAGCTCGGACTGTGGCAGCAGCACGGCGGCGCCGGCCTCGCTGAGAAATTTAGCGTTGGTGGTCTGGTGGTCGTCCACGGCATGGGGGAACGGCACGAGCACGCTGGCCACGCCGGCGGCCGCCAGCTCGGCCACGGTCAGGGCGCCGGCACGGCAGATCACCAGGTCCGCCGCGGCATAGCGCGCCGCCATGTCCTCGATGAAGGGCAGCACCGTGGCCTGCACGCCGGCCCGCTCGTAGTTGGCGCGCAAGGCATCGATGTGCCTGAGCCCGGCCTGGTGCACGACCTCGGGCCGGTGCGCTTCCTCGATCTGCGCCAGCGCCTGGGGCACGGTTTCGTTCAGGATCTGCGCCCCCAGGCTGCCGCCGACCACCAGCACCCGCAGCTTCCCGCTGCGCGCGGCATAGCGCGCCGCGGGCCCTTCGAGGGCGGCGATGTCCGCGCGCACCGGGTTGCCCGTCCAGCGTGTGTCCACCCTGCCGCATAGCAGCGGCTTGTCCTTCGCGCCGCGGAAGGCCTGGGGGAAGCCCACCAGCACCCGGTCCGCCAGGCAGGCCAGCACGCGGTTGGTGAGGCCGGCGATGGAATTCTGTTCGTGGATCACCAGCGGGCGGTTGAACAGGGAGGCCATCATGCCGCCGGGAAAGGCCGCATAGCCGCCCATGCCCAGCACCACATCGGGCCGGTGCCGGAAGATCGCCTGCGCGCTCTGCCAGAAGGCGATGAGGATGAACAGCGGCAGCAGCAGTTTGCGCACGATGCCCTTGCCGCGTACCCCGCCGAACTTGAGCCAGGCCATTTCGATGTTGTGCGGCGGGACGATTTTCGCCTCCAGCCCGGCATGGGTGCCCAGCCACACCGCCCTCCAGCCGCGCCCCATGAGATGCTGAGCCACGGCGAGCCCCGGGTAGACGTGGCCGCCGGTGCCGCCGGCCATGATCATGATGGTCCGCGCGCCACTCATGCCGAGTAGCCCTTCAGGAGTTGCCGCGACTCCCAGTCGATGCGCAGCAGGATGCCGATGGCGACGCAGTTGGCGGCGATGCCGGAACCGCCGAAGGACAGCAGCGGCAGGGTCAGGCCCTTGGTCGGCAACAGGCCCATGTTCACGCCCATGTTGATGATGGCCTGCACCGCGAACCAGATGGCGATGCCCTGGGCCACCAGCGCGGAGAACGGGCGGTCGAGGTTGGCCGCCTGCCGGCCGATGGCGAAGGCGCGCAGGATCAGGTAGCCGAACATCAGCACCACCACGGTCACGCCGGCGAACCCCAGCTCCTCGGCGATCACCGCCAGCAGGAAGTCGGTGTGCGCTTCCGGCAGGTACAGCAGCTTCTCGACGCTGGCGCCCAGGCCCACGCCGAACCATTCGCCGCGGCCGAAGGCGATCAGGGCATGGGACAGCTGGTAGCCCTTGCCGAAGGGATCGGCCCAGGGGTCCATGAAGCCGATGATGCGTTGCATGCGGTAGGGCGAGCTCCAGATCACGAGCACGAAGCCGATGATCAGCATCACGATCAGGCCGCCGAACTGCTTGCCGTTCACCCCGCCCAGGAACAGGATGCCCATGGCGATGGCGGTGATGACGGCGAAGGCGCCGAAGTCCGGCTCGCGCAGCAGCAGGCCGCCGATGAACAGCATCACGATCAGCATCGGCAGGAAGCCCTTGGTGAAGCTCTCGATATGGCCGGCCTTGCGCACGGTGTAGTCGGCGGCGTACAGCACCACGAACAGCTTCATCAGCTCGGACGGCTGGAGATTGATCACGAACAGGGAGATCCAGCGCCGCGAGCCATTCACCTCGCGCCCGATGTGGGGCACCAGCACCAGGATCAGCAGGGCGATGCCGACGAGGAACAGGTAGGGAGCCAGCTTCTGCCAGGCCCGGGTCGGAAACTGGAAGGCGACGAAGCCACATGCCAGCCCGAGGACGATGAACACGGCCTGACGCACCAGATAGTAGGTTTCCTGGTGGCCGGTGTACTTGTTCGCGCCGGCAATCGCGATCGAGGCCGAATACACCATCACCAGGCCGAAGGCCAGCAGCAGCAGCGTCACCCACAGCAGGCCCTGGTCGTAGTCGGGCTTGGCGTGCTGGGTCTTGAGGGCGGTGGAGTAGAACATCATGCCGCGCTTTCCCCCTCGAGCTTCCGCACCGCCGCCACGAATACCTGCGCCCGATGCTCGTAGTTGCGGAACATGTCGAAGCTGGCGCAGGCCGGCGACAGCAGCACCACGTCGCCCGCCTGCGCGAGGCGCGCGGCCGCGTCCACCGCCGCACGCATGTCGGCGGCATGCACCACCGGCACCACACCGCCGAGCGCGCTTTCGATTCGCGTCGCGTCCCGTCCGATCAGCACCACGGCACGCGCCCGTTGGGCGACCGCGGCGCGCAGCTCGTGAAAATCCGCGCCCTTGCCGTCGCCGCCCGCAATCAGGATCACCGGGGCATCCATGCCGGACAGCGCCGCCACCGTGGCGCCGACATTGGTGCCCTTGGAGTCGTCGATCCACCGCACGCCGTCGCGTTCCGCGACCAGCTCGGTGCGGTGATGCAGGCCGCGAAAGCGCGCGACCGCGCGCTTCATGGCGTCGGGCGGCACGTGCATGGCCTCGGCCAGGGCCATGGCCGCCAGCACGTTCAGCTGGTTGTGCCGGCCCGGCAGCGGCACGTTCGCGGCCGGCATCAGCAGCCGCGCGCCGCGCGCCAGCCACGTCTCGCCCTGGTGCGACACCAGCCCGTAGTCGATGTCGCTGGCCGGCGGCTGCGATCCGAAGCGCACGCTCGATCGCCCGCCCTGGGCGAGCGACAGCACCGCGGGATCGTCGGCATTCAGGACCATCAGGCCGTCGCCGCGGAAAATGCGCGCCTTGGCGGCGGCGTACTCGGCCACGTCCTGATAGCGATCCATGTGGTCGGGCGTGAGGTTGAGCACGACCGCGGCGCGCGCGTTCAGGCTCACGGTGGTTTCGAGCTGGAAACTCGACAGCTCCAGCACATAGACGTCCGGCTCCGGCACGCGCAGCAGGTCCAGCACCGGCACGCCGATGTTGCCGCCCACCGCGGTGTCGAGGCCGGCCTCCTTGCACATCTCGCCCACCAGACTGGTCACGGTGCTCTTGCCGTTGGAGCCGGTCACGGCCAGCACCGGCGCGCGCGCCACGCGCGCGAACAGCTCGACGTCGCCGACCGCCGGGATGCCGCGTGCCACCGCTTCGGCGACGGCCGGCTCCCGCAGCGAAATGCCCGGGCTCACCACCAGCAGGCCGGGGTCGCGAAACCATTCCGCATCGAATCCGCCGGTATGCACGGCCACGCCCGGCAACTCGGCGCGCAGCGCGGCCAGGCCGGGCGGCTGGGCGCGGCTGTCGATCACGGTCACCGCATAGCCCTGCGCGGAAAGCCAGCGCGCGCTCGACAGGCCGGATAGCCCGAGGCCGACCACCAGTGCGCTCTTTGCGTCTGCCGTTTTCGTCATCGCCGCTACTGTCACGTTTCGTCTCTATTGCCTCTTATCCCCTCCCCCTCTCCCGGAGGGAGAGGGGGAGGGGAGCGGAATCTCTATTTCTATCGGACCTTCAGGGTCGCGAGACCGATCAGCACCAGAATCAGTGAGATGATCCAGAAGCGCACAATCACGCGCGGTTCCGGCCAGCCCTTGAGCTCGAAATGATGATGCAGCGGCGCCATGCGGAAGATGCGCTTGCCGGTAAGCTTGAACGACGCCACCTGCAGCATCACCGATACCGTTTCCATCACGAACAGCCCGCCCATGATGAACAGCACGATTTCCTGCCGCACCACCACCGCGATCGTGCCGAGCGCGGCGCCGAGGCCGAGCGCACCGACGTCGCCCATGAACACCATGGCCGGATAGGTGTTGAACCACAGGAAACCGAGGCCGGCGCCGACGATGGCGGAGCAGATGATCAACACCTCGCCGGCGCCGGCAATGTACGGAATGCCGAGATAGGCCGAGAAGTTCACGTGGCCGGTGGCATAGGCAAACACCCCGAGGCCGCCGGCTACCAGCGCGGTCGGCATGATCGCCAGACCGTCCAGGCCGTCGGTGAGGTTGACCGCGTTGCTGGTGCCGACGATGACGAAATACGCCAGCACGATGAACCACGGACCGAGCGTGAAGACCAGGTTCTTGAACACCGGAACCAGCAGCTGGGTATCGGCCGGCACGCGCGCGGTGTAGTACAGCACCACGGCGATGGCGAACCCGCACACGGTCTGCAGAAAGTACTTTTCCCTTGCAGTCAGGCCCTTCGGGTTCTTGCGCACCAGCTTGCGGTAATCGTCGATCCAGCCGATGCCGCCGAAGGTCAGCATCGCCGCCAGTACGATCCATACAAAGCGGTTCGCGAGATCGGCCCACAGCAGCGTGGCGACGGTCACGGCAATCAGGATCAGCGCCCCGCCCATGGTCGGCGTGCCGGCCTTGGCGAGATGGGTCTGGGGTCCGTCGCTACGCACCACCTGCCCGACCTTGTACTGGGTGAGCTTGCGGATCAGCGCCGGACCGATCGTGAAGCAGATGACGAGTGCCGTGAGCACGCCGAGAATGGCGCGGAACGTGAGGTAGCGAA
>CAYUJV010000065.1:0-15206 GCA_964445085.1 uncultured Burkholderiales bacterium
AGGCCGAGCCAGCCCCGTCCCCCACTACCCCCGCCGCCACCGGCCCCGCCGCGCCGCCAGCCGCCACGCCGCGCGCCCCCGCCGGCTACGTGGTGCAGTTCGGCGTGTTCGCCAACCCGCAAAATGCCTTGCAGCTGGTCGAACGACTGAAGCAGGCCGGCATCGACGCCCAGACCGAGACCCGGGTGCAGCTGCCGCCGTTCAAGAGCAAGGCCGAGGCCGAGGCCGCCCTGGCGAAGCTGAAGGAAAAGGGAATCAGCGCGGTGATCGTCGCCCACTAGCAGGGCGCCGAGGACCCTATCGCGGCGGCGATCCGTAGAGCAGGTTCGGCAGCCACAGGGCGATCTGCGGCACGTAGGTCACCAGCAGCAACACCGCCGTCACCACCAGGATCCACGGCGCCGCCGCCTTGGTCACGTCGGTCAGGCCCATTTTCGCCACGCCGCTCGCGACGTACAGGTTCAGGCCCACGGGCGGCGTGATCATACCCAGCTCCATGTTGATGGTCATAATGATGCCGAGGTGGATGGGGTCGATGCCGAGCTTCTGCGCCACCGGCAGGAACAGCGGCGCGAGAATCAGGATGATGGACGACGGCTCCATGAAGTCGCCCGCGAAGAACAGCAGGATGTTCACGAACAGCAGGAACATCCACGGGCTGAGGCCCTGCGCGATGATCCATTCGGCCAGGTGCTGCGGAATGTTCTCCGTGGTCAGCAAAAATGAGAACAGGATCGCATTGGTGATGATGTAGAGCAGCATCGCGCTCATGTTCGCCGCATCCAGCAAGGCCTTCGGCACCTGCCTCCAGGCCAGCTCCTTGTACACGAACACGGCCACGATGAAGGCGTAGACCGCGCTCACGGCCGCGGCCTCGGTCGGCGTGAAGAAGCCGCCATAGATGCCGCCGATGACCACCACGACCAGCACCAGCCCCCAGGCGGCATCCCGGAAGGCGTCCCACACCTCGCGCAGGCTGGCGCGCGGCAGCGTCGGAAAGCTCCGGGTGCGGGCGACGACATAGGTCACCGCCAGCAGCGCGATCGCCATCAGGATCCCCGGCACGATGCCGGCGATGAACAGCCTGCCGATGCTCTCCGAGGTCGACACGCCATAGATCACCAGCACGATGGAGGGCGGAATCAGGATGCCCATGCCGCCCGAGGTCGCAATCACGCCCACCGCGAATTTCTTGGTGTAGCCCTGCTGCACCATGGCCGGCAGCATGATGGAGCCGATGGCCACGACGGTGGCCGGACTGGAGCCGGAGATCGCGGCGAAAAACGCGCAGGACAGCACAGCCGCCATGGCCAGCCCGCCGTGCATCCAGCCCACCAGGGTCGTGGCGAAGCGGATGATGCGGCGCGCCGCGCCGCCGGTGGCGAGGAAGGTGCCGGACAGCACGAAGAATGGGATGGCCATGATGGAGAAGTTGTCCAGGCCGGTGAACAATTTCTGCGACACGATGGCGATGGTGTCGAGCGACAGCGAGGACACCAGCGCAAGAAACGCCAGCACCGTGAGCCCGAGGGCGATGGAGATCGGCATGCCGGTGAGCAGCAGCACGACCAGGATGGCGAAGATGATCGCGCCGCTCATTCCGCCGCACCGTAGGAATGCGCCGGCAGCGGCTGCCCGCGCCGGTAGCGCACCAGCACCTGCAGGAAGCGGTAGCACATCAGGCCGGAACCGAGCGGGACCGCCAGGTAGACGATCCACATGGGCATCTCGAGGTCGGGCGAAACCTGCCCCGAATCATGCACGAACAGCACGAAGCGGGCGCCGAGGGCGGCGACGATGAAGGTGAAGAACGCCCCCGCCCCCAGGCTCAACTGCACGAAGAAATGCTGCCTGCGCGGCGACAGCTTGCGCACCAGCACGTCCACGCCGACGTGGATGCCGGTGCGCACGCCGTAGGCCGCGCCGAACTTGGCCATCCAGATGAACAGATAGATGCAGAGCTCCTGCGCCCAGGTGAAGCTCAGCTCATGGGTGTAGGGCCACAGCCAGGAAACACCCAGGGAATAGCGGTGCAGCACCGCCACGAAAATGATGAGCGTGGCGGCCGCCATGAACCCGGCGACCAGCCCCTCCTCCAGGCGGTCGATGATGCGGTTGAGCATCGCCCGCTATTGCTTGCCGGCCTTTTCCTTCTCGACCTGCGCGGCAATGTTGTAGACGCCGTGGATGATGTCCTTGCCGATCACGTCCATGAACTGCTCGTGCACCGGCAGCAGCGCCTTGTGCCAGGCCATGCGGCCCTCCAGCGGCAGCACGTAGACTTCGGTCGTGCCCGCCGCGCGCACCTTGGCCAGCGCCTCGTCGTTCTCCTTCTGGGCGATGTCGCGTTCGTATTCGGTGGCGTCCTTCATCGCCTGCTCCAGGGTGGCGCGGATGTCCCTGGGCAGGCCTTCCCAGAATTTCTTGTTCACGATCACCGCATAGCCCAGGTAGCCATGATCGGAGATGGTGAGATGTTTCTGCACCTCGTTCATCTTCTGCGTGTAGAAGTTGGAAACGGGATTCTCGGTGCCGTCCACCACCCCCTGCTGCAGCGCCGTGTACACCTCGGAGAACGCCATCACCTGCGGGCTCGCGCCCAGGGCCTTCATCTGCGCCTCCAGCACCTTCGACGACTGGATGCGCATCTTCAGTCCCTTGAAGTCGTCCACCGTGCGCAGCGGCCGGTTGGCGCTCATCTGCTTGAAGCCGTTGTCCCAATAGGCCAGGCCGAGAATGCCCTTGGATTCCAGCCGGGAGAACAGCTTCCTGCCGATCTCGCCGTCCATGGTGCGATAGAGGGTCTGCTTGTTGGGGAAGATGTAGGGCAGGTCGAACACCTCGAATTCGCGCACGCCCAGCGGGCCGAACTTGGACAGCGAGGGCGCCAGCATCTGCACCGCGCCCAGCTGCAGCGCCTCCATCTCCTCGCGGTCCTTGTACAGCTGGCTGTTGGGATAGACCTCGACCTTGACCTGGCCCTTGGTGCGCTCCTCGGCCAGCTGCTTGAAGTAGTCCGCCGCCTTGCCCTTGGGCGTGTTGGGCGCCACCACATGACTGAACTTGATCACGATGGGCTCGGCCGCGAAGGTGGCGGAAACCGTGCCCGCCAGCAGGACCATCAAGGTGAATCGCAAGAACTTCATGGGGGGCCTCCTGAATCGTCTGGTTGTTGTGGGTGCTGCTTCAGCCAGTATAGAGAGGCACCGTCCGCACCAGCAAGCCCGGATCGTCCCCCTGCGCCTGGTAGGCGCAGTCGACCCCGATGCCAGGCACGGCGACGAGATGTTCGCCGCAGCACAGCAACGGCAGGCGCTCGCGCAGCCAGGGCGGCACGGCGGCTTCCTGCAGCAGGTTCTTCAGGCTGCGGCGCGGGCGGCGGCAGTCCGGCCGCAGGCGTTCACCGCCCCGGCGCAGGCGCAGGCGGACCGCCTGGGGCTGCAGCGCCGCGAGGCGGATGCCCTCGCCCACCGCCGGCACGAATTCCAGCTGGCAGCCCAGTTCCGGCAGGCGCAGCAGCGCTTCGCCGCGCCAGCGTTTGGACCAGTCGGGCGGAGGCGGCGGGAGGAGGCTTTCCACCCGGGCCTCGCCCCGGTAGCGCCGCAGCACGAAGCCGCCCCAGGGGATTTCGATGCGCGCCCCGGTCCCGGCGGCGATCAGCTGGCGCTGCATTTCCTCCAGCCGCTGCGCGTCAGGCAGGGGCGCGCCCTGGGACTGCAGAAACACCCGCAGCAGGTTGCGCCCGCGTGCGGCCGACAGCCCCGCGAGGTAGGCGGTGTCGAGCCGGCCGGCGCGCAGCGCGTGCGCGAGATCGATGCCGCCCAGCTCGTCGAGCAGGCTGCTCGCCTCGGCCAGGTTGCGGCTCGCGCGCAACATGGTCTCGCGATAGGCAGGGAATTTCTGCTCGATGCGCGGCAGCACCTCGGCCCGCAGAAAGTTCCGGCTCAGGGCCGGATCCGCGTTGCTCTCGTCCTCGACCCAGCGCAGCCGATGCTGTCTCGCGTAAGCCAGCAAGGTCGCGCGCGGCACGTCCAGCAAGGGCCGCAGGATGGTCGGGCCGGCCGCCTGGCGCAGCGCCGGCATGCCGCTCAGGCCGCGCACCCCGGCGCCGCGCAAAAGCTTGAGCAGCACCGTCTCCGCCTGGTCATCCAGGTGATGGGCGAGCACCACGTAGTCGGCAGGCTGGGCATGCAGCACCCGGTAGCGCGCCTCGCGCGCCGCGGCCTCCAGGCCCAGACCCCTGCGCCCGCGGACCTTCACCGCCTCGACGTGCAGCGCAATGCCGCGCGCTGCGCACAGGTCCCGGCAAAACTGCGCCCATTCCTGCGCGTGGGGGCTCAGCTGATGATCGACGTGGACGGCGGAAAGCCGGAAATCCAGCTCGACCCGGAGACGGTCGAGCAGATCGAGCAGGACGACGGAATCGACGCCGCCGGACAGGGCGACCGTGAGCCGCCGCCCCGTTTCGAGATAAGCCGGAAGTGCTTGCTTGAGGTGGGTGAGGAGATTACTTGGCCGACGCTTCTTTGAACTTGCCATAGCTCATGAGCCGTTCGAAGCGCCGCTTCAACAACTCGTCGGTGGAGTAGTCCTGCAGGTCGCGCAGGCTCTCGGTGAGCGCCTTGCGCATGGACTGCATCATCGCCTCCGGATCGCGGTGGGCGCCGCCCAGGGGCTCGTTGATGATACGGTCCACCAGGCCCAAGGTCTTCAGCCGGCTGGCGGTGATGCCCAGGGTCTCCGCCGCTTCCGGCGCCTTCTCCGCGCTCTTCCACAGGATGGAGGCGCAGCCCTCGGGCGAGATCACCGAATAGGTGCCGTACTGCAGCATCAGCATCGCGTCGCCAATGCCGATGGCCAGCGCGCCGCCGGAGCCGCCCTCGCCGATCACGGTGCAGACGATGGGAATGCGCAGCTCCGACATCACGTACAGATTGCTGGCGATGGCTTCCGACTGCCCGCGCTCCTCGGCGTCGATGCCGGGATAGGCGCCGGGCGTGTCGATGAAGGTGAACAGCGGCAGGTTGAACTTCTCCGCCTGCTTCATCAGGCGCTGCGCCTTGCGGTAGCCCTCGGGGCGGGGCATGCCGAAATTGCGGTAGATCTCCTCCGTGGTCGCGGCCCTTCTGGTGGCCGTTCACCATCACCGACTGGCCGTTGAAGCGGGCGATGCCGCCGACGATGGCCGGATCGTCGGCGAAATGGCGGTCGCCATGCAGCTCCTCGAAATCGGTGAACAGCGCGCCGATGTAGTCCAGCGAATAGGGCCGCTGCGGATGGCGCGCCACCTGGGAAATCTGCCAGGGCGAGAGCTTGGCGTAAATCTCCTTGGTCAGGCTCTTGCTCTTCTTCTGCAGGCGCTCGATTTCCTCGGAAATGTCGAGGGCGGAGTCGTCCTGCACGTAGCGCAGCTCCTCGATCTTGCCTTCAAGTTCGGCGATCGGCTGCTCAAAATCCAGAAAAGTCGTTTTCATGCGGGAAACCGGGAGAAATGTTGGGCGTAATGATACAGGATAGCCCTGCTGCCGGGATAGGGATCAGGGCCACGCCAGGCCGCTGCCCTGCCCGCGCGGATCGCTGGCGGCGACGGCCCGGCCGGTGGCCCTGTCGATCCACACCGCCTGCATGTCGCCCCATTTGCGCTCGCCGACCTGCACCAGATGCCCCCGCAGCTGCAGGTCGTCGAGGACATCCCGTGGAAACCCGCCGGGTTCGACCTCGATCTGGTCCGGCAGGTACTGATGATGATAGCGCGGCGCGGCGACCAGGGCGTTCAGGTCCACCGCCGGCTGCGCGGCGTAGCCGAGGATGGCCAGCAGCACCATGCTGATGATGCGAGAGCCGCCGGGGGTGCCGACGATCAGCACGCCGCGCCGGTCCTCGACGAAGGTGGGCGACATGCTGGACAAGGGCCGCTTGCCTGGCGCCACCAGATTGGCGCGGCTGCCCACCAGGCCATAGGTATTCGCCGCACGGGTGCTGACGGCGAAATCGTCCATCTCGTTGTTGAGCAGCACGCCGGTGTCGCCGGCGACGAAGCAGGCGCCGAACAGCGTGTTGATGCTGAGCGTGGCGGCGACGCGGTTGCCCTCGCGATCGACGATGGAGAAATGCGTGGTGTTGTCGCCCTGGTGCACTTCGGCCACCGCGCCGAGCTGGTCGCTGGGCGTGGCGGTTTGCGCCTCGATGCTGGCGGCGCGCCGGTCCGCGTAGGCGCGGCTCATCAGGCGCGCAGTGGGGATCGCCACGTAGTCCGGGTCGCCCAGGTAGCGCGCGCGGTCGTGATAAGCGCGGCGCAGCGCCTCCGCCACCCAGTGCATGCGCTGCGCCTGGCTGGCGTGATTCAGATCGTAGCGCGCGAGGATGTTGAGGCTCTCCGCCAGGGCGAGGCCGCCGGCGGACGGCGGCGGCGCGGACACGATGCGCATGCCGCGATAGTCGAACACGATCGGCTTGCGCTCCTTCACCCGGTAGCGGGTGAGGTCGGATTCGCGCCAGAAGCCGCCGGCCTCGCGCACCGCGGCGACCATCCGGCGCGCCACCGGCCCGCGATAGAAGCCGGCGCTTCCCTGGCGCGCGAGCGCCTCCAGCGTCGTGGCGAGCTGCGGCTGCTTCAGGAGGTAGCCGACCGGGGGCGCCGCGCCGTCGACCAGAAACTGGCGCGCGGCCCGCTCCTGCCCATGCAGCCCCAGGAAGCGCACCTGCGCCATGCGGCGGTAGCGTTCATCGACCGGGAAGCCGTCGCGGGCGAGCCGGATCGCCGGAGCAAGGGAGCGGCTCAGCGGCAGCCTGCCGTACTTGCGCGCGAGATGGGCCAGCCCCGCTGGTACGCCGGGAATCGCCGCCGCAGTCGGGCCGTCGAGGGTGGCGCGCGGCAGCGGATTGCCGTGGCGGTCGAGATAGCGCGCCGGCGTCGCGGCGGCGGGCGCCGTTTCGCGCGCATCGATCATCACCTGGAAGCCGTCGCGCGCACGGTGCAGCAGAAAGAAGCCGCCGCCGCCCAACCCGGAGCTGTAAGGCTCCACCACGGCGAGGGCGGCCGCGACGGCGACGGCCGCATCGAAGGCATTGCCGCCCTGGTCGAGGATCTCCCTGCCCGCTGCCGTGGCCAGGGGATGGGCGCTGGCAATGGCGGCGTTCGACAGCGTCGGCGTGGCCCACGCCAGCGGGGAGCCGCTTACGAACAGGAGGAGAAGAAAAAGGAAACGCATCGGTATCGAAGTTGCGGCCGCACCCTCGCCCGCGCTGCCGGGCAGGGCGCAGGCACGAATTCCTATCGCGGCACCTGCCAGCAGTTGTTCGGCGTTTCGTACTGCAGCATGAGCTGTTCCACCGGCGCGGTGGTGACATAGCGCACGCCGACCACGTCCAGACCTTTGCGCCAGAAGAAGGCGAGCTCGTTGCGCTCGCCGATGCTGGTGACGTTGGTGTTGGCCGTCACCTTGCTCGGCTGGCCGTACTTGGCGTTGTAGTTGCGCACGATGATCATGAGGTTGCGGATGGCCGGCGCCATTTCCTGCTGCAGGCCCACCAGCCTGTCGTTGCAGAAATCGAACACGAACTGGCGGTTGCTGCCCTTCTCCGGGGTGTCGTAGGCGATCAGGGTGGTGTCGGAGAAATCCTGCACGCGCTCGAAGTTGTAGCTCTTGAGCGCCCCCCTCACCTCGTCCCGCGTCATGCCGCTCTTGAACGCGTCCACGTCGAACGCGGCCGCCGGCCACGCCGCGAATGCAAGCAGCATCAGCAATACAGCGCGCACGGAAACTCCTCGGTGATCAGGATGGCCGGGTGGTGGTTGATGACGATGCGGTAGGTGCGGTAGACGCGGTCGTCGCCCCGCTTGCCGACATCGAGGATCTCGCGATAGGTCTCCAGTCCTTTCTCCCGCAGCAGCTCGCCGATGCCGATGCGGCCGTCGAGCAGGTCCGCGCGCAAGCGGTCCGGCAGCGAGGCGAGCCGGATCAGCGACTCGGCATGGGCGTAGACCCGGCCCGATTCCGCGCCATGCAGGCGCACCCGCCGCTGCAGCACCGCGTCCCCGGCGCGCATCTCCAGCCAGGGCACCTCGCGCTCGAGCACGGTCTCGGCTTGGCCGAGATTTTCCACCTCCACCTGTTCCCAGAAATAGGCTTCGAGGTGCTTGGTCACGGTCCCGTCCGTCACCAGCAGCGTGCGCAGGAAGGGCGGCAGCGCTTCCATGTGCAGCGTTTCGTTCCTGCTGTTGGTGACGATGCCGCCCGGGACATAGCCGCGGCTTCTGAAAAACGGCTGCAGGGGCGCAGCGCCGGATTTGGACATGACAGGCCTGGAAACTCGGTTTTGGCCAACCATGGTAAATGGCTTTTCCGGCCCATGCCAGTGGCCCTGCTAGAATGCGCCTCATCCCAGGACAGGAGGGCCACGTCATGACCAGCACGACCGAACTTGCCACGCCTGAACTCGCCACCCATGAACTCGCAACCCTGGGCGGCGGCTGCTTCTGGTGCCTGGAGGCCGTGTTCGAACAGGTGAAAGGCGTGCAACGGGTCGTATCCGGCTACGCCGCCGGCCACACCGAACATCCGACCTACAAACAGGTGTGCAGCGAAACCACCGGCCACGCCGAAGTGGTGCAGATCGCCTTCGACCCGGGCGTGGTGTCCTACCGCACCCTGCTCGACATCTTCTTCACGATTCACGACCCGACCACCCTCAACCGCCAGGGCAACGACCGCGGCACCCAGTACCGTTCCATCATTCTGTATCAGGGCGAAGCCCAGCGAAAAATCGCCGAGGAGGCGATGCAGGCGGTGGCGCAGAGCGGCGAATGGGGCGCGCCGCTGGTCACGGAGCTGAAGCCACTGGAAAAATTCTGGCCGGCGGAGGACTACCACCAGGGCTATTTCCGCGCCAACGAGTACCAGCCCTACTGCCAGTTCGTGGTGGCGCCGAAGGTGCAGAAATTCCGCAGCAAGTATGCGGCACTGTTGAAATGATGGTGACCGCGTCACCGAAATCCCTCCTGACCTCCCTTTTCCACAGGGAGGAACCTGCTGCACGGCGCCCCCAGGAAGTCTCCCCCTTTGAAAAAGGGGGGACAGGGGGGATTCGCGCTTGCGTCCACCCCGCGTCGAATCCATGAGTCTGCACCTCTTCGTCGACATCTCCTCCCATGGCTTCGGCCATCTGGCGCAGACGGCTCCGGTGCTCAATGCGCTGCGCGAGCGCCTGCCGCAACTGGAGCTGACCATCCGCTGCGGCCTGCCGCGGGAACGCATCGCGCGCCGCATCGCCGGCGACTTTGCCCATGTCGCCGAGGCCAGCGATTTCGGGCTGGTGATGCAGAGCGCGCTCGATGTGGACGTGCCGGCGAGCCTTGCCGCCTACCGCGAATTCCATCGCGACTGGGACGCGCGCGTCGGGCGCGAGGCGGAACGGCTGGCACAGCTCGCGCCCGACCTGGTGCTGGCGAACGTCTCCTACCTCGCCCTAGCCGGGGCGCGACAGGCAGGTATCCCGAGCATGGCCTTGTGCTCGCTCCACTGGGCGGGCATTGCCGCGCCCTATTTCCGCACCGCCCCCGATTTTGCCGCCATCCACGCCCAGATGCTGGCGGCCTACGCCGGCGCGGATGCCTTCCTGCGCCTCACCCCAGGCATGGAGATGCCCGAACTCCGCAACGTGCACAGCATCGGCCCGGTTGCGCAGCCCGGCGCAAACCAGCGCAGCGCCCTGCCCGCGGCATCCCGGTTCGTGCTGGTGGCCATGGGCGGCGTGGGGGCGCGCCTGCCCCGGCCGTGGCCGGCGCTGCCGGGTGTCCGGTGGATCGTGGCAGAGAACAGCGGCCTGGAACGCGCCGACGTGCTCACGATCGAAGCCAGCGGCCTGAGCGTGAGCGACCTGATCGCCTCGGTGGACTGCGTCATCACCAAGGCCGGCTACGGCACCTTCGTCGAGGCGGCAGCCAGCGGCACGCCGCTGATGTATGTGGCGCGCCCGGACTGGCCCGAGGAACCGGCCCTCGCCACCTGGCACGGCACGGTCAGCAAGTCGGCGCGCATCAGCCGGGCGCAATTCGAACGGGGCGATTTCGGCCCGCTCCTGGAACGCCTGCTGTCCGGGGAACGGCCGCGGCCGGTGGCACTGACGGGCGTGGCGCAGGCGGCCGACTTGATCGCGGCGCGGCTGGGCGCGCGGGTGCACTGACATGGCGCGCATCCTAACCGTCGGCATCGCCACCCTGGACCTGATTTTCGGCGTCGACCGCTACCCCGCCGAAGACGAGGAGATGCGGGCGCGGAGCCTGCGCGTCGTGCGCGGCGGCAACGCCGCCAACACCGCGGTGGTACTGGCCCAGCTGGGTCATCGCGTGAGCTTCGCCGGCGTGCTGGCCGATGCGCCGGAGAATCATATCCTGCTCGAGGATTTCCGCCGCTTCGGCGTGGATGTCTCCCACTGCGTCACCCGTGCGGGCAAGCCGCCGACCTCGTCCATCCTCGTGGCGCCCTCGGGCAGCCGCACCATCGTGCATTATCGGGACCTGCCGGAATTCGGCTTTGAGGATTTCGCGTGCATCGACCTCGCCCCCTTCGACTGGATTCATTTCGAGGGACGCAACCTGGCGGAGCTGGAGCGGATGATCGCGCACGTGCGCGCCCAACGGCCGCAGCTGCGCATTTCGCTGGAAGCGGAAAAGCCGCGCCAAGGACTGGAGCGCGTCCTCGGCCTGCCCGACGTGCTGCTCTGTTCGCGCGCGCTGGCAGAGCATTTCGGCCACGGCGAGGCGGGCGCGTACCTGCGCGCCATGCGCGCGGAGGCGCCCCGGGCGACGATCTTCGTCGGTTGGGGCAGCCAGGGCGCCTATGCTCTTGGCCCGGACGATCAGTTGCATGCCAGTCCCGCCTTCCCTCCGCCGCGGGTGGTCGATACCGTGGGCGCAGGCGACACGTTCAATGCCGGTGCGATCGATGGCCAACTGCGCGGGCAGGATGTCGCAGGAACCCTGCGTGCCGCGAGCCAGCTTGCCGGCCGGAAATGCGGCCGGGCGGGGTTCGACCTGGCCTAAAACGAGGACAGAAAGCGCGCCCGTGCAGCCGCCAGGCGCGCCTCCGCTTCCGGCGGCAGGCACGCGGCGCATTCCCCATGGAAGACCTCGAAGGCCGCCAGCACCGCATCCCGCGGGACCATTTTCGGCGCGGCCTTCGCCCCGCCCTTCGGCGATTCCGCCACCGGCTTCAGCAGCGCATAGCGCGGAATCATGCGCGACTTGCCGCTCTCCACCTCCCGGGCCGCGACCGGGCCTTCCTTGACGTAGAGCTTGCCCTGGTATTCGAAGCGGGCACCCATTTCCAGTTGCTGGAACTTCATTGCCCGCCCTCGGCAACCGGCCCGGGTTCGGGCTGGGGCTGCCAAGTACCGGCCAGCAGCTTCTCCAGCCAGAACAGGCCGGTGACGGTTTTCGTCTCGCAGATTTCGCCGCTGCGGATCAGGTCCAGCGCCTGCGCGAAGGGCAGCTGGAAGATCTCCAGGAATTCGTCCTCGTCGCGTTGGTGGCCCTGGTAGTCGAGCCCTCTCGCAAGGTAGAACACCAGCCGTTCGTCGGCGTAGCCGATACAGGGATACACGGTGGTCACATATTGCCAGTCTTGCGCCGTGTAGCCCGTCTCCTCCAGCAGCTCGCGCTGGGCGCAGGCCAGGGTGCTCTCGCCGGGGTCGATCTTGCCCGCAGGCAGCTCGATGAAATCCCGCCCCAGGGGATAGCGGTGCTGACGCTCGAGAATCACGGCGCCGTCCGCGGTGAGCGCGAGCACCACGACCGCCCCCGGATGGCGGATGTATTCGCGCACCGAGGTCTTGCCATCGGGCAGGCGCACCTCGTCCCGGTGCACGTGCAGCAGCCGGCCCTCGTAGAGCTTGGTACTGCTGATGGGGTACTCATAAAGATTTTTTCTACCCATATTGAAACTTTCACAATTGGCTGCTATCTTATCAACATGCCTGAGTAATTCAGTCAACATTTGTCAGATGGCTGATTATTCGGCTTTTTTTGGACGGCTAATATTAGCACCTACTACTTTTCTAAAGGAGCGAACCATGAGCAGCTTGATCAATGGACTGAATAGCGATGGCGTCGTGACCGTTAACCGCGTGATTCTGCGCCCCGAGTACAAGGTCGAGGACCTGGAAGAGCGTGTCGCCGAGTTGTGCGAAAACGTCAAAACCTACCATTCGGACACCGGCTTCGTCGGCGGCTTCGTGGTCCTGAACTCCGGCGCGGTCTCCAATGAAGGCTCGACTGTGGGCCAGGCGGTGGAAAGCCCGCTCAAGGGCAAAGAAGCCCTGATCGTCACCTTCTGGAACAGCATGGAGGAACACGAGCAGTCCCACCGCTCCGAAACCTTCCAGCCCCTGTTCAAGAAAGTGCTGGAGCTGTGCGAGAACGGCAACGAGGAAATCGCCTACAACATGCTCTGGTCCGGCAAGGCCTACGATCCCGAGTCCGCCAAGGCCGCCCGGGAAGCCAAGGAGAAATACGGCAAGGCCGCGTAAGCATCCGTTGCGCCCGCGCAAAGGCCAGGGATTCCCTGGCCTTTTTTATTTGCTCAGAGCATCTGCCGGACGGCGCTGGCGCACAGCGCCATCAGCGGCTGGGGCACGATGCCCAGCGCCAGCACCGCCAGCCCGTTGGCGCTCAGGACCACGTTCATGTCGGGCCCCGGCCGGATCGCCGCCGTGTCGGCCGGCTCGTCGAAATACATGAGCTTGACCACCCGCAGGTAGTAGAAGGCGCCGATCACGGACATCAGCACGGCGAACACCGTCAGCCAGAGGAAACCGGCATTCAGCGCGGCCTGCAGGACGGACAGCTTGGCGTAGAAGCCCACCGTGGGCGGTATCCCGGCCATGGAGAACATCAGCAACAGCATCAGGAAGGCATGCCACGGGCTTCTTTGGTTCAGCCCCTTGAAGTCTTCCAGCTGTTCCGCCTCGAAGCCCTGGCGCGACAGGAGGATCACCATGCCGAAGCCGCCCAGGCTCATCACCACGTAGGCGGCGACGTAGAACATGGCGGCGCCGTAGCCCGCCTCGGTCCCCGACAGGAAGCCGAGCAGCAGGTAGCCCATGTGGGAGATCGTGGAGTAGGCCAGCATGCGCTTGATGTTGGTCTGGGCAATGGCGGTGATGTTGCCGATCGCCATGGACAGCACCGCCATCAGCACCAGCATCGGCTGCCAGTCGGCCACCAGCCCCCCCAAACCGTCGATCAGTAGGCGCATGACGAAGGCGAACGCCGCGAGCTTGGGCGCCGATCCCACGAACAGGGTGACCGCGGTGGGCGCCCCCTGATAGACGTCCGGAATCCACATGTGGAACGGCACCGCGCCCAGCTTGAAGGCCAGCCCGGCCACCACGAAGACGAGGCCGAACACCAGCGCCGTGTCGTGGGCATCGACGCCCGGCAACAGCGCGGCAATCTTGCCCAGTTCCAGCGAGCCGGTCACGCCGTAGATCATGGACATGCCGTAGAGCAGCAGTCCCGAGGCCAGGGCGCCGAGCACGAAATATTTCATCGCCGCCTCGGTGGCCACCGCATTGTCGCGCTGCAGCGCCACCAGCGCGTACAGGCACAGCGACAACAACTCCAGCCCCAGGTACAGGGTGAGGAAGTGGCTGGCGGAGATCATGATCATCATGCCCAGCGTGGCGAACAGCACCAGCACGTAGAATTCGCCGCGATACATGCCGCGCTGCTTCACGTAGTCCCGCGAATAGACGAGCACGACCGCGACCGCCGCGTAGAGCATGAGCTTGAGAATGTCGGACAGCGCATCGTCGACGAAGGTGTTGCTGAACGCCAGCGTCGGCAGCTCGCTGTGGGTGGCCACGGTGATCGCCGCAATCCCGGCGAGCGTCGCCAGCGACAGGCCGAAGGTCAGCCAGCGCAGGTCGTCCGCCAGAAACAGGTCCAGGATCAGGATGATGCAGGCCATGCCGAGGAGAACGATCTCCGGCAGAACCGGCAACAGGTCAGTCATGGCAAGGTTCATGGTCATTTCTCGGGGCCCCTACCATACGCACAGCGGGGCGCACTTGCTCTGCCCCACATGATTCAGCAGCTGATCGACCGAGGCATGCATCACCGCAGTGAACGGCGCCGGGTACACGCCCATGGCCAGCACCGCCACCGCCAGGATGGCCAGCACCAGGAACTCCCGCGGCGAGATGTCCTGCATGTGCTCCACATGCTCGTTGGTGACGGCGCCGAACACCACGCGCTTCACCATCCACAGGGTGTAGGCGGCGCCGAAGATCAGCGTGGTCGCGGCGAGGAAGGCGTACCAGAAGTTCACCTTCACCGCCCCCATGATCACCATGAACTCGCCGACGAAGCCGCTGGTGGCGGGCAATCCGGAATTGGCCATGGCGAACAGCACGAAGAAGGCCGCGAACATCGGCATGCGGTTGGCCACCCCGCCGTAGTCGGCGATCTGCCGCGAGTGCACGCGGTCGTACATGACGCCCACGCACAGGAACAGCGCGCCGGAAATGAAACCGTGGGAGATCATCTGCACCAGCGCGCCCTCGATGCCCAGCGCGTTGAAGATGAAGAAGCCGAGGGTGACGAAGCCCATGTGGGCAATCGATGAGTAGGCGATGAGCTTCTTCATGTCGCCCTGCACCAGCGCCACCAGGCCGATGTAGACCACGGCGATCAGGGACAGGGTGATCATGAAGCCGGCCAGGGCGTGGCTGCCGTCCGGCGCGATGGGCAGGGAGAAGCGCAGGAAGCCGTAGGCGCCGAGCTTGAGCATGATCGCGGCCAGCACCACCGAGCCGCCGGTGGGCGCCTCCACGTGGGCGTCCGGCAGCCAGGTATGCACCGGCCACATGGGCACCTTGACCGCGAAGGCGGTGAAGAAGGCAAGGAAGATCAGGATCTGCTCGCGGTAGCCCAGGGGCAGCTTGTGGAATTCCAGGATCTCGAAGCTGCCGGCCTTCTGGTGCAGGTAGATGAAGGCGATCAGCATCAGCAGCGAGCCGAGCAGCGTGTACAGGAAGAACTTCACGCTGGCGTAGACCCGGCGCGGTCCGCCCCACACGCCGATGACGATGAACATCGGGATCAGCATGGCCTCCCAGAACACGTAGAACAGGATGCCGTCCAGCGCCGCGAACACGCCGTTCATGAGGCCGGACATGATGAGGAAGGCCGCCATGTACTGGGC
>CAYUJV010000066.1:0-15195 GCA_964445085.1 uncultured Burkholderiales bacterium
AGGGGTTGGTGCGGCCCGCAGCCCGAAGGGCGAGGACACGGCCCCTTGACGCGGCAGGAGCGGCCCAACGCTCACCGGCAGGGGGCAGACAAGGAAGCGAAGCGCCCCGCCGGCTGCACCCCTGACGACAGAGGGCGACTCGCGCCCTTCCCGCCAGCGGGAAGGGCGGGGGGATGGGTGGTAGGCGCTGCAAGCGCCTTTCTCCCTCTCGACGGCCATCGGCCGGCGTGGGGGCGGCGTGTCCCTTCTGCCATGCATCCGCAAGACAGTTTCAGCGGTCCTAGAAAGCTCCAGGAAGCGCCGTAGGCGCGTTTTAAGCGCTTCCCCTTCCCTGACCCTGCAGACCTGCAGGAAAACGCCTCTACGGCCTTCCTGTGCGTTCTGGTGGCCTCGGCGGTTCGGAGTGGAACCGCGCGGCGGTAGCCGCGCCCTGGTAAACAGTCCTGGCCGAAGGCCAGCCATTTGAGCCGGAGGGGGAGCCGGCTTGTCCGGGGGAACCCCGCAGGGGTGCCCCGGCCGTAGGCCGCTCTGCGCCGCTTCGTTTGCGCTGTCGGTAGAGTTTTCCACCGAAAGCGGCGCTCCTACTACCAGCAAAAATTTATAGGATCTTTTTTTAAAGGCAGAACCGTACCGGTTTTAGGGGGGGGGGAATTTATCGCGCAAGGGGGGTGCGATTTATCGTGGACAACCGGCCTAGGGGGGGTGCGATTTATCGCGCTGGGGGGGTGCGATTTATCGTGGATAAGTCGCACTATCCACAGGGTTTTTCCACTTTCCGCGATGGTGACAACGCGCGCACCTGGTCGCGCCGATCTGTCACCAGTCGGACGCCGGTCGCGGCGGATCAAGGGGGGGGTGATTTATCGTTCTGGCGCGGCTTGGCGGCCAGTCGAGGGGGGGGCGATTTATCGCGCTCAGTCATGCGATGGTGACGCGGCCGAGCTGGCCAGCTCGATGCGATGTCACCACGACCCGCCGGGACGGCGGAACGAAAGGGATAGAAACCCGAAGGGGCGAGACAGTCGGCCATGCCGGCAGGCTCGATGCGCAGCACGATAGCCCGGCCCTGGCATCGCCAGGGTGAGCCTACTTTGTGAGCTTCTTCGGAATCGGTGGCGGCGAGCCGAGCAACAGCAGCCCGCCCGTCACCTGCTTGACGTTGGCACTCGGATAGACGGCCTGCACCTTGCGCAGCACCGGCAGAAACTCCTTCTTGAAGTCCTTGTCCGGGTCTTTGCCCTTGTACTCCTGGGCGAACTGCTCGCGCAGCGACTTCCAATGCAGCACAACGCCCTTGCCCTCGATGCGGTGAAGACGATGGGCCAGCCATGCGTACACGTCCAACGCCAGCGCGGAGCCTTTCAGCGCGTGCAGGGCGCGATTGTCCAGCGGCACGGCGCTATCACGCAGCTCGTTGAAGTAGTGCTCTGAGAGCGTCATCACGCCCGGCCAAAGCGGCTTTTGCTGGCTGTCGCGGTTGGACACCCAGGCGTCGAACTGCTCGACGGGCTGACCGTTGAACGTGCGGCCTCGGAAACCGAGCTGCAAGCGGCACGCGGCCAAGGCGTGCATCTGCTTGCGCAAGGTCGTATAGCGTGCGCCCTGGCTCGCGGTATCGGCTCCCAGCATCAGGCGCAGGAAGTCGGCCGCACTGTCACCGATGGGGATTTCGCGCGTGCCGTGGCGCACTGCGAACGTAGAAACCCAGGCCAGCGCAAGGCGCGGCATCACGCCGTAGGGAATGGGCTGCTGCACCGGCCCTTTGCCCTCGTCCAGCCACCCGGCTTGCACGTTCACCCAGGCTTGGCCGGACTGGCGCATGAACTCGCGGCCCTCGACCTTGGCGCGGGGCAAACCGACCTGACACAGCACGGCATGGGTGAAAGCCATGTCCTCGCCGGATGGCGGCGTCGTGGCGATGTCGGTCGCCACCTCCAGCAGCTTGCCCTCCTGCTTGCTGAGGGTCAAGGCGCGGCCGGCGCTGGCCTTCTTGGCCGGCGTGGCCTTCTCCTGGGCGCGCTCAACGCGCTGCACGGCATCCTTGACGGCTGGCGGCAGGTTTAGCGATGCACCGACATTCAGCGGCGAGCGATCACGCTTGCCGCGCGCCTGGGCGGTCTTGGCGGCAACATCGGCAGCGGCGGCCGGCTCGATGCCGGCGGCGATCAGCTCGGCACGGTAGGCCGCTTCGTCGAACTGGTCGCCCAGGTCTAGGGCTGTCTGTCGGTTCCCGTTTTTGCTAAGATTGGTCATGGTCATTCGCCTGTTTTGGTAATGGTCAGCGGCCCTTACTGAGTTCGCCACTCCGGGGCCGCACCCGGCCCGACACGTTGGCGCGTGTCGGGCTTTTCTTTTCTGGCCTCATAGCGGCCCGCTCTCCTCGCGCCAGTTCGAGGCATCGACAACGATTTCCGGCGACAGACCGGACACGTCGGCCAGCGTGGTAAGCGCCTTCTCGAACGTTCGGAAGCGCACCGGCTGGCCGTGGTAGGTGACGGCGCGCAACGTGCGGCCCTGACGCGCGTACAGCGTGAAGCCGGCGGCATCGTCGGGATACAAAACCGCCTGCACCGGCTCTGCGCCGGGGGTGTCGCAAGCCGCGTTCAGGCGGTCAAACGTCCACGGCCGGGCCTTCTTCGGCCTCGGCTCCAACTGTTCAAAGAAAGCGTTCACAAAGCCCTCGATCTGGTCTTGCGGGATACCCGTCTGTTCAATGCTCTGGTTCATCGTTCGCCACTCCTAGAAAAACCGGCGTTGGCGCGCCGGGGTTGTTATTGGTGACAGCTCGGCGACCTGGCCAGCTCGCCGACGTCACCACGTTGTCACGACGCTGACAGCGCCGTGGGGAAACTCTCCTGTGCCGTCACTGCATGGCCTCCCACGGGTTGATGACGTTGAGGCCGGCCGCTTGGAACGGCGCAACGTCGCGCGTGGCGACGGTGAAGCCGCGAGCGTTCGCAATGGCAGCGATGTAGCCGTCTGGTGTGGGGAAGCCCTTGCCGGCGGCACGGGCGGTAACGGCCAGCTCGGCGTAGTGCCGCGCTGCGTCGGTGTCGAAGGCAAGCACGCGATCCCCGAACAGCTCCAGCAGGCCATCCAGCGTTTGCGACAGCGCATCTTTGCGCCGGCCGGACGGCAAGGCACCGATGCCGAACAGCAGTTCGGCAAGCGTGACGCTGGACAGGTAGAGGGTTTCGGCCGCCTGCTCATCCAGCCACGCCCGCACGGCGGGATTCGGTTCCGCTTTCATCGCCTCGGAAACGACGTTGGTATCCAAGACGATCATTCAAACCTCACAGGCTCGGCCGGGGTCTTGTCGCGCACCTGCTCGAAGGCTGCGATGTCGTCATCGGTCAGCCCGACGCGGCGGCCCAACTCGGCCAAGGCCGTGCCCAGGCGAAGCCGCTCCGGCGGGCGAACGGTCGATTCGAGGATGTCGCGGATTTCGGCCTCGGTGCTGCGGCCGTGCGTTGCTGCGCGTACTCGAAGCGCGCGATGCACCTCGTCCGGCAGATTTCTAACGGTAACTGTCGCCATGTTGGCCTCCTGCGCTTTGCGCTATCAATGAAAGCATTCTAAGACTAATGCTATCACTGCGCAACAGTCCGAAAACGGTCGTTTTGTGGATTACGCAACACCGGCCCGCCCTGCCCTGCTTTCGGGCCTGTTCTATGTCCGCAATGGCGTCTATAAATCAAAGTCTATAAACTGCCGGTTTCATCGAATAAACGGACGAAAACATGAAGATCGGTTACGCGCGGGTATCGACCGACGATCAGCGTATGGACTTGCAGCGGGACGCCTTGACGGCGGCCGGTTGCGAAAAGGTGTTCACCGACACGGCCAGCGGCGCGAAGGCGGCCCGGCCGGGCTTGGATGAAGCCCTGTCGTATGCCCGCAAGGGGGATGTCCTGGTGGTGTGGCGGCTCGACCGCCTGGGGCGCTCGCTGCCCGAACTGGTCAAGATCGTGGGCGAGCTGGAAGCCGCCGGGGTCGGCTTCGAGAGCGTCACGGAACGGATTGAAACCAGCTCGGCCGCTGGCCGTCTGGTGTTCCATGTCTTCGCGGCGCTGGCCGAGTTCGAGCGGCGCTTGATCGTGGAGCGCACGCACGCGGGGCTTGCTGCGGCGAGGGCGCGGGGGCGCAAGGGCGGACGCCCTGCCCTGCCCCCGGAGAAGGTCGCGGCGATTCAGGCGATGGCCGCCGGCAATCGGTCGGTGACGGAGATTTGCAAGGCGCTCAAGATCGGGCGTAGCACGCTCTACAAGTACGCGCCGGGCATGAAGGAAGGGGCGGCGACTGGTGACAAACCCGCTTGACCTGGTGCGCGGGCCTGTCACCATTCATTTACTCAAAAACTCGTTTCCTCAATAACTCGCATGAGCGTTTAAGCCTGCGCCCTGCCCTGTTCTTCGAGCACTTGCCGGCACATGGCCCGCATGTCGATTTCACCGGCCGCGATGGCTTCAAGGGTGGCATCGTCCAGCGCCTGCACGATGCTGGTTGCCCGGCGCTCCAGCTCCTGGCGGGCGATGCGCTGCCAGTCCTCGACATCCATCAGTGACGCCAACCCGGCCGCGTTGGCTCTGCCGTAGCCGCGCAATACCTCTTTCGCTGTCTCGTTGGACATAGATCCTCCTGCGGTCATTCAGTGGGGTACGGGCCAAGGAAACGCACGCCGTTGAAGTGGATCAGATGGGACGGTGCATCAGCCACCCACACTTCGGTTTCCGAGGCGATTTCGCCCAGGTAGCGGCCCATGATGGCCCGGTTCGGGAAGGCGGTCACATAGACCAGTCCGGCAGTCGATCCGGCGAACAGCTTCGCCAGCTCGGCGTGACGCTTGCCATCGACCGGGCCGTGACTGGTGACGGACTCGACCAGCAGCAGCCAGTTTTTCGCGGTGAAGTGCAACACCACGTCGGGCATCTTGCCGTGTGAATCCACATCGACGCCCAGGCCGGCCAGCAAGGGCGCGTCGAAGTAGCCCCACTTGTCGCCCGTGTCGCCGGCATAGACCAGCACGCTACCCGGCGCGAAGCGCGGGGCGAAGTCTTCGATGATGGCCCGGATCAGCTCGCTATGCTCGCCGGGGCTGAGGGTGATTTCCTTGCCCGGTGCAATCTCGACCGGGATACGGTTCTGTTCGCGCTCCTTGGCATAGCGGGCAACCAGCGTTTCCCGCTCGGCCAGATAGGCGGTCAGGCTGTCATGCCATGCCGGCGTGCCGAAGGTACGCAGCAGGTCCAGCGCGGCCGGCTCGATCTGATAGACGGCCTTCGGGCTGTTCACCGGCCGGTCGGGCTTGTCCGGGTTGTAGAGGGCAATGCCGGCATCGCAGAACTGGTGCATGGTCTGCCTGCGGAACGTCTCGCGGGTGTTCGGTGCGTACTCCTTGCCGTAGTGCTCGCGCGCCCAATCCATGATGGGCGTGATGCCCACAAGCGGGTTTTCCGCGTCGGCCCACGCCCTGCCCGGCGTGAGGTTCAGCAAGGCCAGCAGCGACAGCGCGGAACGCTCGTTTTGCTGCGCCCTGGGCAGGCCCAAGGCAATGATGATCTGGTGCGCGGCCTCGATGTAGTCGTTCTTGTCGTTCATTCGGTCAGGGTTCCTAGCTTGGCGTCGATCTGTTCTTGCGTGAGCGTTCCTTGCTGCATGGCCCACTCGCCAAGCTCGATCAGGGTTTCACGGCTCGGGTACTTCATCAGCTTGAGGTCGGTCGCATTGACCTGGGTATGGCCGTTGAAGCGCCTGAAATTCTCATCAACCGCGGTTGTGTTCAGGAACACGGCTAGACCACGGGCCAGCGCCTCGGGCAATCCGCGCTTGTTCTCGTGGAACAGGTTCAGGTGGTTCTCGAAGCCCAACACGGGCGCGTCACCGAAGGCGCTCGGCTCGACCACGCTCGCCACGATCCGGCGCTTTTCTTCCTTGGACGAGAAGCGGCGAACCACGCAGTAGAAGCCGCTCGGGTACAGCCATTTTTCGGTGTCGGCGTTGCGCTCGATGGCGTTCGGCTTCTTCATGCCCTCGATGGGCCATGTGGTGCCGGTGCTGCTGAAATGGCCCGGATACAGCAAGGGAACGGTGCCCTCCCCTGGCATGTCTCGCAGGTGCTCTTTCAGCCTGAAATCGACCACCGGACCGGTGGATACCTTGATGCCCAGGTCGGCCAGCGTGGAGCGGATCGCCTCGGATAGCTCGATAGCGTTCTTCTCCGGGGACGTGGGGACGTGAATGAACCGCTCCGGGTCATCCGGGAACACGATCCGGTCGAACGGGTGTTCGTGCGTCACAAGGTCGGCGAAAGTGTCATCGGTCGATGTCGTCACCGTCACCGGCCCCTGCTGGCCGTCCCGCTCCAAGCGGATGATGATGTTCTCTTGCAGAACCTCGTCATCCTTGAATGCCTTGCTGCGCGACTCGAACAGATGCATGTGGCGGACGGCTGCACGCTCAAGGATGAAATCGCGGAACGGGCGGTAATACGGCCCATTGCAGAAGCTGCGCGGGATGATGGCAACGATCTGCCCGCCCGGCGCGGCCTGGGCGACGGCAAGCGCGACGAAGGCGCTATACAGGTTCACCGTCTCGATGCCGACACGGCGCAGGGCCAGCCGGTGCGCGGAATTGCTGTTGATCTTCTTGTAGGGCGGATTGAGGATGGCATGGGTGTAGCCCTGCCTCTGCAGACCTTCCACGGTCGCCAGTTCGATGTAGTCGCCCGCGATGATGTTCGCCTTGACCTGGTTGTAGCCGGCCAAGTGCTGCGCCAAGTGCCCCCGCAAGGTGTCGTCAATCTCGTAGGCGGTCGCTTCGACCGTCTCGAATGCGAAGCCGCCGGCCGTCCAGCGATCCAGAAACGCGCACGACAAGGCGCCTACCCCGGCGCCGGCATCCAGTAGCCGACAAGTCTGCAGGGTGCTGGCCGGGAATAGGGACGCCATGAAGCGGGCCACGCTCGAAGGCGTCATGAACTGGCCGAACTCGGCCTTACGTTTCTGCGCGATGCGCGGGGAAACCTCTTTGCGCACGTTATCGACCACTTGCAGCATTGTCGCCCCCCGCCTCGCTTTGATGATTCGCTCTTAAACTCATTTACTCAATCACTCGGAAGCTGTTCAACGAAATCCGTCAGCAGCTCCTTGACGGTCTTTCCCTGCTTGGCGGCATAGACCTTGAGCTTGGTGTGCTGCTCGGCGCTCAAGTCGAAGTTCACGCGCTTGGTGGTCGCCTTGTCGGCAAGACTGGCAAGGGTTGCGGCCTTGTTGGTCTTCGCGCTCGGCCGGCCTGCGCTGAGTGTGCCTTTTGTGCTCATCATTTCAAATCCTCATAAGCTCAAATGAGTTTTTGCGTAATCTCGGCCATCAGGGCGCGCACCTCGCGGGCGGCGTCGCCCTCGGGTTCGTCATCCATGACCGTGGTTCCGGCGGCAGCCGTACCTGGATAAATCACCCGCTGCGTGATGCGTGACTCCAAGACGGGTAGGCCGTAGCCGTTCAATGCGTCGGTGACTTCGGCCCCGATGCGGGTGCCCTTGATGGCCCTGGACACGACAAAGGCGGCTTGCAGCTTGCCGTCCGTGACCTCGATCCGCTGCTTCACCAGCTCGACAAGATCGGCCGTCGCCCAAATGTCGTAGGGGGAGGGTTGCACCGGGATCAGGATGAACGAGGCGGCCTTGATGGCCGACACGGCCAAGTCGGCCGCCTGGGGCGCTCCGTCGATCACCACGAAGTCTTTCCGGCCGATGGCCTTCAAGTCGCGGTCAATGGTCGGCCGGTCGATGCCGACAACGGCCAGCGGGTTGTCCTCGCGCACGGCGGCCCAATCGCGGGCGCTGCCCTGGGGGTCGGAATCGACAAGCAAGACATCCTTGCCGTCCAACTGCAAGGCGCGGGCTAGGTGTGTGGCGATGGTCGTCTTACCCGACCCGCCCTTTTGGTTCAGAACGGCGATGACGTGCATATAGCATCCTTTGAGTGAAAACGTATTTACTCATTGGAGTATATGCGTATTGCCCTGGGCGGTAAAGCGGCCGTGTTCGATCCTCTCCGGCCTACACGCTGCCCCCCGGCTCTGCGCCGGGTAGGGGAAAGGCGGCCTTACCGCCCGGCTCGATGTCCAGCTTCCAGCGGCTAAGACTTGCGTCCTGGACGGCGGCCACCTTGTCCGTGTGCCTGTATATGTACGTCGCCAGCTTCTCGATCTGCTCCGCCTTGAGACTGACGCGCCCGCCTTCGTTCAGTCGCTTGGCGATCTGGTTCAGGTTCCGGCCGATGCTTCGGAGCTGATAGGACGATTCCCATAGCGCCCTGGTCGCCTCCATCGTGAATTGCGGCTCATGGGTCAGACTGGCACGCACGCAATTGACGATCCAGCGGATAGGCGAACAGCCCTCGGCCTCGGCCCTGGTCGTGACGCCCTGGTACTCGGTCGGCGTCAAGCGAACCTCGATTCGCTCCTTCGGCCCGTCGTCGGGCTGGCCGGCTGCCTGGGCGGCGATCCAGTCGCGCACCTCGGGCGGCATGTCGTCCTGGACGATGTAGCGCATCAGTGCCCGCATCACCTCGGATGGTTTCTTGTCCGTCCTGGCACACCACGCTTCCCACTGCTCTTGCAGCTCGACGGGAACGCGAACGCGGTAGATGTGACTGTCTCGGGTTGCTCCGATTTCGGCTTTTCTTGGCATGGCCTTCTCCGGGGAAAGGGGGAGTCCCATGTGTGGGCATGCAGCGGAAATTTTCGTCATGACGAAATCTTTCGCGAGAAGCCGTCGCCACACATGATTCCGGCTTCGCGTAGTGTGGCACAAAATACCGGCGTTAGCCTATCCTGCACTAGCCCACAACCTCTACCCCTTTCCCCAACATATACACGCCTAACCCATTACATGACACAACGAAAAATAACGTATTTCCGCACTTTCACACGACAAAACACGACAAACGCACATTGACAACACAACATTAACACAACAAAATAACGTCATCGACCTATTACGAGGCCCGAAATGGACAAATCACCAGCAGGGCAGGCGCTTCTGGCGCTTGCGAAAGAGAGTGCAGGGCGGACGAAGACGGCCCGCCTGCGCGAGATATTGGGCGAGATAGAGACGGCGCAGCAGGCCGGCGTGAGTAACGCCAGGATCGTCGAAACGCTCAATGCCCAAGGGTTCGATCTGACCCTGAAGACGTTTGAAACGATGCTCTACAGGATCAGGAAGAAGCAGCGTCAGACCACGGCGACACCGGCCGGCCTTGGTCATGACCAAGGAAAACCGCCGGCAACCTCAACCACGGAAGCGCGCAAGGTCGGTGCCTTCGAGATACCGAAGCCGAAACGCTTCACCCACAACCCAACCCCCGACGACGATCAACTGACGTAAGGAGCTATCACATGGACAACACCATTCACTTCATCCTGCAAGGCAAGGGCGGCATCGGCAAATCGTTCGTGGCCGTCATGCTCGCGCAGTACTTCAAGAGCAAGGGCGCGAACCTGAAAGCCTTCGACACCGATCAGGAGAACACCACGTTCGCCCACTACAAGGCCCTGGGCGCGCAACACATCCCGGTCATGAACGAGTCGCGCACGATTGACGCGAAGCGGTTCGACAGTCTCATGGAAAAGCTGCTGACCGAGGAAGGGACGTTCGTCATCGACAACGGCGCTAACACCTTCTCACCCCTGTTGGCCTACATGGTCGAAAACGATGTGGTCAGCTTCCTTACCGACAACGGGAAGAAGGTCTATCTGCATACCGTGGTCGGCGGCGGCGACACCCTGACCGACACGGCCAACGGCTTCAACTCGATTGCCCAGGGCATCGAGGACGCGCCCCTGGTGCTCTGGCTGAATGAGCACTTCGGCCCCATGAAGACGGTGGAAGGGAAGGAGTTCACCGAAACCAAGGTGTTCAAGGCCAATCAGGATCGGCTGCATGGTGCGGTGCTGCTGCAAGCCCGTAACCATCAGACCTACGGCGATGACGTGAAGAAGATGAACACCAAGCGCCTGACGGTCGAGGAAATCATGCAGTCGCCGGACTTCGCCTTGATGGAAAAGCAGCGCATCCGCAACGTCGCCAAGGATGTGTTCGGCCAGCTCGAAAAGATCGAGTTCTGACCATGGAGCGGCGCAAGTACATCGCGGAACTGGTGGCCCGCACGGGTGTGCAGGTCGATGAAAACGATCCAGTCTTTGCCGTGGTGCTGCTGAACCGGCTCATCCTGGAAGACCAGAAAAGCGAGTTGGAAACCCTGGTCGAACAGTTGTCGAAGACCGGCAAGGCGATCAATGGTGAAGTGGTGAAGCAGGCACAAACCCTGTGGGACACGAAGACCCGGCAGCTTCATGCCGAGGCGGCCGAGCTGAAAGCGGCCATGCTGCGGGAACATGCCGAAGTATTGGAATCGACCCGCAAGGCGATACGGCAGGAAATCGGCGAAGCAATGGGGCAGGTGGCCCGCTCGACGGTGGAAACCAATCGCTCGATCTGGACGGCTGCGCTTGTCTCTGGCGTGACCTCCGGTGTAGTGGCTGGACTGGCTGTTTTTCTGCTCTTTTGAGCAAGTGAAGCTAAATTCATTTACTCATTTGCGCATAAATAGGCTATACTCAAAGCATAGAGAACGTGCCAAAATAGGCTCGTTTGGTAGTATCAAGACATTAGTTTTGGGCGTCGCCCATCTACTTGACCGGCTCCGCGCTGCGCCCGGTATGACAGGCTGGAACAGGACAGCATGACCACGCGGAAAGGCGCGTTGTGATAGCCCGCTAGGGTGCGCTCCCGGATGGGGAGCAAGACCGCCACCACAGGCGGAACGGCTGACAAGCCCGATGCCCTCCCTTCAACCGAAAGGAGTGGCAAGCATGAAATCTCTCAAGTCCCTGACGGCGCTCGCCGTCGCCTGCTCGGCATTGCTGGGCAACCTCGCACACGCGCAGATTCCGGTCACGGATGGCGCTTCCATCGCCAACAGCATCCAGCAGCAAATCGAGACGATGGCGAAATGGAAGATGCAGTATGACCAGATGGTCAGCCAAATCGACCAGATGAAGCAGCAGTACCAGTCCCTGACCGGCTCGCGCGGCCTGGGGCAGATCATGAATAACCCGGCACTGCGCGACTACCTGCCGAGCGACTGGCAGGGCGTCTATGACTCCGTGAAGACGGGCGGCTATTCCGGCCTGAGCGGCCGGGCGGCCTCGATATACGAAAGCAACAAGGTCTATGACGCCTGCGCCCATTACAAGGTCGCAGAACAGCGCACGGCCTGCGAAGCCCAAGCCGTCAAGGGTTCCCAGGACAAGGCTTTCGCCCTGGACGCCTACGACAAGGCCAAGTCGCGGCTGAATCAAATCGACCAACTCATGGCGAAGATCAACGACACGCCCGACCCGAAGGCTATCGCCGAGCTGCAAGGGCGCATCGCTGCCGAGCAAGCAATGATCCAGAACGAGCAAACCAAGCTCCAGATGTATCAGATGGTCGCGGCGGCCGAAGACCGCTTGCAGCAGCAACGGCAGCGCGAGTTGAACGCCAAGGCCAACGCACGGCGCGGCTGGATTCAGCCCCAAGTCACGAACTGAGGGAGGCACGACCATGATTTCCTTCTTTCACGTGCCTGTCCTGGTGATCTGCTTGTTCTTCCTCCTGCTACCGCTTTGGCGCTTCTGGGTGTGCATTCACCGCATGGGCTTCACGCGGGAAGTCAGCCGGCGAGCACCGTTAATGCCTCACACCGATCTTGCTGCCGGCATCCTGGCGTTCTTGCCGTTCGTCGTTGCACTTGCCGACTGGACGGCTGTGACGCTACCGGGCAAAGAAGGCCCGCTGTCGCCCTATGCCGCATTGTTCGTGTCGGTGGCATGCCTTGCACTGTCCGTGTTCATCTTGAACAAGACCGGGGAGCGGATTGCACCGCATTGGGCTGGAGCGCGAGAAAGCGCCCTGCGAACGGTTGCCGCTCTGCGGATCATCAGCGCGGCCGAGCTGGCCCACGCCCTCGAAGTCGCGCAGCAGCATGAAGCCCGTCACGGCTCCGGCCGCGTCATCGACGCGGAAGTTCGGGAGGTGCGGAAATGAAAAAGCTCTCCATCGTCCTGGTAGTCGCGGCCGTCCTGGCTGGCTGCGGCGAGAACACGCCAGTTCAAACCGTCGATTGGTACAAGGCCCACGACACCGAGCGCAAGGCAATGATCGCCAAGTGCAAGGCCAACCCTGGCGAACTGGCGGCCTCTCCGAACTGCATCAACGCCCAGCAGGCGCAGAACGAGAAAGACCTTTCTCGGCGTGGCTTTTTGAAGCTGCCGCCGGTCGATGCTGGCAAGAAGGAGGAATGACATGGACCCGATGATTTTTCAGTTCATTGGTCAGTACCTCGATGCCGCGCTGAACCCGTTCATCAGCGGCACTGTGGGCGAAGTCATCTCGACTTTCACCCTGTTCTTCATCGGCGGGGCCACTATCCACCTTACGCTGATGGGCTATGCCATCGGGTGGGGTTACGTCGAAATGCCGTTCTCGGTGTTCATTAAGACGTGCGTCAAGTACCTGTTCATTGGTGCCCTGGCGCTGAATGCAAGCACCTATTCGGATTGGGTCGTCGGAAGCCTCCAGTCGATGGAAACAGGCTTCACGTCAGCCTTCGCCGGAACAGGCGCATCGGCCAGCCCGACATCGGTCTATCAGGTGATAGATGCTGCTCTCGGCAAAGGGTGGGGCATTGCTGGCGACTTGTGGGAGCGTGCAGGGAACCGGGGCTTCACTGAGATGGGCATGATGCTCGGCGAAGGCTTGAACGCGATCATCATCGCGGTTGCTACCGGGCTGCTCGCCATCCCGGCTGGCGGCATGATCGTTGTCGCAAAGGCTGGTTTGACGCTCATGCTCGGCATTGGGCCATTTTTCATTGCGTTGTTGCTCTGGCCTGTCACGGCGAAGTTCTTCGATTCCTGGTTCGGGCAGGTGATGACGTACATCCTGCGCATTGCCCTGGTGGCCGCTGTCATGGGCCTGATCTTTAAAGGCTTCGATGCCATCGTGAATAGCGTTGATCTGGACAGCGATCAAAACACGCTGTTCACGTCCTTGGTGCTGCTGACCTTCACGTCCGTAATGTTCTGGCTCGTCCAGGAGGTCAACAACGTGGCAGGGCAGCTTGCCGGCGGCATCAGCAGTGCAGCCGTGACACTTCGCGGGATGGCGCAAGGCGCTATGGCACCGATGCGCACTGCCGCAAGGATGATTAATCCGACATCGACGCGCCTTGACCCGCGTACTGGGCACCAAACCACCGCTGGCCGTCTGGAACACCTTGCAATGGGCCGGAGCCTTTGGGCACGCAATCCGGCTTACCGTCAGGCGGTCGCGGAGCGGCTGCGGACTGCGTGGCAAAGGCCAGATGGCGGCAGCATGTCCAAGGGGTGATGAACCATGTTCGGCCAGCTAGAACACGAAGCTCTAATGCGCCTCATGACGCACGCGACTGGTTTTGTTCCTGACAGCCGGCGCATCGCCTACTGGCTGCAAGAGTGGGAGCACCTGGACGATTCACATGCCATCAAAACGCGCGTGCCGGGCCTTGCTCCTGACCATGCCAAGGATGTGCAAACCGTCGCCCAGGCGGCGAAGCGGACAGGGGCAAAGCCTTCAACGCTCGGCCGCCTGGAATACGGCTACAACATGGAGAACATAGCGCAGGCCTACCCGCTTCCGGTGATGGAGTTCGAGCGATGAAGGACAAGCCGCACGACGAAGCGATGGCCCAGGCGTACCGCAAGCGCCCGGCCGAAGCCTTCGCCATGTTCCGGTCGCTGCTGCTCGATGGTGGCCAGCGTGGCGAATGGCGTATCTTCTGGCGTCATGTCCGGCTTGCGCTGCGTCGGCGGTAACTGTCCTTCTCGGTCTGCACCCCGGCCCCGCCTCGGCGGGGCTTTTCTTTTGGTGACGGTGGATCTGCCTCGATCGCGCGGGCCTGTCACCATCGGTCGAATTGGTGACGCCGGCGAGCTGGCCAGGTCGTGGATCTGTCACCACGGTAGGGGAGGGGCAAATCAGCACGCCGCCCCCTTGGCCCTACCGGGCCAGTGGCGAGAAAGGCGGCGCATGTGCGCCGCTACCGGGAATCAGGCTTTTGGCTCCTTCTTCCTGGTCGTGGCCGGTTTCGCCTCGGGTTTATCCAGTCGGGCGAGTAGGGCGCTTGCCTGGGCTTGGGTCGCTTCGAGCTGCCCGGCCAGCCCTGCTGCCTTCTCGCGGGCCTCGGCCGTCGCTTTCCGCTCCTGGTTCAGTTCGGCACGCATCGCCGCCAGTTCGGCGGCCGTGTTCTGTTGCTGCTCCTGGTTCGCCTTGCGCTCGGCCTCGATGGTGGCCTGAGTCTTCACCAGCTCGGCCCGGATGCTGTCGCGCTCGGTGGCGGCATCCTGCGCGGCTTGCCTCTGCTCTGCCAACCCGGCGCGGGCATGGTCGGCGTCCTGGTGCGCGCGGTCGAGTTCGGCTCGCAGGTCGGTCGCCCGGCGCTCGATCTCGTCGGCCTTCGCCTCGGCTCGCTCGGCGCGGGTTAGTGCCTGGGCCAGCTCGGCCCGCACGGAGGCAAGTTCAGCGGCGGCCCGTTCCGTGGCGTCCTGGTGCGCCTGGGCGGCATCGAGCGCCTGCGCCTTCACCCGCTCCAGCTCGGCCGCTTGTGTGTCGAACGCTTCCGACTGCTGTTCGGATAGCTCGATGAGGTCGGCTTTCTCGGCCTCAAATGCTGCCTTGGCGGCCTCCAGCGATTCATTGGCGAGCTGCTGCGCCGTGGCCCACAGGTTCTGCCCCATGTCCTGCAAAACCGCCTGCAAGGCGGCGGGCATCGGCTCCCTGACCGTCTGCACCTGCTTGCGCTGCTGCTGCCGCCATTCCTTCATCGCCTCGACCACATTGTTCATGCCGGCGCGGCTGAGCTGGCGCACGGCCTCCACGCTTGGAAACTCGCCGGTTTCGCTGGCTGCATGGAGCTGGTCGGCGGCGGCGAAGATGCGTTCCTTGATGTCCGGGCTGAGTGCCATCGCGTTACCCTCTGGTATAGTGATAGTAGTCGTAATATTACTACTATTATTCCTACTACGCTACTCCCTGAACCCGGTTTTTGAGCGGATGACGGGTCAAGGGGTTGGTGCGGCCCGCAGCCCGAAGGGCGAGGACACGGCCCCTTG
>CAYUJV010000067.1:0-14982 GCA_964445085.1 uncultured Burkholderiales bacterium
CGACGCGGCTGGGGCTGGCCGGCTACGGGCTCGGCGCGGCGGCGATCGGCGGGCTGCTGCTGTGGAAGGCCGGCGATGCGATGCTCGGGCTGTACGTGGGCGCCGGCCTGTCGGGCGTGCTGCTGGTGGCCTGGGTCGCGGCGTGGCTGCTGGTACATGGCGTGGCGGCGCTGCGCATGCGCGCCCACGGCGTGTGGTTCTACGGCCTGGCCAACGTCACGCGGCGGCGGCAGTCGAGCCTGCTGCAGATCATCGCGTTTTCCCTCGGCCTCATGGCATTGCTGCTGCTGACGCTGGTGCGCAGCGATCTGCTGGCAAGCTGGCAGCAGTCGCTGCCGGCGGATGCGCCCAACCGCTTCGTGATCAATCTGCAGCCGGATCAGGTGGCGCCGGCGCAGGCCTTCTTCGCGCGCCACGGGCTCGCGGCGCCGGACATCTATCCCATGGTGCGCGGGCGGCTGGTGAGCATCAACGACCGGCCGGTTTCCGCGAAGGACTTTGCCGACGAGCGCAGCCAGCGGCTGGTGGAGCGGGAGTTCAACTTGTCCTGGGCGGCCCTGGCGCGGCCGGACAATCGCATCGTCGCCGGCCGCTTCTGGCACGGCACGGACGCCGCGCCGCAGTGGTCGGTGGAGGAGGGCATCGCCCAGCGTCTCGGGATCCACGTGGGGGACACGCTGACGTTCGATGTCGCCGGGACGCGGATTGCGGCCAGGGTGAGCAACCTGCGCAAGGTGGACTGGGATTCCATGCGGGTGAACTTTTTCGTGGTGGGCACGCCGGACCTGCTGCGGGATCAGCCCGCGAGCTACATCACCAGCTTCTACCTGCCGCAGGGCCGGGAGCCGGTGCTGGACGAACTGGTGCGGCAGTTTCCCAACCTGACGGTGATCGACGTCGCCGCCATCCTGCGCGACGTGCGCGGCATCATGGAGCGGGTGGCGCAGGCGGTGGAATTCGTGTTCCTGTTCACGCTGCTGGCGGGGCTGGTGGTGCTGTACGCGGCGGTGGTGGCGACGCGGGACGAGCGGGTGTACGAGGCGGCGGTGATGCGCACCCTGGGCGCGCGGCGGCGGCAGCTGCAGGCGGCGCAGTGGATCGAATTCGCGGTGGTGGGCGCCCTCGCCGGCGTGCTGGCCGCCACCGGTGCGGTGGCCGTGGCCTGGGTGCTGTCGCAGCAGGTGCTCAACCTGCCGTTCCGGCTGAATCCGCTGATCTGGCTGGTGGGCGTGGGCGCAGGCAGCGTCGGCGTGGCGCTGGCGGGGGCGCTGGCGACCCGGCGCGTACTGCGCGAGCCGCCGATCAACGCCCTGCGCCAGCTGAGCTGAGGGCAGCCTACTTCAGCGCGTCGGCCCAGATGTTCTGCGCCCAGTATTTGGCGTAGCTGCCTTCCGTGTCCGAGTGCTTGTCGGACACGCCGCCGCCTTCCGCCGCCACCATCTGCTTCTTCTCCTGGTTGTAGCGGAACACGTTGGCCACGTGCATCGCCTCCTTGTCCGACACCATGCTGTAGCAGGTGTTGGCCAACACCGGATCGGGGTCGGGGGCATTGCCGGCCAGCAGCTCGATGATCGCCGCGGCCGTCACCTTCGCCTGGGAAGTCGCCATGTGGCCCGACTTGGGGAGGCTGGCGGACACCGCGTCGCCGATGACGTGGATGTTCGGCCGGGCCGTGGATTCGTAGGTGAGGAAATCCACCGCGCACCAGCGGTTGTCCACGTTGGCCAGCCCGGCCAGGTCGGCGGCCTTGCCGGCGCGCATGGGCGGGACGACGTTGAGCACGTCCGCCTTCACCTCGTCGAATTCGGTGTGGGCGGTGCGGCTCTTCGCGTCGACCTTGGTCACCATGGCGTTGGGGCGGTACTCGATGATGCCCGGATAGAGCTCGTTCCACGCCTTCATGAACAGGCCCTTCTTGGACGTGATGTCCGGGTTGGCGTCGAGCACGATCACCTTGGACTTCGGCTTGTGGTTCTTCAGATAGAACGCGACCTGGCACACGCGCTCGTAGGGGCCGGGCGGGCAGCGGTAGGGCGCCTTGGGGATGGACAGCACATACACCCCGCCATCGGGCATGGCCTCCAGCTGCTGGCGCAGCAGCGCCGTCTGCGGACCGGCTTTCCAGGCGTGGGGGATCGCCGTCTCCGCGACCTGAGGGCTCAGGCCTTCGACCTGCTCGAACATGAAATCGATGCCGGGGGCGAGGATCAGCCGGTCGTAGGGCAGGTCACCGCGCGCGGTATGCACGGTGCGCTTGTCGGGGTCGATGGCGGTGACCTCCGCCTCCACGCGCAGCACGCCGTGCTTCTTGGTCAGGTCCTCGTAGGAGTGGGTGATGTCGGCCATGGTGCGCGAGCCACCCAGCACGGTGTTGCTCATGGGGCAGGAAATGAAGTTCTTCTGCCGCTCCACCATCAGGACTTCGATGTGGTCGCCGCTCCACATGCGCAAATATTTGGCGGCGGTCGCGCCGCCGAAGCCGCCGCCGACCACCACCACCCGCGGCAGCTTGCCGCGTTTGGCCAGTTGGTCCGCCGCGCGCAGCGTGTTCGGCGCGAGGGCCAGCAGGCTGCTGGCGCCGGCGAGGCGAAGGAATGTTCTGCGATCGAGGGTCATGGCGGTCTCCTTCCTATTTGCCTGTGCGGGTTTGGGACGAGAAGAAATCGGCGAGTTTCTCGATCTCCTCGTCCGTGTAGCCGCGGGCGTGCTGGTGCATGACCGTGGCCGGGCGGGCGCCGGATTTGAAATCCTTCATCTGCTTGATGAACAGGGCGCGGTCCATGCCGGCGAGTACCGCCGTGCCCCCGACGCTGTTGCCGTTGGTGCCGTGGCAGGCAGCGCAGGATGCCGCCAGGTTGCGCGCGTGCTTGTCGTAGTCGGCATGCGAGGGAAGGGTGATGGCCATCCCCAGCATGAGCCACAGGGTTCTGGACATAATGGGCTCCTCCTGGTGTGTGGTGGTACGGAACGCCTAGCAAGTATAGGCGGAAAAGACCATCGTGGAAAGAGGGGGTCGCCCCCATGCTACCATTCGCAGCTTTCATCATAGGCAAGGAACGGAAGGGTATGCGAATCGGTACGCCGCTCTCGCCCGGCGCCACGCGGGTGATGCTGCTGGGCGCGGGGGAACTGGGCAAGGAGGTCATCATCGCCCTGCAGCGGCTGGGCGTGGAAGTCATCGCCGTGGATCGGTATCCGAACGCGCCGGGGCACCAGGTGGCCCACCGCGCCCATGTGATCGACATGACCGACGGTGATGCCCTGCGCGCGCTGATCGAAAAGGAGCGCCCGCAGCTCGTGGTGCCCGAGATCGAGGCCATCGCCACCGGCATGCTGGTGGAGGTCGAGCGCGAAGGACTCGCCGAAGTCATTCCCACCGCCCGCGCCGCGCAGCTCACCATGAACCGGGAGGGCATCCGCCGCCTGGCGGCAGAGACCCTGGGCCTGCCCACCTCGCCCTATGTCTTCGCCGACAGCCTGGAACAGCTGCAGGCCGCGATCGATGGCGGCATCGGCTATCCCTGCATCGTGAAGCCGGTGATGTCCTCCTCGGGCAAGGGCCAGTCCAGGGTGGACGGCCCCGCGGACGTCAAGGCGGCCTGGGACTACGCCGCCAGCGGCGGACGGGTGGACACGGGGCGCGTCATCGTCGAGGGCGTCATCGATTTCGACTACGAGATCACGCAGCTGACGGTGCGTGCCGTGGGTACATCGGGCCAGGTTGAAACTTTTTTCTGCGAGCCCATCGGCCATGTGCAGGTCAAGGGCGACTACGTGGAGAGCTGGCAGCCGCAGCCCATGAGCGCCGCGGCCCTGGCGCGCGCGCGCGAGATCGCCAGGCTCGTCACCGACAATCTCGGCGGGCGCGGCATTTTTGGCGTGGAACTGTTCGTGAAGGGCGACCAGGTGTGGTTCTCGGAAGTCAGCCCGCGCCCGCACGATACGGGCATGGTGACCATGTGTTCGCAGGTGCAGAGCGAATTCGACCTGCACGCGCGCGCCATCCTCGGCCTGCCGGTGGACGTGAGCCTGCGTGCGCCCGGGGCGAGCGCCGTCATCTACGGCGGTCTGGAAGCCGCGGGCATCGCCTTCGAGGGCCTGGCCGAGGCGCTGGCGGTGCCGCAAAGCGACATCCGCCTGTTCGGCAAGCCGGTGTCCTTCGAGCGCCGGCGCATGGGCGTGGCATTGGCCAATGGCAAGGACATCGACGAGGCGAGAACACGGGCCAAACGGGCGGCGAGCCTGGTGCGGCCGGTGAAGGCTTGAGCATGCAGACGCATTACGAACGCATCGGCGGCGAAGAAAAAGTCCGCCAGCTGGTGGACCGCTTCTACGACCTGATGGACGAGGATCCGGATTACTACGGCATCCGCAAGCTGCACCCGCAGGATCTCGCCGGCTCGCGGCAGAAGCTGTTCATGTTCCTCTCCGGCTGGATGGGCGGGCCGCAGCTGTTCGTGGAGGCCTTCGGCCATCCCATGCTGCGCGCGCGGCATCTGCCGTACCCGATCGGCACCGGCGAGCGCGACCAGTGGATGGCCTGCATGCTGCGCGCGATGCGCGACGTGGGGCTGGACGAACGATTGCAGCAGGAATTGGCTCAAGCTTTCGCCAGGACAGCCGATCACATGCGCAACGTCGGCGGCTAGGTGTCGGCGTTCCTTACACAAATGTCACCCCATGCCGGCGGCAGCAGTGATATATAGAGCCCGCGGGGATTTTTTCAGACAAAGGATGGACTATGAAACGGACTTTCTTGGCAGCTTTGATTGCGACTTCGGCGCTGGCCGTGCCGGCCTATGCGCTTGACACCGACGCCGTGGTCGGCGGCGCGCTGGGCGGTGCCGCAGGCGCAGCCGTGGGCTCGGCGGTCGGCGGCCGTGACGGCGCCATCATCGGGGCGGGCATCGGCGGAGCCGCGGGCGCCGCGGTGACGACCTCGGGGCGCGAGAAGCGGGTGGTGAGGCGCGAAGTCGTCTACGAAGATCGCTATCGCCACGACAACGGCCTGCATCGCGGCCACTACAAGCACAAGCACCATCACCACGACGACGACTGAACGCGACCCGCGTCTCAGGGAGAAGGAAGCCCGGCCGTGCGCCGGGCTTTTTTTCGCCCGTCCTTTGCAACGGGCCGGACTCAAGTCCGGCGCGCTGCCGCCGCTAACTGTCCAGCGGGCCGACCGCAACTCCTGCGCGCGTCGGCACAAAACCGGACTTCTGTAATGGCATCGAACTTTTCCCCTCCCACGTGGTGGGCGCGGCTGGGTTTGCGCAGCCGGCTCACGCTCGCCGTGGGCGTCGTGCTGCTGGGCTTTGCGCTCGTTTCCCAGAGCGTGAGCCTGTATCTGGCTGCGGCGGCGTTTCGCGCGGACATTGCTCGCGACGCCGCGCGCACCCTCGACGCGCTGAGCCTGGGCGTGGCCCTGTCCGCGGCCAAGGGGGACGAACACGCTATCCGCGCGCTGCTGGCAGAGCAGGCGGCCCAGCCTTCCGTTCGTGAGGTCGTGTGGAATGGGGACCAGGGCGGGGCCAATCTCATCCAGATGAGCGGTCCGGCGCAGACGCAGGCGCCGGATTGGTTCCGCGATCTCGTCGACCTGCCGCTGCTGCATCTGGTCCGGCCGGTGACACTTGCCGGCAGTCAATACGGCACGCTGGCAGCGACCTTCGATCCCGGCCCATGGGAGACGCGGCTGTGGCGCGAAACCTGGGTCCACATGCTGATGGCGGCCGCGGCCCTTGCCGGGCTGCTGCTGGCGATCGGGTTTGTGCTGCACGCGAACCTGCGCGCGCTCAACCGGCTGCCCGCCCTCGCGCAGCGCTTTGCCGCCGGCGACTATGGGCTGCGCGAGCCGGTGGATCCTGCTTTGAGCCCGGAGGTGCGCGGGCTGCTCGCGGGCCTGAACCGCGTCGCGGAGGACATGCAGGCGACGCTCGGCGGCATGGACGACAAGCAGCGCGCCTTGAGCGAGCAACTGCATTTCCAGCGGGAACTGCTCGATGCGATTCCGATTCCGGTGTTCTACAAGGATTGCAGTGGCATCTATCTCGGCGTGAATCGGGCGTGGGAGGTGTTTTTCGGCCGGTCAGCGGACAGCATCATCGGGAGGACGGTCTTCGAGCTGTATCCCGAACAGCCGCACGTGGCGCGGGCGCACGACGCCAACGACCATGCCCTGTTGGCCCAGGGCGGCGTGCAAACCTACGAGATCGCCATTCCCGCGGCGGGGGGCGCGATCCGTCAGACGGTGTACACCAAGGCAGTGTACAAGCGCAGCGACGGGTGCACCGGCGGCATCATCGGGGCGATCAACGACGTCACGGAGCTGAGGCGGGCCGAGGCGAACATGGTCCGTATCCAGCAGGCGGTGGAAAGCACCACCGATGCCATCGCGATTTGCGCGCTGGATGGACGGGCGACGTTCCTGAACCCCGCATTTAGCAAACTCACGGGTTTCGACCTCGATGACCTGAACGCGGCTGGCGGCATTGCGCCGGCCATCGGTGGCGACCTCGGCGCCGATATCTGCCCCAGGCTCAAGGCCGGCCAGTCGTGGGAAGGGGAGTTGCAGATTCTTACGCGGGAAGGCCGCCGGCTGCCGGTCTTCATGCATGCCAATCCCATCCGCGACCAGCGGGGCGAAGCCATCGGCCTGATGAGCGTCATCACCGATCTGAGCGAGCGCATTCAGGCGGAAGCGGTGACTCATCGCGTCGGGCGCATTCTCGACCAATCCCTGAACGAGATTTATGTGTTCGAGGCGAGGACCCTGAAGTTCACCCAGGTCAACCGCGGCGCGCGGCGCAATCTGGGCTACAGCCGGGCCGAGTTGCTGAACATGACCCCGCTGGACATCAAGCCCCGTTATGATCGCGCGGCCTTCGAGGCGCTGCTGGCGCCGTTGCGTGGGGGGTGCGTAAGTCTGCTGCGCTTTGACACGGTGCACCGCCGACGCGACGGCAGCGAGTACCCGGTGCGGACTACCCTGCAATTCTTCCGCGACGAGAACCCGCAACTCTTCGTGGCCGTGGTGGAGGATGTCAGCGAGCGGCAGCGTGCGGAGGAGGCGCTGCGCCGCAATGAGGAAAAATACCGTGCGCTGGTGGAGACCACCAACGACTGGCTGTGGGAAGTCGATGCCGACGCGGTCTACACCTACGCGAGCCCGCGGGTGCGGGACATCCTGGGTTACGCGCCGGAGGAAGTCATCGGGCGGCGGCCGGCCGACCTCATGCCGCCGGACGAGGCGCGGCGCGTGTCGGAGCTGTTCGCGGAGCTGGCGGCCGAGCGCCGGCCGCTCGTCCTGCTGGAAAACGTCAACCTGCACAAGGATGGTCGCCGGGTGGTGCTGGAGACCAGCGCGCTGCCGGTATTCGACGACGATGGGAACTGGCGGGGCTATCGCGGCATCGACCGCGACATCACCGCACGCAAGCTCGCGGAAGAGGCCTATCGCGAAAGCGAGGTCCGCTTCCGCAGCATGGCGGCCAACGTGCCGGGGATGGTGTTCCAGTTTGCCCTGCGGGCAGAAGGCCAGCTGGCCTTCCAGTTCGCGAGCGAGGGGGCCTGGGCGCTGTGCGGCGTGGCGCCTTCCGACCTGGTGCAGGACGCAGAGCGCTTTCTGGCGCTGCTGGTGCCGGAGGATCGGGCGCAGTTTCTGGCGGGGCTGGGCGGATCGGTGCGGGAACTCGGTGCCTGGAACTGGGAAGGCCGACTGACGGTTGCCGGCGACACGAAGTGGGTCAACTGGCGCGCCAGCCCGCGACGTCTCGGCGACGGGACCGTGCTGTGGGACGGCGTCGCGGTCAACATCACCGAAACCCGCACCAGCCAGGAGGCGCTCGAGCAGTCGCAGAAACAGTTGCAGGCGCTGTCGGACTACCTGCAGACTGCGCGCGAAGAGGAAAAGGCGCACATCGCCCGTGAGATTCACGACGAACTGGGGGGAACCCTGACGGCGCTGAAGATGGATGCCTATTGGCTGGCAAAAAAGCTGCCGGAGGAGTTCCAACCCGTCCAGGACAAGCTGGGGGGCATGCTGGCCATGATCGACGGCGCAGTGCAGACCACGCGGCGCATCTGCAGCGAATTGCGGCCCACCGTGCTCGACGATCTGGGCCTGGTGGCGGCCATCGAGTGGCAGGTGGCGGAGTTCGAGAAGCGAATGAGCATCGGCTGCGTGTTCCACCGGCCGGCCCGGGAGATCGAGCTGGAAGCAGGCATGGCGGTGGCCCTGTTCCGCATCCTGCAGGAATCCCTGACCAACGTTGCGCGCCATGCCGAGGCGAGCAAGGTTTACGTGATGGTCCAGGCGACGGACAGGAACGTCTGCCTGGCAATCGAGGACAACGGCCGCGGCATCGCACCGCGCGCCATGGAGGCCGGACATTCCCACGGGCTGCGCGGCATCCGCGAGCGGGTGCGCCAGTTTGGCGGCGAAGTCGACATCATCGGCGAGGCAGGCAAGGGCACCAGTGTACTGGTGCAGCTGCCGCTCGCCGCGGCGACGAGTGAGGAGCAGACATGATCAGGGTGCTGATCGCGGACGATCATGCCATCGTGCGCCAGGGGTTGCGGCAGGTTCTTGCTGACAGCCAGGACATGGAAGTGGGCGGCGAAGCGGCCAACGGCTTCGAGGCGATACAGAAGATCCGCGACGAAGGGCCGTGGGACATCGTTCTGCTCGATGTGTCGATGCCCGGCAAGAACGGCGTCGACACGCTGAAGCAGATCAAGGACGAACGGCCCCGGCTGCCGGTGCTGGTGCTGAGCATGTACCCGGAGGATCAGTACGCCGTGCGCCTGCTCAAGGCCGGGGCGGCCGGCTACCTCACCAAGGAGAGTGCGCCGGAGCAGCTGGTGACGGCGATTCGCGCCGTCGCGGCCGGCCGCCGGTTCATCAGCCCTGCCGTGGCCGAGCTGCTGGCCCAGGAAATCAACCGCGACGGCGAACAGCCGCTGCACGCAACGCTTTCCGACCGTGAGTTCGAGATCATGCGCCTGCTTGCCTCCGGCATTACGCCCACGGACATCGCCGAGCGCCTCAAGCTCAGCGTCAAGACCGTCAGCACCTACCGCGTCCGCCTCCTGGCGAAGATGCAGCTCAAGAACAACGCCGAACTCACCTATTACGCCGTCAAGAACGGCCTCGTCTAGCCTGCAGTTGCAAGTTACGCGGCGCGTGTCGTGGTGGACGGTCACGCCCACTCGTAACTTGCATTTCGCATCTTGCCGCCATTCCCCTGTAGGACAAACACCTACGTCACCGCGCGCTGCATTCCCACAGCGCGACGGGAAAGCGATCCATTAAGAAGCCTTCATCCGCTGCCGATTCTCTGTCCATCGGCAACCAGTGTTCGCGCAGGGCGCGGAAGGCAAACGTGAGGGTGTTCATCGTCGAGGATTCGGAACTGGTCAAGCGGCGGCTGGTGGCCGCCCTTGGCGACCTGGCGGACGTCGAGGTCATCGGCAGCGCTGCCTCCGAGACCGAGGCGATCGCGTCCATCCTCGCCATGCACCCCGACGTGGCCATCGTCGACATCCAGCTGCGCTCGGGAAACGGCATGAACGTGCTGCAGGAAGTGAAGCGGCAGCAGGCGGAACTGAAAGTGATCGTGCTGACGAACTTCGGTTATCCCCAGTATCGCCGCCGCTGCCTGGACGCCGGTGCCGATTATTTCCTCGACAAGTCGGCGGAATTCATGGCGGTCGAGGCGATCATCGCCGAGTGGGCGCAGACGCCGAGACCCGCTGCTTAACCAGGGAACCTGTCCATCCATGAAGAAAACGAAAGCATCGCTCAACAGCATCTGGCCCGCCCTCGCCGTGGGGGTCGCCGGCGCGGCAGCCGCGGGCATGCTTAGCGGATTTTCCGCGGTGGGGACGGCGGCGGCCGTCGCACTCATCGGTTTGGGCCTGTTCGCCGGCGGGTTCGCGCGCCACGCGGAGTCCAGGCGTGCCACGGCGTTGCGCGCCCAGGCGGAGCGCGAGCGGGCCGAAGCGGTCGAGGCGGTACGGCTTGCCGCGCCAGTACAGGGCCTGGATGAGGTGTGCAAGTCGGCCGCGCCGATCTGGTCGCGCCAGATCGAGGCCGCCCGGGCCCAGACGGAGGACGCCGTGGTCAGCCTCACCGAACGCTTCTCCGGCCTGGTCCGCCGGCTCGAGCATTCCGTCTCGACTTCGCGCGAGCTGGCCGGGAACACCGGGGAGCGCGGCGCGGTGGGCGCGCTGGCGCAGAGCGAGACGGATCTGCTGGGTTTGGTGTCTGCGCTGCAGGAGGCTCAGCGCAGCCGCGACGCCACCCTGGCCGAAATCCGCAATCTGCCGAGCTACACCGAGCAGCTGAAGCAGATGGCGACGGAAGTCGCGGCCATCGCCTCGCAGACCAATCTGCTCGCGCTCAATGCCGCGATCGAAGCCGCGCGGGCGGGGGAGGCCGGGCGCGGCTTCGCGGTGGTGGCGGACGAGGTACGCAAGCTTTCCATGCTGTCCTCCGACACCGGCAAGAAGATGTCGGAGAAGGTGGGTGTGATCAGCGAAGCCATTCACAACGCCAGCCGCATCAGCGAGGCGTCCTCCCAGAGCGATGGCGAGGCCATCAGCCGTTCCGAACAGACCATCAAGCAGGTGCTGGCCCGGTTCGGCGAAGTCACCACCCGCCTGGCCGGCGCCTCGGAGATGCTGCAGGACGAGAGCAAGGGCATCCGCAATGAAATCGCCGAACTGCTCGTGGCCCTGCAGTTCCAGGACCGGGTCAGCCAGATCCTGGGGCATGTCCGCGCCAACCTGGACAAGCTGCACCAGCACCTCGACGAATGCGACGCTGCCGGCAAGGACAAGTACCGGATGGACGCGAGTGCCTGGCTCAGCGAGATGGAACTCAACTACGCCATGGCCGAGCAGCGGGCCATCCACCAGGGCGCCGAGGCGGTGGCCGCGGGCGGCGAAGACATTACCTTCTTTTAGCAGGAGAGACCCATGAGCAAGACCGTGATGATCGTCGATGATTCTGCATCCCTCCGCCAGGTGGTCAACATTGCGCTGAGCGGCGCGGGCTACACCGTGATCGAGGCCAGCGACGGCCGCGATGCCCTTGGCAAACTCAATGGCGACAAGATCCACCTCGTCATCAGCGATGTGAACATGCCGAACATGGACGGCATCACCTTCGTCAAGGAACTGAAGAAGCTGCCCAACTACAAGTTCACGCCGGTGATCATGCTCACCACCGAGTCTCAGGAGAGCAAGAAAGCCGAGGGCCAGGCCGCCGGCGCCAAGGCCTGGGTGGTCAAGCCGTTCCAGCCGCAGACCATGCTCGCGGCGGTGTCCAAGCTGATCGCCGCGTAGTTGTCATTCCCCGCTCCCCGCGGGAGCGGGGCGACAGCCAACAAGAGGAATCCGCCATGCCCAGCACGATAGAAATCGACAACGATCTGTGCCGCGTCCGCATCGAGGGCGACATGACCATCTATACCGCCATGGACTTGAAGCAGGAACTCGTTCCCTGCCTGGACCGGGCGGATCGGATCGACGTGGACCTGTCCGCGGTCAACGAGATGGACACGGCCGGCCTGCAAGTGCTGATGCTGCTGAAGCGGGAGACGGCTGCGCGCGGCACCAGCCTGACGCTCGGCGCTCACAGCCAGGCGGTAACGGACGTGGTCGACACCCTCAACCTCGCCGGCTTCTTCGGCGATCCCATCGTGTTGCGCAACGGCAAGCGTGGCTCCGCCAAGCGCAAGGCCAGGAAGGACTCGGAAAAATGAACCTTGATCAGGCCCTGCACACCTTCGTCGCCGAGGCGGGGGAACTGCTGGTGGAGATGGAGGACGCGCTGCTGCGTCTCGAGACGGAGCCCGGAAACGAGGAGCTGGTGCACGCCATGTTCCGCGCCGCGCACACCATCAAGGGCTCGGCCGGCCTTTTCGGGCTGGACGCCATCGTTGCCTTCACCCACGTGGTGGAAAACGCTCTCGACAAGGTGCGCAATGGCGAGCTGGCGGTCTCGGGCGACCTGGTCGCCGCCCTGCTGCCGTGTCGTGACCACATGGAGCGCCTGCTGGGATTCATTCCGGACATGGCATTGGATCACGAGACTGTCGTGGCGGGCGAAGCGCTGCTGGGGCAACTGAGGCGGTTCATGGGCCAGAGCCCGGCGCCGCAGGCGGCGGGCACGCCGCCGGTGGTGCACGAGATCCAGGTCGAGGCCAGCGGCGGCGGTCTGGTGGAGACCGACAACTGGCATATTTCCCTGCGCTTCGGCCCGGACGTGCTGCGCAACGGCATGGACCCGCTGTCCTTCATCCGCTACCTGGGCACCTTGGGGCAGATCGTTTCCGTCACCACGCTGACCGATGCAATGCCTCCCGCGAGCGAGATGGATCCGGAGTCCTGCTACCTCGGCTTCGAAATCGACCTCCGCTCCGATGCCGACAAGGCCACCATCGAGAACGTGTTCGAGTTCGTGCGCGAGGATTCCACCGTGCACATCCTCCCGCCGCACAGCCGGGTGTCGGCCTACGTGGACCTGATTCGGCGCCTGCCCGAGGACGACGCACGCCTGGGTGAGATCCTGGTGGCGAGCGGCGCGCTCACCCGGCGCGAGCTCGAGGAAGGCCTGGCCATCCAGCGCTGCCCGGGCCAGCAGTCGCCGCACCTGTGCCGGCATAAGCTGCCGCAGGGAGCGGACGGTCGCTGCACGTCCTGCGTCGGCGATCCCGCATTCGACTGCAACATCGCTACTTCGGAACAGCCGCCAGTCGAGCCGAAGCCCTTGGGCGAGATCCTCGTGGGCCAGAGGATGGTGCAGCCGGAAATCGTCGAGTCGGCTCTGGACAAGCAGAGGCAAGTCAAGGAGCACAAGGCCGCCGAAGCCAAGTTCGTGCGGGTCCAGGCCGACAAGCTGGACGCCCTGATCAATCTGGTTGGCGAACTGGTGATCGCCGGCGCCGGCGCCAACCTGCTGGCCCAGCGCCAGGGCGACGGCGCCCTGCAGGAAGCCACCGCCCTCATGTCGCGCCTGGTGGAGGAAATCCGCGACGGCGCGCTGCGACTGAGGATGGTCCAGATCGGCGAGACCTTCAGCCGCTTCCAGCGCGTGGTGCGCGATGTGAGCAAGGAGCTGGGCAAGGACATCGAGCTCGTCATCACCGGCGGTGAAACCGAGCTGGACAAAAGCGTGGTGGAGAAGATCGGCGACCCGCTCACCCATCTGGTGCGCAACTCCATGGACCATGGCATCGAAGCGGCGGAAGTGCGCGCCGCCCGCGGCAAGCCCGCCAAGGGCACGCTGCGTCTGAATGCCTACCACGACTCCGGCAGCATCGTCATCGAGGTGTCCGACGACGGTGGCGGCCTGAACCGCGACAAGATCCTGAAGAAGGCCATCGAGCGCGGCATCGTGTCTCCCAGCCAGAACCTCAGCGACCACGAGATTTATCAACTCATTTTCGAGGCTGGCTTCTCCACCGCCGACCAGGTGAGCAACCTGTCCGGGCGCGGCGTCGGCATGGACGTGGTGCGCCGCAACATCGAGGCCCTGCGCGGCACGGTGGAACTGGACAGCACGCCGGGGGAGGGCACCACCGTGCGCATCCGCCTGCCGCTGACCCTGGCGATCATCGACGGCTTCCTCGTGGGCGTCGGCGAAGCCGCCTATGTGGTGCCGCTGGAGATGGTGCTGGAGTGCGTGGAGCTGTCGGATGCGGACCGGCAGGCGCTGGCGCATCGCGCCTACGTCAATCTGCGCGGCGAGGTCCTGCCCTTTGTGCGCCTGCGCGACCATTTCGAGGTCAGGGGCGAAGGCGCGCGCCGGGAGAACATCGTGGTGGTCCACTACGGCGGGCACAAGGCCGGGCTGGTGGTGGACGACCTGATGGGGGAGTTCCAGACAGTGATCAAGCCACTGGGGAAAATGTTTGCGAGGGTCAAGGGCATCAGCGGGTCCACCATCCTGGGCACCGGCGAAGTGGCCTTGATTCTGGATGTGCCTTCCTTGATTCAGCAGGCGGCGGCCCGCGAGGCCGACGTGAACGAGAAAGCAGGATTTGAAGAATCGGCCGAGCGGCCAAACCTAACTGTCCAATGATTCAGGACTCGACTCTCTGAAAGGAGCGTTTCAAATGTTCAAGAATATGAAAATCGGAATGCGCCTCGGCGTGGGCTTTGGCCTGGTGCTGGTGCTTTTGTCGGTGATCGCTTTTGTTGGCATCACGCGGCTTTCCAATCTGAATGCGCAGATCGATGATCTGGTGAAGGACAAATATCCGAAGACGGTCCTCGCAAACGAGGTCATCGGCAACATCAATCAGATCGCGCGTTCCATGCGCAACATGCTGATCATGGAAAAACGTGACGAGATCGAAAAGGAGCGCGCGACCATCGACGAAGCTCGCAAGAATATCAAGGAACGTCTGGGAAAGCTGGACGCAATGATCAAGACGGAGAAAGGCAAGGAGCTGCTGAAGGCGGTCGTGGAAGCCCGTACAGTGTATGTAACCGGGCTGGACCAGTTCTTGAAGCTGATTGCCGACGGGAAGCAGGAGGAGGCGAAAGTGCTGCTCCTGACTGAGGTACGCGCCAAGCAGCTGGCATATTTCAAGGCGATCGGCGATTTGCTGGCCTTTCAAGCCGACCTGATGGATGCATCCGGCAAGCAGGCAGGGGATGAGTATGCCAGTGCGCGTATGTTGATGGTCACGCTGGCAATTGCTGCAGTGCTCATGGCTGCCGGTATCGCCTTCTGGGTGACCCGTTCGATCACCCGGCCGCTCAACGAGGCCGTGGGAGTGGCCAACCAGCTTGCCGAGGGTGATCTCAACGCGCGCATCGAGGTGAACTCGAAGGATGAAACCGGGCTGCTGCTCGCTGCGATGAAGAACATGGTGGAAAAGCTGTCGCAGATCATCGCCGAGGTGCGCTCCGCCGCCGACAACCTGTCGTCTGCCTCGGAGGAGGTGTCGGCGACGGCGCAGTCCCTGT
>CAYUJV010000068.1:0-14833 GCA_964445085.1 uncultured Burkholderiales bacterium
GACGGCCTGGTGCACCTGTCCGACCTGTCCTGGTCCCAGCCGGGCGAGGAAGCGGTGCGCAACTACAAGAAGGGCGACGAGCTGGAAGCCGTGGTGCTGGCCATCGACGCCGAGCGCGAGCGCATCTCCCTGGGCGTGAAGCAGCTGGAAGGCGACCCCTTCAGCAACTACGCCATGGGTCATGACAAGGGCGCCATCGTCAAGGGCACCGTGAAGTCGCTGGACGCCAAAGGCGCGGTGATCTCCCTCGGTGACGACATCGAAGGCTACCTGCGCGCGTCGGAAGTGTCGCGCGACCGCGTCGAGGACATCCGCACCCACCTCAAGGAAGGCGACGAAGTGGAAGCGATGATCATCAGCGTCGATCGCAAGAACCGCAGCATCAATCTGTCCATCAAGGCCAAGGACGCCGCCGAGGCTTCCGAAGCGATGCAGAAGATGGCGAGCGACCAGTCCGCGAGCTCCGGCACCACCAACCTGGGCGCGCTGCTGAAGGCCAAGCTGGATACGAAGAACACCGAACAACAATAAGCGAGGTCCGGCCATGACCAAATCGGAACTCATCATGCGGCTATCGGCGCGGTATCCCCAGCTGGTGGCCAAAGATGCGGAACTGGCGGTGAAAACCATTCTCGACGCGATGGCCAAGAGCCTGTCCCAGGGCCAGCGCATCGAGATTCGCGGTTTCGGAAGTTTCAGCCTGAACTATCGGCCGCCCCGGGTTGGGCGCAATCCCAAGACGGGCGGCCGGGTCGAAGTGCCGGCGAAGTACGTGCCCCACTTCAAGGCGGGCAAGGAACTGCGTGACCGGGTCGACACCAGCAAACAGGCATCGGTCGGTCAAGCGCAGCAGGCCTGAGGCCCCGTTGCGTGAGAAGGCGGCAGCGTCGCGAGATGGTGCCGCCTTTCTTTATGGATGTTCGGAAACCGGGCGCCAATTGGCGCTAGTGCGGACGAGGAAAATCCCATGCGTTTCGTGACACCGATTCTGGGCCTGCTGCTGTTCCTGCTGGCCGTCGGGTTCGCCGTCAAAAACAGCGAGGTGGCGACGCTGCATTACTACCTGGGCTACGAGTGGCAGGCGCCCATGGTCGTGGTGCTGCTGGTGTTCTTCGCGCTGGGGGTCGCGGCGGGGGTGGCGGCGAGCTTCAGCTACGTATTCCGTCAGCGGCGGGAAATCCTCGCGCTGAAACGCGAGCTGCGCCAGCGCAGCCAGGACACCAAACCGCGCGCGGAAGGCTAGCCTCGGGCGGAAAGAAGCACGATGGAATTCGAATACTGGTGGCTCCTGGCGTTTCCGCTGTTCTTCCTGCTCGGCTGGGTGGCGGCGCGCATCGACATCCGGCACGTCATCTCCCAGTCGCGCCAGCTGCCCGAGTCCTACTTCAAGGGCCTGAACTTCCTGCTCAACCAGCAGCCGGACAAGGCCATCGAGGCCTTCACCGAGGCGGCCAAGGCCGACAGCGAAACCGTGGAGCTGCATTTCACCCTGGGCGGCCTGTTTCGCAGACGGGGCGAAGTGGACCGCGCCATCCAGCTCCACCAGAGCCTGATCGACCGCCCGGACCTCGGCCAGGAACAGCGCCTGGCGGCGCAGATGGAGCTGGGGCAGGACTACCTCAAGGCCGGCCTGCTCGACCGCGCCGAACACCTGTTTGCGGAGCTGGAGAAGACCCATCACGCCGAGGCGGCGCGCCGCTTCCTGATGGAAATCTACGTCCAGGAAAAGGAGTGGGGCAAGGCGATCGCCGCCGCCGAGGCCCTGGCCGCCATGTCGAGCCAACCCTACCTGGTCGAGATCAGCCAGTTTCATTGCGAGCTCGCCGCGAGCCATGCGGTGGAGGGCGATTTCGCGGCCGCACAGCGCGAGCTGGAGCAGGCGCTCAAGGTCAACCGGCGCACGGTCCGGGCCACGATCCTCGCCGGCGAGTTCGAGCTGGCGCAGAAGCGGCCGGAGCAGGCGATCGCGGCCTGGAAACGGATCGAAGCGCAGAATCCGGACTATCTGCCGCTGGTGGCGGAGAAGCTGCTGAGCTGCTACCGTGACCTGGGGCGGCTGGCCGACGGTGCGGCGTTGCTGAAGAACTATCTCGCCAAGTATCCGTCGGTGGACCTGTTCAATGCGACCTTCCAGGCCGTGCTGGAGGCGGAAGGCAGCGAAGCCGCCTACCGCCTCGGGCGCGAGGAACTGCGGCGCAACCCGACGCTGCAGGGCCTGGAGAAAATGCTCGAGGCGCGGATGTTCGAGGCGCCCGCCGACACGCGCCAGGACGTGCAGCTGGTCAAAAACCTGGTGCATCAGCACGGACGCCGGCTGGCTTTTTTCCAGTGCGATAGCTGCGGCTTCAAGGCGCGCCAGTTCTTCTGGCGCTGTCCGGCCTGCGGCGGCTGGGAGACCATGCCGCCGCGGCGGCTGGAGGAACGCCAGGCCAATCAGCCCGGGACATAGGCGAACATGCACGACCCGAAAATCATCATTGCCCTGGACTATGCTTCCGCCGCCGAGGCGGCGGCGCTGGTCGCCCGGCTCGACCCGGCGCTGTGCCGGGTGAAGGTGGGCAAGGAACTGTTCACCGCCGCGGGCCCGGCGTTCGTGGAACAGCTGGTGGCGGACGGCTTCGGCGTCTTCCTCGACCTGAAGTTCCACGACATCCCCAACACCGTGGCGGCCGCCTGCCGGGCCGCGGCCAACCTGGGCGTGTGGATGCTCAACGTGCATGCCCTGGGCGGCCGTGCCATGCTGACGGCGGCGCGTGACGCGGTGGCCGCGGCGCCGCAGCGGCCGAAACTGATTGCCGTCACCGTGCTCACCAGCATGGGTGCCGGCGACCTGGCGGAAGTCGGCGTCGCCGGCACGCCGGAGGAGGCGGTGCTGCGGCTCGCAAACCTGACGCAGGATTGCCACCTGGATGGCGTAGTCTGCTCGGCGCGCGAGGCATCGGCGCTGCGCGCCGCGTGCGGCCCGGATTTCCTGCTGGTCACGCCCGGCATCCGGCCGGCGAGCGCCGCCGTGGGCGACCAGGTTCGGGTCGCCACCCCGGCACAGGCCGTGCGCGACGGTGCGAGCTATCTCGTGGTGGGCCGGCCCATCACCCAGGCGCCCGACCCGCTGCGTGTTCTGGAACAGATCAACAACGAAATCAGTGGAGTGAAGCCATGAAAATCACCATCATCGGCACCGGCTACGTCGGACTGGTAACGGGCACCTGCCTGGCCGAGGTCGGCAACGACGTGCTGTGCCTGGACGTGGACGAGCGCAAGATCAACATGCTCAAGGAAGGCGGCATCCCGATCTACGAGCCGGGCCTCGAGGACATGGTGAAGCGCAACGTCGCTGCGGGACGCCTGCATTTCACCACGGATGTCGCAGAGAGCGTGGCGTTCGGGCAGGTGCAGTTCATTGCCGTCGGCACCCCGCCGGACGAGGACGGTTCGGCCGACCTGCAATACGTGGTGGCGGCCGCGCGCAACATCGGCCGGCACATGCAGGACTACAAGGTGATCGTGGACAAGTCCACGGTGCCGGTGGGCACGGCAGACAAGGTGCGCGCGGCGGTGGCGGAGGAGCTGGCCAAGCGCGGCGTCAACATTCCCTTCGCCGTCGCCTCCAACCCGGAATTCCTCAAGGAGGGCGCGGCGGTCGAGGATTTCATGCGTCCCGACCGCATCGTCATCGGCACCGACGATCCGAAGGCGCTGGAGATCATGCGCGCCATCTATGCGCCTTTCCAGCGCAACCACGAGCGCCTGATCGCCATGGACATCCGTTCCGCGGAGCTGACCAAGTACGCCGCCAATGCCATGCTAGCGACGCGCATCTCATTCATGAACGAGCTGGCGCTGCTGGCGGAGAAGCTCGGCGCCGACATCGAACACGTGCGCCAGGGCATCGGCTCCGATCCGCGCATCGGCTACCACTTCCTCTATCCGGGCGTGGGCTACGGCGGTTCGTGCTTCCCGAAGGACGTGCAGGCCCTGCAGCGCACGGCCCAGGAGAACGGCATCACCCTGCGCGTGATCAACGCGGTGGAGGAGGCCAACGAGCGTCAGAAGCAGGTGCTGATCGAAAAGCTGCAGCAGCGTTTCGGCGGCAAGCTCGCCGGCAGGAAGTTCGCGATGTGGGGCCTCGCCTTCAAGCCCAACACCGACGACATGCGCGAGGCGCCGAGCCGCGTGATTCTGGAGGGCCTGTGGAAGCAGGGCGCGACGGTCAGGGCCTACGACCCGGTGGCGATGCACGAGACGCAGCGCATCTACGGCGCCGAGCCGCGCCTGGAGTATGCCGACACGCCGATGAGCTGCCTCGACGGCGCCGATGCCCTGCTGATCGTCACCGAATGGAAGGTGTTCCGCAGCCCCGATTTCGTTGAGATCAAGGCCAGGCTCAAGAACCCGATCATCTTCGATGGCCGCAACCTGTACGAACCGAAGGTGGTGCGCGAGGCCGGCCTGGAGTATTTCCCGATCGGGCGGCAGTAAAAGCTGAACCACGGGCTACGCGGAGGGCGCGGAGTTTCGTTCTGGGCTTTGCTCCGTGTCCCCCGTGGTGAAAACTGAAATTCTGGAATCATGATGCATGACTTGAACAAGGCAAGAGTGCTCGTCGTCGGCGACGTGATGCTCGACCGCTACTGGTTCGGCGACGTGCGCCGCATCTCGCCCGAGGCGCCGGTGCCGGTGGTGCGCGTCACCACCACCGAGGACCGGCCGGGCGGGGCCGCGAACGTCGCGCGCAACATTTCGGCGCTTTCCGGCAACGCGCTCCTGCTGTCGGTGATCGGCGCAGACGAGGCGGGAGCGACGCTCAAGAAGCTGGTCGAAGCCGAAAACGTCCAGGCCTACCTGCATACCGACCCGACCATTTCCACCATCATCAAGCTGCGCGTCGTCGGGCGCCAGCAGCAGCTGCTGCGCATCGATTTCGAGACGGCGCCCAGCCACGAGATTCTCGCGGCCAAGCTGGCGGACTACGAACGTCTGCTGCCGCAGTGCGACGTGGTGGTGCTCTCGGATTACGGCAAGGGCGGGCTGATGCACATCGAGCGCATGATCGCGCTGGCGCGCGCGGCCGGGAAACCCGTTCTGGTCGATCCCAAGGGCGACGACTACGAGCGCTACCGCGGCGCGACGCTGTTGACGCCCAATCGCGCGGAATTCCGCGAAGTGGCCGGAGGCTGGAAGAGCGAGGAAGAGCTGGAGCGCAAGGCGCAGGCCCTGCGTGAGCGCCTGGAGCTGGAGGCATTGCTGGTGACCCGCAGCGAGGAGGGCATGACGCTCTATCGCGCCGGCCAGCGCCTGCATGAACCCACCCAGGCGCGCGAGGTGTACGACGTGTCCGGTGCCGGCGACACCGTCATCGCGACCCTGGCGCTGATGCTGGCCTGCGGCGCGGAGATGGACGAGGCGGTGCGCATGGCGAACCGCGCGGCTGGCATCGTCGTCGGCAAGCTGGGCACGGCCGTCGTGCATCGGGAAGAGCTGTTTGGGGACTAGGAATTAGGGACTTGCGGCTGGAATGGGCGCGGGGTTTTAGCCCCCGGCTGCCAGCCCCGGACAAGGAGCTTGTATGTACTACATCGTCACCGGCGCCGCGGGCTTCATCGGCGCCAACATCGTCAAGGCGCTGAACGAGCGCGGCGAGACCAACATCATCTGCGTCGACAACCTGTCCAAGGCGGACAAGTTCCGCAACCTCGTGGACTGCGAGATCGCGGACTACATCGACAAGCAGGATTTTCTCGACCTGCTGCTCGACGGCAGCTGGGAAGGCGAGGTCGCGGCGGTGTTCCACGAGGGCGCCTGCTCCGACACCATGGAGACCGATGGCCGCTACATGATGGACAACAACTACCGCTACACGGTGACCCTGTTCGAGCACTGCCAGGCGGAGGACATCCCGCTGCTCTATGCGTCGAGCGCGAGCGTGTACGGCGGCGGGCTGGTGTTCCGGGAGGAGCGGCAGCACGAGTCGCCGCTCAACGTCTACGGCTATTCCAAATTCCTGTTCGACCAGTACCTGCGCCGCAACTGGAACAGCCTGACCAGCCAGGTCGTCGGCTTCCGCTACTTCAATGTCTACGGCCCGCGCGAGCAGCACAAGGGGCGCATGGCCTCGGTCGCCTTCCACTTCTTCAACCAGTACCTCGCGCACGGCAAGGTCAAGCTGTTCGAGGGCTGCGCCGGCTACGGCAACGGCGAGCAGCGGCGTGACTTCATCTCGGTGGAGGACGTGGTGCGGGTCAACATGTATTTCCTCGACCATCCGGAATACTCGGGTATCTTCAACGTCGGCACCGGCCGCTCGCAGACCTTCAACGACGTGGCGGTCGCCACCATCAATGCCTGCCGCCGCGCGAAGGGCGAAGCCGCGCTGACGCTGGCGGAACTGCATGCGCAGGGCATCATCGAATACATCGCGTTCCCGGAGGCGCTCAAGGGCAAGTACCAGAGCTTCACCGAGGCGGACGTGACCAGCCTGCGCAACGTCGGCTACGACGCGCCCTTCCTCACGGTGGAGGAGGGGGTGTCGCGCTATGTCGAGCGGCGCATTGCGCAGGGCGAAGCCGAACCAACCAACTGAACGGAGAGCAGCAATGCCGTATTTCGTGTACAAGATCGATAATTTCCCGGTCCGGCGCCTGGAGAAACTGCAGGCATTCGACGTGTTCAAGGACGCCAGCGCCTATGCCAAGGAGCAGCGCGCGGCGCAGAACCTGTCCGAGGGGCAGATCATCAAGGTGATTCATGCCGAGAACGAATTGATGGCGGAAGACGTGCTGTCGCAGGTGCGCGAAGCGCCGCCCAAGGTCGGCGACGACTATTGAGGCGGGCCAGGAGTCTCGCGTGTACGACGAGAACGCCTACAAGCAGACCTACTCCGAGGTGAACCCGCTGCAATGCGTGTTCGAGCGCGGCATGCTGCGGCGCTGCCTGGGCTGCGAACAGGGCATCCGGCGCAACATCGCCGAGCGCGAGGCCGTGGGCTGCCGCGACAAAGCCGCTCATGATCTCTGCGGCGCGTTCAAGAGCCGGCTCAAGCACGCTGCGGCGTTCGCACTGAAGCTGGCCCATCCGGACGATCCGCTGCCCCACGCCAAGGAGTTGAAGCTCCAGTGCGGCGGGCTCCTGGGTTTGGAGCAGACGCTCCAGGAGGGCGGAGTGACGGCGGTCGCCAACGTGGCAGGCAGCCTGAGTGCCGCGCTCACGCGATATGGCAGCCTCGAGGCCTTGCCCTATGGCGAGCTGATTCAGGCGATCCGGCTGTTCGAGGCAAGGCCGCGACGCTGACGCGCCGGGCGCGGGGCGGATCAGCTGCGACGCAGCACTTTGCGATCCTCGCCCTTGCGGCCGCTGTGGCCGACGGCGAGCAGTGCCGCGTGGCACATGTACTGGGCGAAGCGGGAGATGATGTTCTCGAAGCGGCAGACTTCGTCGCCCTGGGCGCTGACGACGGTGAGGGTGGTCCCGCGTTCGTCCATCAGGATGTCGATGATGAAGCCGAGGCGGCGCAGCTGGAGCGCCACGGTCATCGCGGCGCCCAGATTCGTGCTGTAGTGCGGGACGCTGGCTTCCGCGCGTCCTTCGCCGTTCCTGCCGCTCGCCACGAAGGGCTTGTGCTCGACCCAGACCACTTTTTCGCTCATGACCTTCTCGGCCACGCGCGCATCGAGTTCGCGCTCCTGCTTGTGGGTGATGACGGGTTCCATGCCGATCCTTTTTCGCTCCGGGTGCGCCCGGCCACGCTAAGCTGCATAGCGGCGTTGCAGCCGCAATCTTTAGCCGACATGCTCAAGTCGCATGCTGCGCGCGCCGCTATGTCTGGCGTGTCGCGGCCAACGTCGCAAGGTGAAAGGCACAGCGCATGGAACCCGTCCGCCTCACCCAGTACGCGCGCGCAGCCGGCAGCTGCCGTATCGACCCCGTGGCATTGGCCGAGATCCTTGCCCCGCTGTCATCCGTCGCGGCGCCATTCCGCTCCCCAATGCCGCCGGCCGCTGCCGATTCGGTTGCGGCCGCGCGGCTGAACGACGCGCAGGCCATCCTCGTCGCAAACGAATTCTTCACGCCCATCGTGGACGAGCCCCGTGCCTACGGCCGCATCGCGGCGGCGAGCGCACTGGGCGCCATCTACGCTGCGGGCGGCACGCCGCTACTCGCCGTCCCGATCATCGCGCTCCCGGTCAATGCCCTGCCCCTGCACGTGATGCAGGACATCCTGGGCGGGGGTGCGGAGGCATGCGCCGAGGCCGGCATTGTCCTCGGCGGCGGGCACGGCATCGCCCATGACGTCCCGATCTTTGGCCTGAGCGTGGCGGGCCTTGCGCCCACGGCCCTGCCGGCACGCCAGCCGCGAGCAGGGGACCGCCTCGTCCTGACCAAGCCGCTCGGAGTGGGCATTCTGCATGCTGCCGCGGGCATGCAGCGGCTGGCGCCGGCGGCCTGCCAAAGGCTGGTTCACGTCATGTCCGTCCTGAACACGCCGGGCAGCGCGCTGGGCGCCCACCCGGGGGTTCACGCGCTGGGCATGGTCGGCGCGTCCGGACTGGCCGGACTCGCCCTGGAAATGGCGCGCGCAGGCGACGTGTCCGTGTTCGTCGACGTGGCGCGGGTGCCGGTGATGGAGGAGGCCTGGAACCTGGCGGCGGAGGGCATTGTCCCGCGCGATGCCCAGCGCAATCTGGCGGCCTATGGCGCGGAAATCCGCTTCGATCCCGGCCTGAGTCCGGATCACCAGCTGATTTTCGCCGATCCGCAGATTTCCGGCGGGCTGTTGCTGGCGGTGGCGGCCGATGCGGTGGAACTGGTGCTCGCCCAGTTGCGGAAAGCCGGCACGCTCGCGGCCGACGTCATCGGCCAGGTGCTGCCGCGGGCGGGCGGGGCTGGCGTGATCCTGGGCCGCTAGCGGACCGGTTCCGGGGCGCCAGGATAAACCGCTGCGTGGGGCGGTTCAGGCAGGATGGTTGGCGGGGTGCGCGTCGCGGCTGAAACTGGCGATGGCTTTTCCGGCCGCGGCGCCCAAGCCCGCGCCGACGACGAGGGCGGCCGTCAGCAATGCCGCCGTCAACAGGCCGATGGCGCCGACCGCAGGCAAATGCGCCAGTCCCGCGGGAAGGACGGCGAGGTGCTGCGGCAGGAAGAACGCGAGAACGAAAGTCGGCAGCGCCGTCAGCAGGCCGCCGAGGCGACCGCAGCAAAACATGCAGCGCAGTTCGCGCCGTTGGCGGTCGCTGCGCGCGACCACGCGCCCAAGCAGCCGCTCTGACAGCCGTTGGCCATAGAGCATGCCGGCAAGACTGCCGACGGCAATCGCAAGAAACAAAGGGGTGTCGATCATGTGCCTTCTCCTCTGCCTTCTCCTCTAGGGAAGAGTGGTTCACATGGCCGCGAGGCCGGTGAGCCGCACGGGTTGCTGTCTCGTGCGGAAAAGGATTTTCAACATAGCACACGCGGTGGCGGTGTGCGAGGTCGGGAGTCAACTCGCGCCAGGGTGGGCGCGGCGGCGCCGACCGAGGCCACGCCGGGGCTAAACTTAGCCCAGTTTTTCAGATGCTTGCGAGGATGGCCACGCCTGCCTGGGCGATCAGCCCGTCCTGCTCGGAGGTGACGCCGCTGACACCGATGGCGCCGACGATCTCCTTGCCGGCCAGGAGCGGCAGGCCGCCTTCGACCGGGGTGACCCCGGGCAGCCCCAGCACGGCGTGGCGGCCGCCGGCCAGTACCTCACTCCAGGCCTTGGTCGGGCGCTTGAAGGCGAGGGCGCTGAGGGCCTTGGCCTGGGCGACTTCGATGCTGCCGATCTGGGTACCGTCCATGCGCGACAGACAGATCAGATGGCCACCGTCGTCGACCACGGCGATGACCACGTTCCAGCCCTTCCTGCGGGCGAAGGACTCGGCGGCGGCGGCCACTTTCTTGGCGGCGGCCAAGGACAGGGTGCGCTTGGACAACAGCGGGAGGGCGGAGGCGGTTTTCTTGGGCATGGGTCCTTCGGGATGCTTCAGCGGCGCGCGGCCAGGGCCTTGCGCTTTTCGTAGGCGTCGCGGGCAATGGCGACGTCTTCCAGGAAACGGGGCAGCTCGTCCAGCGTCAGCGCCTGCGGGCCGTCCACCAGGGCCTTGGCGGGCACCGGGTGGAAATCCACCAGGATCATGTTCGCGCCGGCGATGACGCCCTGGGCGACCACGTGCTGGATGTCGAGGATGCCGTCCGGGTCCGCCCCGCGCGAGCCGACCGAATGCGACGGATCGATGCAGACGGGCATGCGCGTGAGCCGCCGCACCACCGGCACGTGGGCGAAGTCGACGAAGTTGCGGTGCGGGTCGCCCATGTTGGTCTTCATGCCGCGCAGGCCGAACACCACCTTGCGGTTGCCTTCGGAGGCCAGGTATTCGGCGGCGTTGAGCGATTCATCCAGGGTGATGCCGAAGCCGCGCTTGAGCAGCACCGGGAATTCCTGCTGGCGGCCGACGATCTTCAGCAACTCGAAATTCTGCGTGTTGCGCGTGCCGATCTGCAGCATCACCCCGGTGGGGTTGCCCGTCTGATGCAAGGCCTCGCGGATCTCGTCCACGTGGGACTCGTGGGTGACCTCCATCGCGATGACCTTGATGCCGTACTTCCCGGCCAGCTCGAATACATAGGGCAGACAGTTCTTGCCGTGGCCCTGGAACGAGTAGGGGCTGGTGCGGGGCTTATAGGCGCCCATGCGCGTGCACACCTGGCCCTGGGCCTGCAAGGCCTTGAGCATCATCTCCACGTGCTCGGGCGTGTCGACGGCGCACAGGCCGGCGAACACGTTGAGGGTGTCCTGCCCGAAGCGCACGCCGTTGTATTCGAAGTGGGTGGGGCGGTTGTCGTCCTTGTGCCGCCCGAGCACCCGATACTCCTCCGACACGCGCACCACGCGCTCGACGCAGGGCAGGCTCCTCATGTAGTCGAGGGACAGCGCGGCCGTGTCGCCGATCAGGTAAATCTCGGTCAGCCGCTGTTGCGCGCCCTGTTCGTGGTGGACGCGATACTGGACGTTCGGCAGGCGGTCGACATAGTCGAGCAGTTGCCGATACGGCGCGTCGTGCAGGTCGACGTTCGGAGTCAGGATCAGGATCATGGATTGCCTCGTCGGAAGCCCGGGTCGCCGCGCTGCCGGCGGCGCCGGCGCTAGCCGGGAATCGATAACGCGCGACAGCCCCCGGCATCGCAGCGCAGGTAGCCGCCGCTGTCGTACCAGTCGGGCAATACCCAGCGCTCGCAGAGCATACCATCGATGTGGTGCTCGTGTCGTGCCGGGCGGTGGGTGTGGCCATGGATGAGCCGCGGGTAGTGGTGGGCGCGCAGTTCCGCGGCCACCGCCTGCGGGTTCACATCCATGATGTCGGCGGCCTTGAGGGACTTCTCGGTTTCGCTGCGCCGCCGCAGTTCCTCGATCTGCGCCTTGCGTTCGGCGAGCGGCTTGGCCAGGAATGCCGCCTGCCACTGCGGCTCGCGCACCATGGCGCGGAAGCGCTGGTAGTCATGATCGTCCGTGCACAGGGTGTCGCCATGCATCAGCAGGGTGGGCGTCCCGTACAGGTCGATGAGCGTCGGGTCGGGCAGCAGGCTGGCCCCGGCATCCCGCAGGAACAGGTCGCCGAGGAGGAAATCCCGGTTGCCGTGCATGACGTGCATGCGCGTGCCGCGGTCGGCGACGGTGCGCAGCAACTGGACGACGCGGGCGTTGAACGGGTCGGCGAGGTCGTCGTCGCCCGCCCAGTATTCGAACAGGTCGCCCAGGATGTGCAGCGCTTCGGCCTGGGGTGCGATCTCGGCCAGGAAGCGCTCGAACAGGCGCGTGATCTCCGGACGGGTGGAGCAGAGGTGGAGATCGGCGATGAACAGGCTGTGGGGCATGGCGCGGTGGAGTGAGGTGGGCGGCGCCGCTCACACCTCACTCCGAACGGTCAGACGACTTCCGCGCTCTCGATGACGACGTCCTCGACCGGCACGTCCTGATGGCCGGCGCGGCTGCCGGTGCGAACCTTCTTGATCTTGTCCACCACGTCCTGGCCTTCCACCACCTTGCCGAAGACGCAGTAGCCCCAGCCCTGCGGGGTGGGGGAGCTGAAGTTGAGGAAATCGTTTTTGGCGACGTTGATGAAGAATTGTGCCGAGGCGGAATGGGGATCCGGCGTGCGCGCCATGGCGATGGTGTAGGCCTCGTTCTTGAGGCCGTTGTCGGCCTCGTTCTTGATGGGCGCGCGGGTCGGCTTCTGGCTCATGCCGGGCTCGAAGCCGCCGCCCTGGATCATGAAGCCGTCGATCACGCGGTGGAAGATGGTGCCGTTGTAGTGGCCGCTCTTCACGTACTCGAGAAAATTGGCCGTCGTGATCGGCGCCTTCTCGGCATCAAGTTCCAGCGAGATGCTGCCGAGGTTTGTCTTTAGTCTTACCATTCGATTTTCCTTTGGGTTTCAGTTTTGGGGTGGGGGCCTGTTCCGGCGGCAGCAGCGCCACCTTCTGGATCACGACCGGCGTCAGGGGCGCGTCTTCCTTCAGCGGGCCCACGGCGCCGGTGGGGACTTCGGCGATTTTCTTCAGCACGTCCATGCCCTTGACCACTTTGCCGAACACGCAGTAGCCGTAATAGTCCGGGTCGTCCTTGTAGTGGTTGAGGAACTTGTTGCTGTCGAGATTGATGAAGAACTGGGAGGTGGCGGAGTCGACGTCATGGCCGCGCGCCATGGCCAGCGTACCGGGCTCGTTCAGCAGCCCGTTCTTGGCTTCGCTCGGGATCGGGCTCAGCGTCGGCTTGGCAGTCATGTCCTGGGTGTAGGCGCCGCCCTGGACGATGAAGCGGTTCACCACCCGGTGAAACACCGTTCCCTCGTAAAAGCCGTTCTGCACATAGTGCAGGAAATTCGCCACCGTCGTCGGCGCCTTGTCCGGATAGAGCTCGAACACGACGTTGCCGAAGTTGGTGTCCATCTCCACCCGCGGGTTGGCGGCATGGGCGGGGAGCATGGCGGCGAAGCAAAGAGCGAGACTGGCAAGGGTGCGTTTCATAGCGGCCTCCGTGACGATTGCGACCAGGACTTTTTAGCCCAGCCGCTTCTTTTTGGCCATTACAGTATATTCAGGCGCGGCGGGGACGGCCGACGTGACGGCGCCCTCGTACACGATCTTCCAGATCCCCTGCTCCTGCCGCCAGTACTGGCGCTTGCGCATGACATTGTGCAGATTGTTGCTGCGGTAATCCTGGTCGAAGGTGACCACCATCAGCTCCTCATTGCCGGGATAGCGGAAGATGCTCACGTTGGACAAGCCGACCTGGACCGCGGTCTTGCCCGCGCTGACCTGGCGCTTCTGCGCGGCCCATGCCGCGTAATCCTGCTGCCCGTTGGCGAAGGCCGGCGAGTAGTGGGACAGGTAGCGGTTCACGTCCAGGCTTTCCCAGTCCCGCCGCCAGCTTTCCAGCACGCGCTCGAAGCCGTCGCGCTGGCTGCGCCAGACCTTGCGGTCGACCCAGGAAATACCGCCGCTGATGATCACCGGCGTGTGGCCGACGCTCAGATAGCGCCGGATGTCGTTGATGTCCTCGTTGCTGAGCACGACGCAGCCGCTGCTGGCGCGTGGCGGCCGGCTGTAGGTGTCGCTCGGCACGCCATGCAGCCAGATGCCGGAGCCGTTCTTGCCGAGGCGCCTGTCCCACTCGTTGGGGTAGCTGATGGGGAAGGCGCCGGAGCCATAGAAGTCCGGCAGCTTGGCGCTCGGCAACTCCTTCACCACGAAATACACGCCGAGCGGCGTGCGCTGGTCGCCCTCGCGGTTCTTCTCGGCGCCGTTCTTGCCGACGGTGATGTAGTAGTCGGTGACATAGCGCGGCTCGCCGTGGTCGTTGCGGTAGAGGTAGAGACGGGAGCGGCTGGTGTCGACCACGACCGCGTAGGGCTGCTGGCTGTCGAACTGCAGCAGATATTCGGGAATCAGGTCATGGGGCGCCGGGTCCAGGTAGCGCTGCAGACGGGCGCGGGCCTCGTCGCGGAAATCCGCCGCGCGCGGGTTCGGCACCTCGGCCGCGTCGCCCAGGGTGTGAATCGGACGGGCGCGGGCCATGAGCAGGTCACCCCTGATCAGGTGCGCGAGGCGGAAATTGGGCCGCACCTGGAGCAGGGCATCGATGTGGCGCAGGGCGGAATCGAGACGATTGGCCTGGATGTCCATCAGGCTTTGCACCAGCATCGCTTCCGGGCTGCTGATCGCATGGGCGCTGCTGGCGGGAGCGGCGCGCGGCCGGCTGCCCATGGCCGTGGCCGGCGGCTCGACCAACGGCAGCAGCAGAAGCCAGGTGAAAAGCACCAGCAGCTTGCCCCGATGGTGGGCCACCGCCAGGACGGCCGGCCGCAGGGCACGGCCGGCCCATTCCCTGGCGCGCACCACGCCTAGGAGCCGATGCGTTCCTGCTGGATCAGCCATTTTTCTCCGCTCTTGACCAGGACGAGCGTCTTGGTGGTTGCCGTGTTCAGGGTGTCCGCCTTGTAGTGCTGGCGGAAGGTGACGGAGACGTGGGTATCGTCGATGGGTTTCACCTGCAGGGCCGAGACTTGCACCTGGATGTGCTTCGGCGCCGTCAGCCGCTCGCGCCGGGCCTTTTCCCACTGGCTGCGCGACTCGCCCTTCGGCGTCCTGAAGTCGCGGGCGTAGAAGGCCAGGTATTCATTCACGTTCTGCGCCGACCACGCCTTGGCCCAGGCTTCCACCACGTTCGTCGCGGCCTGGGTGAGGTCCGCCAGGGACGGCTCCGGCTTGGCCGCCTGCGGCAGCTATTCCGGCTGCGGCTTGGCCGCGGGCGCGGGGGTCG
>CAYUJV010000069.1:0-14653 GCA_964445085.1 uncultured Burkholderiales bacterium
CCGTTCTCCAACCTGGACGTCGAGCTGCGCGAGCGCCTTGGCCAGGAACTGCGCCAGATCATCAAGCATGAAGGCACCACGGCGATCCTGGTGACCCACGACCAGCACGAGGCGTTCGCCATGGCGGACGAGATCGGCGTCATGCACCAGGGGCGCATTGCCCAGTGGGACAGCGCCTACCGGCTCTACCACGAGCCGGCGGCCCGCTTCGTCGCCGACTTCATCGGCCAGGGTGTCCTGCTGCCGGGAACCGTGCTCAACGCGCACCAGATCGAGATCGAGCTTGGCATCCTCGACGGCGCCTTTCCCAGCGAATGCGGCAGGGGCTGTCCCGTGGACGTGCTGATCCGGCCCGACGACATCGTCCACGACGACGCCGCCGCGCTGCAGGCGGAGGTCACCCACAAGGCCTTCCGCGGCGCCAGCATTCTCTACACCCTGCGCCTGCCCAGCGGCGGGACGGCCTTGTCCCTGGTCCCCAGCCACCACAACCACGCCCTGGGCGAGCACATCGGCATCCGCCTCGACGTGGACCACGTGGTGGCCTTCAAGCGCTTATAATCCCGCTTGACTCCAATCACTGCGGCACTGACCGCGGAAAAGCGGCGACCGATGTTTTCCAAGAACATGGCCCTGAGCGTTGGCGGCGGCTTCGCCCTGGTGCTGGTGCTCATGATTTCGCTCGCGGCCGTCGGCCTGCGCGAGATGGCGGCGATCAACGGCCGGCTCGAGCACATCGTCAACGAGAACAACGCCAAGGTCGAGCTCGCCAGCACCATGCGCGATGCCCTGCGCCAGCGCATCATCAGCATGCACAGCATCCTCATCGCCAGGGATCCGTTCGAGCGGGACGAGGAGCTTCAGCGCTTCTACGCCTACGGCACCACGTTCACCAATGCCCGCCAGAAGCTCGACCGCATGGCCTCCACCCAGGAGGAGAAGGCGATCCTCGACCGGGTGCGCCAGCTGGCGTCCGTCGCCCAGCCCAAGGTGGTGCGGGGCATCGAGCTGGCCATGGACGAGCGCACCGAGGCGGCCTTGCAGATCCTCCACGACGATGCGATTCCATCCCAGCAGAAGCTCGTGGACGAGCTCGAAGGGCTGGTGAACCTGCAGCGCACCGCGAGCAAGAAGGCGGCACGCGAGGCCGCCGACGCCTACGACAAGACTGAGTGGCTGATGATGGGCCTGGGCGCGAGCCTCGTGCTGCTTGGCGCCGGCGTGGCCTTCCTGGTGATCCGGCGCGCCAGCCAGCAGACGCAGCAGATCGAGCGCGAGCAGATCAAGTACAAGACCCTGTTCACCACCAACTCCGACGGCATCGTGCTGGTGGCCGACGGCGGCTTCATTGACTGCAACCAGGCCGCGCTCGACATGTTCGGTTTCGCCACGGTGGAGCAGTTCTGCCGCACCACGCCGCAGGATCTTGGCCCGCCCACACAGCCCGACGGCACTCCGTCGGGCGAATTCGGGCAACGCCAGATCCAGAAGGCGATGGAGCAAGGCCATTGCCATTTCGAATGGATGGGCAAGCGTGCCGACGGCTCGCCGCTGCAGCTCGAAATCGCCCTGCACTCGATGACGCTGGACAACCGCGTCGTGGTGCAGGCCATCATGCGCGACATCACCGAGCGCAAGCAGAACGAGGAGCGCTTCAAGGCGGCCTACGATGCGGCGCTCGAGGCGTCGCGGGTGAAGTCGCAGTTCGTCGCCAATGTCAGCCACGAAATCCGCACGCCGCTCAACGGCATCATCGGCATGGTCGGGCTGCTGCTGGATTCGCGCCTGACCCCGGAGCAGCGCGACTGCGCCGAGACGGTGCGGGTATCGGCCGAATCCCTGCTCACCATCATCAACGACATTCTCGACTTCGCGAAAATCGAAGCCGGCAAGATGGAGCTCGAGATCGTCGCCTTCGACCTGCGCGAGACCATCGAGGAGGTGGCCGAGCTGCTCGGCGAGCGGGCCCAGAGCAAAGGGCTGGAGCTGGTGTGCGACATTCCGCCCGACCTGCCGCCGGAAGTGCTGGGCGACCCCGGCCGCGTGCGGCAGATCCTCATCAACCTCACCGACAACGCCATCAAGTTCACGCAGCGCGGCGAAGTGGTCATCCGCGCGAGCGTGACGGACATCGGCATGGACACGGCGGTGCTTCACGTAGCCGTCAGCGACACTGGCATCGGCATCAGCCCGGATGGGATGAAGCGTTTGTTCCAGGCCTTCAGCCAGGCGGACGGCTCGACCACCCGGCGCTACGGCGGCACCGGCCTCGGCCTCGCCATCTCCAAGCAGCTGGCGGAAATGATGGGCGGCGCCATCGGCGCCGAAAGCACGCCCGGCGCCGGCAGCACCTTCTGGTTCACGGCCAAGGTCAAGACCCAGCCGCGCGCGGCCAGCGTGCCCGAGTACGCCGACATGTTCCGTGACGTGGGCGTGCTGGTGGCCGTCCCCAATGCCCGGCTGCGCGAGACCCTGGCGCGGCAGCTCGCGCACTGGCACATGCGCGTGGACTCGGCGGCGAGCAGCATGCAGGCCTTCGCCAAGCTGACCGCCGCCGCCCAGGACGGCCACCCGTTCCGCATCGCGCTCATCGATTCGCGGCTGACGGAGGAAGGCGGCACCGAACTGCTGCGCGCCATCGACCAGGATCCGGCGCTGGCCGGCACGCGGCAGATCCTGCTCACCGGCATCGTGCCGCGGGCCGATCTGAAACAATGGCTGGCGGCCGGCACGCGCACCCATCTGCCCAAGCCGGTCAAGACCGGCCGCTTGTATGCGGCGCTGGCGGAAATGTTCGGCATCGCCCTGGTCGCCCCCGGCGAGGCGCGCACCGAGCCGGCGCGCGGGCCCGCGCCCGTGCGCGTGCTGGTGGCGGAGGACAATGCGGTGAACCAGAAGGTGGTCACCTACATGCTGCGCAAGCTGGGCATCCGCGCCGACGTCGTCGCCAACGGTGCGGAAGCCGTGGAAGCCATGGCGCGCATCCCCTACGACCTGCTCCTCATGGACTGCCAGATGCCGGAGATGGATGGCCTGGAGGCGAGCCTGGAGATCCGCCACCGCGAGCTCACCTCGCCCCAGCCGCGGCGCACGCCCATCGTCGCGATGTCCGCCGACGCGCGCAGCGACGCGCGCGAGAGCTGCATCGCCGTGGGCATGGACGACTATCTGGTGAAGCCGGTGAAGCTGGAGCAGCTGGAGCGCGCGCTGCGCACCTGGGTGCCCGGCTGGCTGCAGCCCGAATCGGGCGCGGAAGCGGAACCCGCGGCCGCGACTTCCGGCTCCAGCCCGATCGACCTGCACAAGGTGCAGGCCATGATGAAAAACGATCGCCGCGCCGAGCAGGAACTCCTGACGCTGTACCTTTCCACCACCCAGACCCTGATCGAGGAACTGTCCGCCGCCTGCGCCCGCGAAGACCGCCGCGCCTGCGCGGCCAAGGCCCATGAGATCAAGGGTGCCTCGGCCTACGTCGGCGCACGGGAAATGCAGGCCCTGGCCAAGCAAATCGAAGCGGCGGCCAAGCAGGCCGAGTGGGGCAAGGTGCGGGAGCATCTGGAGGAACTGGAGCCCGCCTTCATCCGCGTCTGGGCCCAGGTGAACCAGGTGGATCTGGGAGAGGAGGCTTCCGGCGCGGGCAGCCGCGCCGCCGTCTAGCGCGTGGCTAATAGGTGATCGTTCGCCACTCGTCGTCCATCACCCGGGAGATGAAGGTGGTTCCGCCGGCCAGCCCCGTCACCTCCGGAATCATCTGCTCGGCGCTGATGCCGTAGGCCTGCAGCGCCCCGTTGCAGATATAGAACTTGACGCCCAGCTCGGCCGCGTCCTTCATGAAGCCGTACACGGATTTGGCTCGGTTGTCCGAGGGATAGATGCGGTCCGCCACGCCGGCCACCACCAGCCGCGTCGCGCGGCTCGCGAAAAAGATCTCCACCTCGAACCCCATGGCCGCCGCGGTCGCCGCCTGGAAGAACGGCGTCCCGCACAGATGCGGGGCTTCCGGGTCGGTGTGCAGCAGCATGATCGCGAGCTTTTCGGCCATTCTCGGTGGGGGGCGGCGCAGGAATACGGAACGGGCTGCATTATGCCCCGAAGCGGCGGCAAGGTGCTAGTCCGATCGGACCAGGCCGCCGTGAAATCTAGTCGCTCCGCGCCCGCACCAAAAAAAAGCGGCCCGGAGGCCGCTCATGTCGGGGAGAAACACAGTTTCTTATTGTTGTCCGCCCATTGCCCTGGTCACGCGCCGGCAATCCGGGGGCCGGGGAAGCTGCCCTGCACCACGCGCTCGGCTGCGGGGCTGACCTGCCGCTTGGTGCGCTGCAGGCTCGTTTTCACTTCCGCCTTGTATACGGTCTGGATCAGCTCCGATGCGAAGGCACGCGCCTGCTGCGGGGTGAGATAGAGCACCTGCTCCGCCCCGTCGCCGAAGGCCACCCGCACGCGGTCGTCGTTGCCCGCTTCATCCACCGCCACGTCGATGCGGTATCCGTTGTTCGTGTCCGCCATCTTGCCCTCCTCTTCGGTCTCCGCCGGCGTCGTTCTCACGGCGTGCCGCCGGCCTGCCCTACCTAGAGCAACCCGCGTGCCAGCGCGGTCAACCTCGCTAAGGTATTGATTATTCGCTCCCTGTGGCGGGAAGGGAGGGCAGCGAGGGGCAGATGCCGCCGGCCATCGTCGAAGCGGCGACAGGGATGTCGGCCGATCATGCGCGATCGGGCGCCAGGGGGGCGCCCGCCTACAGCCGCTTGCGCAGCAGCGCCTTCACTTCCTCGTCGCTGAGCACGATGGGGTTGGCCTTCATGCTCGAGCCGCGGCAGTTGGCCACGATGTGATCCAGGTCCGCTTCGCCCACGCCATAGGCGGACAGGCGCGGCAGGTCGAGCTGCTTCGTCAGCTCGGTGAGGGTGTGCACCAGAAACACCCGCGCGCCCACGGGCTCGAGGTGAGTGCGGTTGCGGAACAGGCGCCCCGCCTGGGCGTACTTGCTGAGCGCCGGATTGTCCGGATCGCGCTGCTCCATGACGTCGATGTTCATGCGCGTGGCTTCGGCCACCAGGGTGCCGCACACGACGCCGTGGGGAATCGGGAAGAACGCCCCCAGCGGCGAGGCCAGGCCGTGCACCGAGCCGAGGCCGACCTGGGCCAGGGTAATGCCCGACAGCAGCGCGGCGTAGGCCATCTTCGCCCGTCCCTCGGCCGCCCGGGGTCCCTGTTCATACCACTGCAGCAAGCCGTCGCGCGCGGCGGCAAGCCCGCTCAGGGCCAGCGCATCGGTGAAGGGGTTGGCGCGGGTCGATACCAGGGATTCCAGCAGCTGGGTCAGGGCATCCATGCCGTTGGCGGCGATCAGCTGCGGCGGGCAGCTCGCCAGCAGGTCAGGATCGACCACCGCATAGCTCGGCACCAGTTGCTCGTCGCGGAAGGACTTCTTGAAGCCGTCCCGGCCGTGCACCGACAGCACTGCGTTCTTGGTCGCCTCAGAACCGGTGCCGGCGGTGGTCGGCACGGCGATGAAAGGCGTCGCCGGCCCGGTGTAGGGCAACTCGGGACCCACCCCTTCCAGGTGATCCAGCACCGAGTTGCCGGGCCGAAGCAGGCCGGCGATGGCCTTGGCCGCGTCCAGCACGCTGCCGCCGCCGATGCCCAGCACCACCTCGATGTCCGCGCCCCTGAAGCGCGCGACCGCCTCGTCCACCAGCTGGGGCGAGGGCTCCTGCGTCACCTGCAGCGTCTCCCAGCTCATGCCTTGCTGCTTGAGCCCGCGGAGCAGATTTTCCCAGTGTCCGGAGGCCTGCAGGGACTTGCCGCCCGTGACCAGCAGCGCGCGCGTGCCGAAAGATCGTGCCAGCGCCGGCAGCCTGGCGCTGCTGCCGGCGCCGAATTCGATCTTCGGCAGGCGGGAAATGGAAAAGGGGGCCAGGTTCATTTCGACAAATGCTCCGGATACAGCAGGACGTGGGAAACGCCCTGGCGCGGGCTGGCCATCCAGTCGCTGACCACATCGCGCCAGGTCAGATAATGCGCGGTCTGTTTGTGGGCGGCGGCATCCTCGGCGCTCGCATAGACCTCGTACAGGACGAACCGGGTCGGGTCGTCTGACTGCTGCAGGACATCGAAGCGCAGGTTGCCGGGCTCGGCCACGGCGCCGAGATGATTCGCCCGCGTCGCGGCGATGAAGTCCGCCACCCGCTCCGGCTTGACATGGACATGCACCAGCGTGACATGCATCGTGTTCTCCTCCAACGGTATGCACTAACCCAGGAACAGGCCCATCAGTTCCTGCTTGCCGGTCTTCATGGCCAGCGCGATCGGCGTGTCGCCATTGTTCGCCTCGGCCCTGGGGTCGGCGCCGTGCTCCAGCAGGTATTTCGCCACTTCCACATGGCCGTTGGCGCAGGCCTTGTGCAGCGGCGTATAGCCTTCGTGCTCGGCCATGTTCACCGCGGCGCCCCTGGCGACCAGCATCTTCACGATGTTGAGCTGGCCGCGGGTGGCCGCCTGCAGCAAGGGCGTGAAGCCGTAGTCCGTCGTCGCGTTGGGATTGCCGCCCTTGCGCAGAATGAAATCGACCGCGCGTTCGTAGCCGTTCAGCGCCGCCCAGTGCAACGGCTCGTAGCCGCGCCTGGCCCGCGCGCGCACGTTGGCGCCCTTCTGCAGCAGCATCAGGGCGGTATCCTCGTGGCCGTTGAACAGGGCCACCATCAGCGGCGTCCATTCGTCGATGCGGCGGATGTCCACGTCCATGCCGGCGCGCAGGAAGTTCAGCGCCGCCGCGGTGTCGCCCTGCTCCACCAGCTTGAACATCCACTGCGGCGTCAGGTCCTGGCCGCGCTGCTGGAGATCCCGGAGGAAGATCTCCGACTCCTCCCGCGTCATCTTCTTTTCGTTGGCCCAGGGGTCGTCCTCCTCCGCCTTGGCCTGCTTCCACTTCTCGTACGCCAGGCTGAGCTGCAGGATCTCGCGCCCGACCTCGGGCGGAAAGCCCTGGCGGGTTTCGGTGTCGGCCACCATGAGGCCGGACAGATAATCGTCGAACTCGTCCTTGCCCCACAGCGCGACGATCTTTTCGACGATGCGCGGGTAGTCCCGCTCCAGGGCGTGGGGATACTTGTCCGGCGTCCGGCTCAGCAAGGATTTGAGGGTTTCGTTCATGCGTGTCTGCCTCCCGGCTATGCGCCGATCAGATGCAGCACCACCTGCCTGCGCTGGGGCGCAATACGGTGCTCGAACAGATAGATGCCCTGCCAGGTCCCCAGCGCCGGCGCGCCCTGCGCCACCGGGATCGACAGGCTGGTCTGCGTGAGTGCCGCGCGGACGTGGGCCGGCATGTCGTCGGGCCCCTCCATCACGTGCTCGAACAGCGGATCGCCGTCCGGCACCAGGCGCGCGAAGAAGCGTTCCAGGTCCGACTGCACGTCCGGATCGTAGTTTTCCTGGATCAGCAGGCTCGCCGACGTGTGCCGGACGAACAGCGTCAGCAACCCGCCAGCGATGCCGCTCGCCCGCACCCATTCCACCACGGGCGCGGTGAAGGCATACAGCCCCTTGCCGGCAGTGGCTACGGACAGGGAATGGCTGGCCTGGCGCAGGCTCACTCCGGCGCTTCCTCCGCTTCTGCTTCGACGCTCAACACACCCGAATTGTAATCGTACGCAAACAATTCCGCGTAGCGCCCCCAGTCGATCACCACCGACAGCACGCGCTGCGCCTCCTCTTCGCTCAGGTAATCCTCCAGCTCGCGCAGGAAGCGCTGTTCGGGGGCACGTTGCGACGGCCGATCGTCCAGCACGCGCCGGATGTGCGCCGCCAGCGGGATGCGCTTCAGCAGATGTTCCCCGAAAATCTCCTTGCGCCGCAGGATGTCGGCCTCGGCGAAGGCGCGGCCGTGGCGGGTGAGCGCGATGGTGCGGCCGGACACGTGCGCCAGGTCCAGCAGGTCCAGGGCGTCGACGATGGGGAACAGATCATCCACCTCGAAATGCAGCGCCTCCGCCAGTTCCGGCAGTTCGGCCTGGCCGTTCTCCCCCTGCTGCTCGATCTGGTCCACCACGCCGGTCATCTGCGCGGCGGTGACGTTGGGCAGGCGGTGGGCGATGCCGATGCGTTCGTAGCGGCCCGCCTCCGGCACGATGGCCGTGGTCATGATGGTGTACACCCGCTCCACCATCTGGCGAAAGGCCAGCGAATCCCGGTCGCGCGGGTGCTTCATGGCCACCGGCAGCTCGGCCTTCACCCGGCCCGGATTGGCGTCGAGCACGACGATGCGGTCGGCCAGCAATAGCGCTTCCTCGATGTTGTGGGACACCATCATGATGGCGCGGGTCGGGATCTGCCGTTCCAGCCACAGGTCGAGCAGGTCGCCGCGCAGCGTCTCCGCCGTCGGCACGTCCAGGGCCGAGAATGCCTCGTCCATCAGCAGCACGTCCGGGTTCATCACCAGCGCGCGGGCGAAGCCGACGCGCTGGCGCATGCCGCCCGACAGTTCCTTGGGATAGGCCGATTCGAAGCCGCCCAGCCCGATCATCTCGATCACCTCGCCCGCGCGCCGCTCGCGCTCGTCCGGCGCGACGCCCTGGGCCTCCAGCCCGAGTTCGACGTTCTGCATCACCGTCAGCCAGGGAAACAGGGCGAAGCTCTGGAACACCATGCTGATGCCGGGCATGGGATGGGTCACCGGCGCGCCGCGGTAGCGCACCTCGCCCTCCGTCGCGGACACGAGGCCGCCGATGATGCGCAGCAGCGTGGATTTGCCGCAGCCGGACTTGCCGAGCACGGCCACGATCTCCCCGGCCTGGATGGTGAGGTTGATGTTCTCCAGCACCCGGAGCTTCTCCCGGCCTTCGGCGGTGAAGGCCTTGCTCACGGCGCGAACCTCGATCAGTGCGGCATCTGTCTGCATTCTTCTATTCCAAGGCCACCCGTTCCTGGGCGAAGCGGTAGAGTCGCGCCCACAGCGCGCGGTTGAGGATCACCACGTACAGGCTCATCACCGCGATGCCGAGGGCGATGCGCGCATGATCGCCAGCCGTGGTCTGTTCGGCGATGTAGGCGCCAATGCCGGTGGCAGTGAGCGTGGTCGCGCCCCAGTTTACGACCTCGGTCACCACGCTGGCGTTCCAGGCGCCGCCGGAGGCGGTCAAGCCGCCGGTGATGTAGGCCGGGAAGATGGCGGGCAGGATCAGGCGCTTCCACCGCTGCCACCTGGCCAGGCCGAGATTGGCCGCGGCCTCCTTCAGGTCGTTGGGAATGGCCATGGCGCCGGCGATCACATTGAACAGAATGTACCACTGCGTGCCCAGGATCATCAGCGGCGACAGCCAGATTTCCGCATTCAGGTGATGGCGCGCAATGAGCACGACGGCGAGCGGAAACAGCAGGTTGGCCGGGAAGGCCGACAGGAACAGCACCACGGGCTGCACCCGGGCGGCCAGCGCCGGGCGCATACCGATCCAGACGCCCACCGGCACCCAGATCAGGGTGGCGAGCGCAATCAGCACGAACACCCGCAGGCCGGTGATGAGCCCCAGCACCATCACCCAGCCCACTTCCCGCAGCTCCACGTTGTGGAGCACGAAGCGCGCCAAGGCCAGCGACGCGGCCACTGCGCCGGCGCCGAGCGCGAGCAGCACCAGGCGGTTGATCCAGCGCTCCTGCCGCCGCACGCGGTAGGCCAGGGACGACAGGGGCACCGCCGGCAGGTGGCGGAACAGTCCCAAGGAGAACTCCCACAACCGGGCCGGCACCGCCAGCATCAGCTGCGGCAGCCAGCGCGAGCGCTGCACCAGGTCCAGCACCAGCGATTTCGGCACCTCCTGCGCGGCCGAGGTCTCGAACTTGAACTTCTCCGACCAGGCCACCAGCGGCCGGAAGATCAACTGGTCGTAGAGCAGGATCACGATCAGCATGGTGAGGATCGCATAGCCGATGGCGCCGAGGTCCTTGTGCGCGATGGCCACCGAGATGTAGGAGCCGATGCCCGGCAGCAGGATGGTCTGGTTCGACACGCTGATGGCCTCGGACGCCACCACGAAGAACCAGCCGCCGGACATGGACATCATGGCGTTCCACACCAGATTGGGCAGGCCGAACGGCACCTCCAGCTTCCAGAAGCGCTGCCAGGCCGAGAGCTGGAAGCTGTCCGCCGCCCAGCGCAGGTCGTTCGGGATCATGCGCAGGGAATGGTAAAAGCTGAAGGTCATGTTCCAGGCCTGGGAGGTGAAGATGGCGAAGATCGCCGCCGCCTCCGGCCCGAGCATGCTCCCCGGGAACAGCTGGATGAAGCCCATCACCGTAAGCGACAGGAAGCCCAGGATGGGCACCGACTGCAGGATGTCCAGGGCGGGGATCATGATCATCTCCGCGCGCCGGTACTTGGCGGCGATGGTCGCGTAGACGAAGGTGAACACGAGGGACAGCGCCATCGCCGCCACCATGCGCAGGGTGGTGCGCAGGGCATAGCCCGGCAGCTGCCCCGGATCGAGGGAGATCGGGATGACCTCGCCGAGCTGGTAGGGCCCCACCATCTGGTGCGTGCCCCAGGCCACCGCGAACAGGGTCGCCAGAACCAGCGGAAACACCACCACGTCCCACAGATTGGGAATGCCGAGAACGGCGCGGGCAATCTGTCCTGGAGACTGGAGGCGCATGGTCGGAGCCCTGAGACGAAGGCGCAATTCTAGCAGGCAGGCCCCCGCCCCGGTGGGCAAGAGCAATGCGCAAGAGCGGCGCCCCAGGCGCCGGCACCTCCCCTTGGCATTTCTGACACGCGCTTCCGGCGCTGGCTTGACGCGCCCGGAGCGCCGGCGTAGCATCGCGCCCTTCATCAACTGCGGAGACCCCAACGTGGGCACTTGTTCGAGTGACAGTAGGCGGCCGGTTCGAGCAACCGGCGCACCCTCGGCAAGATAACGCGCAGTCTTTCCCTGCCGCTGTCTCGCCGAAAGCGAGAGGCGGCATCCGCCGCGGTATTTCACTGCGGCTCCGTTCCCCCTCCAGTCACTGACCGGCTGCCGGCCTTACACCGCCGGCGGCACTGAACAGCGTTCGCCGTGCCTGGCAGACGCATGGCAACTCTGTGCCGGCAACGGCGCATCCTTGCCGTGCTGCGCGCCAAGGGCTCCGCCCCGATTCACGAGGAGGACAGGATGCGTATCGACCCCTTTCCCTGCTGCCGTGGCATGGCACGGGCGAGCGCTGGTTGTCCATCGGCCTGCGTTTGCTATCGGCAGCGTTCCTGCCGTGACTTCGATCCCGTAACAAAACCTTCGCAAACTATGTCCACCCCCTGACCGCGAACTCGGAGCACAAGAAATGACTTTGAAACTCCTGAAAGAGATTTTCGCCGGCTTTCTGCGCACCCGCCGCCTCGGCCGCCATTTCCGCCGCCTCGCGCTGCTGGACACCCTGACCCAGACCGGTGTCAGCCGCGAGCTGCCCGCCACCCTGGCCCAGACCCTGGTCGCCGCGGCCACCGCCGAGCCCGAGGCCCTGCTCCGCCAACTGGACAGCCACGCCGACGGACTGTCCGAAGCCCAGGCGGAGGCCGTGCGCGAGCGCGTCGGCCTCAACGAGGTGGAGCACGAGAAACCCCTGCCGTGGTGGCTGCACCTGTGGTTTTCATACCGCAACCCGTTCAACCTGCTGCTGACGCTGCTCGCGGCCATCTCCTTCCTGACCGACGACATGAAGGCCACCATCGTCATCTCAACGATGGTGGTGTTCTCCACCCTGCTGCGGTTCTGGCAGGAGGCGAAGGCCAACAAGGCCGCGGAGGCGCTCAAGGCCATGGTCAGCACCACCGCCACGGTCATCCGGCGCGACCTGTCCGAGGATGCCGCGCCGGTGTTCGCGCGTTACTACGGTGCGCATGTGCAGGTCAAACCCGCGCGCCGGGTCGAGCTGCCGATCCGGCTCCTGGTGCCGGGCGACCTGATCGTGCTCTCCGCCGGCGACATGATTCCGGCCGACTGCCGGGTGCTCGGCGCCAAGGATCTGTTCGTGGCCCAGGCGGCGATGACCGGCGAGTCGATGCCGGTGGAGAAGTTCGCCATCCAGCGCGACGCCGCGGCGGTGAATCCGCTGGAGCTGGACAACATCCTGTTCATGGGCACCAACGTGGTGTCCGGCTCGGCCACGGCCGTGGTGGTCGCCACCGGCAACAACACCTACTTCGGCGCGCTGGCCGGCCGGGTCACCGCCACCGACCGCGCACCGACCTCCTTCCAGGCAGGCGTGAACAAGGTCAGCTGGCTGCTGATCCGCTTCATGTTCGTGATGGCGCCGCTGGTGCTGTTCATCAACGGCATCACCAAGCAGGACTGGATGGAGGCGGTGCTGTTTGCGCTCGCCATCGCCGTCGGCCTCACCCCGGAGATGCTGCCCATGATCGTGACCTCGACCCTGGCCAAGGGCGCCGTGATCATGTCGCGGCGCAAAGTCATCGTGAAGCGGCTGGACGCGATCCAGAACTTTGGCGCGATGGACGTGCTGTGCACCGACAAGACCGGCACCCTGACCCAGGACAAGATCTTCCTGGCGCGGCATGTCGACGTCTGGGGCGAGGAGTCGGAGGAAGTGCTGGAACTCGCCTATCTCAACAGCTACTACCAGACCGGCCTCAAGAACCTGCTCGACGTTGCCGTGCTGGAGCACGTCGACGTCCACCAGGAGCTCAACCCCGCGGGCAACTATCGCAAGGTCGACGAGATCCCCTTCGACTTCCAGCGCCGGCGCATGTCGGTGGTGGTGTCGGAGCGCGAGGACCATCACGAGCTGATCACGAAGGGAGCCGTGGAGGAGATTCTCTCGGTCTGTACCCGGGTGCGCCACGGCGAGACCACCGAACCGCTCACGCCGGACCTGCTGGCCCGCATCCGCGCGATCACGGCCGACCTCAACGAGGAAGGCCTGCGCGTGGTCGCCGTAGCCATGAAGGAGGTGCCGCCGCGCAAGGAAACCTATGGCGTGGCGGACGAGTGCGAGCTGACCCTGATCGGTTATGTCGCCTTCCTCGACCCGCCCAAGGAGTCTGCCGAACCGGCCTTGAAGGCGCTGGCCGAGCATGGCGTCGCGGTCAAGGTGCTGACCGGCGACAACGAGCTGGTCACGGCGAAGATCTGCCGCGAGGTGGGTCTGGATCAGAATGGCGTGCTGCTGGGCAGTGACATCGAGCGCATGAGCGACGCGGCCCTGGCCGATGCGGTGGAGCACCACAACGTGTTCACCAAGCTCACGCCAGCGCACAAGGAGCGCGTCGTCCGCCTGCTGAAGGCCAATGGCCACGTGGTGGGCTTCATGGGCGACGGCATCAACGACGCGCCGGCGCTGCGCGCGGCCGACATCGGCATCTCGGTGGACACGGCGGTGGACATCGCCAAGGAGGCGGCCGACATCATCCTGCTGGAAAAGAGCCTGATGGTGCTGGAAGAAGGCGTCGTGGAAGGGCGCCGCACCTTCGCCAACATGCTGAAGTACATCAAGATGACGGCCAGCTCCAACTTCGGCAACATGTTCTCGGTGCTGGTGGCCTCGGCCTTCCTGCCGTTCCTGCCCATGCTGCCGATGCAGCTGCTGGTGCTCAACCTGCTCTACGACATCTCGCAGGTGGCGATTCCCTTCGACCGGGTGGACGAGGAGCTGGTGCGCCGCCCGCAGCGCTGGAACCCCGGCGAGATCGGCCGCTTCATGATCTATTTCGGGCCGGTCAGCTCGATCTTCGACATCACCACCTATGCCATGATGTGGTTCGTGTTCGGTGCCCAGACCATCGGGCAGCAGACCCTGTTCCAGTCGGGCTGGTTCATCGAGAGCCTGATGACGCAGACCCTGGTCGTGCACATGATCCGCACCCAGAAGATTCCCTTTCTGGAAAGCCGGCCGGGCACACCCCTGCTGGTCACCACGCTCGTGATCATGGCCATCGGCATCTTCCTGCCGATGGGCCCGCTGGCCCACTACTTCAAGCTCCAGGGATTGCCGTTGCTGTACTTCCCGCTGCTGGCGGCGACGCTGGTCTGCTACATGGTGCTGACGCAGCTGATGAAGGATCACTACAAGCGCCGCTACGGCTGGCAGTGAGGAAGCTGGCCGGCGCCGGGGGGGCGCGGCGCGCCCTCCTTCCGCCGCCGCCATGAAAAAAGCCCGCGAAGCAGCGCCTCGCGGGCTTTTTTCTTGGGCGCTATCGCGTCACGCCGCCTGGGCCACCGCCCCCTTGGCGAACACGATCTGGCCGGCACTGACGTCGACGCGGATCGTGTCCTTCGGCGCGAAATGCCCGGAGAGGATTTCCTTCGCCAGCGGATTCTCGATCTGCGCCTGGATCGCACGCTTCAGCGGCCGCGCGCCGAACACCGGGTCGAAGCCCGCCTTGGCGATCTCGGCCAGCGCCGCGTCGGACACGTCCAGGCCCATCTCCATGGCCGCCAGGCGCTTGGCCAGGTAGCCGAGCTGGATCTTCGCGATGGACTTGATGTGCTCCTCGCCCAGGCTGTGGAACACCACCACCTCGTCGATGCGGTTGATGAACTCCGGCCGGAAATAGGTCTTCACCTCGGCCATCACCGCCAGCTTGATGACGCCGTAGTCGTCGCCGGCCATCTGCTGGATCATCTGGCTGCCGAGGTTGGAGGTCATCACGATCACGGTGTTGCGGAAG
>CAYUJV010000070.1:0-14543 GCA_964445085.1 uncultured Burkholderiales bacterium
GGATGGCCTCGCGCACCGGCTCGTTGCCGCGGAAGGAGAAGGACACGTTGGACACGCCGCCGCTGACCTTCGCATAAGGCAGGTTCTGCTTGATCCAGCGCGTGGCCTCGATGAAGTCCACGGCATAGTTGTTGTGCTCCTCGATGCCGGTGGCGACCGCGAAGATGTTCGGATCGAAGATGATGTCCTCGGCCGGGAAGCCCGCGCGCTCGGTGAGCAGCCGGTAGGAGCGCGCGCAGATGTCGATCTTGCGCTGGAAGGTGTCGGCCTGGCCCGCCTCGTCGAAGGCCATGACCACCACCGCCGCGCCGTAGCGCCGGCACAGTTTCGCGCGCGCGATGAACTCGGCCTCGCCTTCCTTCATGGAAATCGAGTTGACGATGCCCTTGCCCTGGATGCATTTCAGGCCGGCCTCGATGACCGACCACTTGGAAGAGTCGATCATCACCGGCACCTTGGAAATGTCCGGCTCGGAGGCGATCAGGTTCAGGAAGCGCACCATGGCCGCTTCCGAATCCAGCATCGCTTCGTCCATGTTGATGTCGATCACCTGCGCGCCGTTCTCCACCTGTTGGCGCGCCACGTCCAGCGCCTTGTCGTATTCGGCGTTCAAAATCAGGCGCGCGAACATCTTGGAGCCGGTGACATTGGTGCGCTCGCCCACGTTCACGAACAGCGTGCCCTCGCCGACGTTCAGCGGCTCCAGCCCGGACAGGCGCAGGGCGTGGGGAATCTGGGGAATCGTGCGCGGCTTCTGGCCCTGCATCGCCTTCGCAATCGCCGCGATGTGCGGCGGCGTGGTGCCGCAGCAGCCGCCGACGATGTTGAGGATGCCGTCCCTGGCCCAGGACAGAATCTCCGCCGCGATGTGCTCCGGCGTCTCGTCGTAGCCGGTTTCCGACAGCGGGTTGGGCAGGCCGGCGTTGGGATGGGCGCTGATGTACACGTCCGCCTTGTGCGCCAGCTCTTCCACGTACTGGCGCAGCTTGTCCGCGCCCAGGGCGCAGTTGAAGCCGATGGACAGCGGCTCGGCGTGGCGCACCGAATTCCAGAACGCCTCCGCCGTCTGCCCGGTCAGGGTGCGCCCCGACTCGTCGGTGATGGTGCCGGAGATCATGATCGGCAGCCGGAAACCGTGGGTGTCGAAATACTGCTGCACCGCGAACAGCGCGGCCTTGGCATTGAGCGTGTCGAAAATGGTCTCGACCAGGATGATGTCGGCGCCGCCCTGGATCAGGCCGTCGGTGGCCTCGGTGTAGGCTTCCACCAGCTGGTCGAAGGTGATGTTGCGGAAGCCCGGATCGTTCACGTCGGGCGAGATGGTGGCGGTGCGGTTGGTGGGCCCCAGCACGCCGGCGACGAAGCGCGCCTTGGCTGGATTCTTCGCCTGGTATTCGTCCGCCACCGCGCGCGCCAGTTTCGCCGCCGCCACGTTCAGCTCGTGCACCAGCGGCTGCATGTCGTAGTCCGCCATGGCCACCGAGGTCGCGTTGAAGGTGTTGGTCTCGATGATGTCCGCGCCGGCCTCGAGATAGGCGGCGTGGATGCCGCGGATCACCTCGGGCTTGGTCAGCACCAGCAGATCGTTGTTGCCCTTGAGGTCGCAGTGCCAGTCCGCGAAGCGCTCGCCGCGATAATCCGCCTCCGACAGCTTGTGGGTCTGGATCATCGTGCCCATGGCGCCGTCCAGGATCAGGATGCGCTCGGCCATGAGCTGTTTGAGTTGGGAGGTGCAGTCGCGGGGCATGGAAAACCGGAAAAAGCGTGTGGAAAAAGGGGCTTATCATAGCACAGGGGAATCCCGACCGCCCTTCAAAACCCAAATCCCGAACCACGGAGTACGTGGAGGACACGGAGTTTTCTGGTTGGATTTTCCTCCGTGTCCTCCGCGTACTCCGTGGTGCAAACCCCGCTTCTCCTTCCTCCAGAACGGTGCCTATACTGGCTTCATGAAACACCTCCAGCCCAAAGAAGCCTTCGAGTTCCTGCGCACCCATCCGGAGGCGGTGTTCATCGACGTGCGCTCGGAATGGGAATACCTCTTCGTCGGCCATCCCAAGGGCGCGATTCTCGTCGCCTGGAACGACGGCCCCAACTGGGACATCAACCCGGAATTCGTCGCCCACGTGAAGCGCGCCACCTCCATCGACCGCCCGGTGGTGCTCATCTGCCGCAGCGGCAACCGCTCGCGGGATGCCGGCAAGGCGCTGGAGGAAGCGGGCTTCACCCAGGTCTACAACGTGGAACACGGATTCGAGGGCGAGCTGGACGAGGAGCACCACCGCGGCACCAAGACCGGTTGGCGCTTCGAGGGTTTGCCCTGGGAGCAATGTTAGGCCCGTTTCCGGTCTTCACCCCTGACGCAAGGAGTCCTCCATGGCCATCATCGGCATCGATCTCGGCACTTCCAACTCCGCCGCCGCCGTGCTGCGCGGCGGCCGCCCCGTCATCATCCCCAGCGCGGAGGGCGTGAGCCTCGGCGGCAAGGCCTTCCCCAGCTACGTGGCGGTGACCGCCGACGGGCAGATGCTCATCGGCGAGCCGGCGCGGCGGCAGGCGGCGGCCAATCCCGAGGGCACCGCCACCGCCTTCAAGCGCAAGATGGGCCAGCGCCAGACGGTGAAGCTGCGCGACAAGGAATTCAGCCCGGAGCAGCTGTCCGCCTTCCTGCTGCAGAAGATCAAGCGCGATGCGGAGGCCTTTCTCGGGGAGAAAGTGGACAAGGCGGTGGTGACGGTGCCCGCCTATTTCGACGACAACCAGCGCAGCGCCACCAAGGACGCCGCGCGCATCGCCGGGCTGGAAGTCGCGCGCCTGGTGAACGAGCCCACCGCCGCCGCCCTGGCCTACGGCCTGGACCGCCTGGGCCAGGAGCTGCGCATCGCGGTGATCGACCTCGGCGGCGGGACGCTCGACGTGACCATCATGGAATTCGGCAAGGGCGTGTTCGAGGTGAAGGCCACCAGCGGCGACACCCAGCTCGGCGGCACCGACATGGATGCGCGCCTGCTGGAGGCGCTGGCGGAGCGCTTCCACATGGCCACCGGCATCGACCTGCGCACCGATCCCAAGGCCATGGCGCGCCTGCGCGAAGCGGCGGAGGCGGCCAAGATCGAGCTCTCCGCCAACACCACCACCCACATCAGCCTGCCCTACATCGCCGCCGTCGGCGGCGAACCCAAGCACCTGGAGATGGACCTCACCCGCAGCGAGCTGGAGCGCATCGTGCGCCCGGTGATCGAACGCTGCCGCGCACCCGTGGAGCAGGCCCTGCGCGACGCGGGCCTCACGCCCCGGGACATCGACCGCATCGTCTTCGTCGGCGGCCCGACGCGCATGCCGGTGGTGCGCAGCTTCTTCGAGGATCTGTTCGGGCGCAAGGCGGAGATGGGCGTCGATCCCATGGAATGCGTGGCGAGCGGCGCCGCCATCCAGGCCGGGGTGCTGGCGGGGGAGGCGGGGCTGGGCGAGATCGTGCTGGTGGACGTGACGCCGCTGACCCTGGGGGTGGAGACCCTGGGCGGCGTGGCCACGCCGCTGATCGCGCGCAACACGCCCATTCCGGTGAAGAAGACCGAGACCTTCACCACCGCCGCCGACATGCAGACCTCGGTGACCATCCACGTCTACCAGGGCGAGCGGCCCATGGCGAGCGACAACGTGAGCCTGGGCGAATTCAACCTCGATGGCATCGTGCCCGCGCCGCGCGGCGTGCCCAAGATCGAGGTGACCTTCGACATCGACGCCAACGGCATCCTCAACGTCACCGCCAAGGATATCGCCACCGGCAAGTCCCAGTCCATCCGCATCACCGGCTCCACCCGCCTGCCCGAGGCGGACAAGGAACGCATGATCAAGGAGGCGGAGAAATACGCCGAGGCCGACAGAAAGCGGCGCGAGGACGCGGACAAGCTCAACAACGCCGATTCGGTGGCCTACCAGGGCGAGCGCATGCTGGCCGAGTTCGGCGACAAGCTCACGGCCGACATGAAGGCGCGCATCGAGGCGGGGCTGCGCGAGACCAAGGAGGCCCTCAGCCGCAAGGACGCCGGCCTCGCCGCGGAGAAATCCGAGGCCCTGAAGAAAGTGCTGCAGGAGGCGGGCGCGGTGGTCTACGCCCAGACGCCGCAGGCGCCCAAGAGCGGCCCCTACGCGGAGACCCGCGTGGGCGAGGCGGCAGCCGGCGAGCCGCGCCCGAGTGGTTCGGGCCCCCGCGGCAAGGTGGTGGACGCGGAGTACCGGGAATCGTGAGCCAGCCGAGATGGCATGCGCGGCGCCAAGCCCCGCGCATGCCTAGCAGACTGTTGAAAAACGTCGCGAGCGGGTGAAGTTCGCGCCGAGAAGCGCAGCCGTACATACCGTACGTCGAGCATCGCAGGTGCGAAATTCACCCGCGCAGTAGTTTTCCGGCGCGCCGCTAGTCGATCTTGACGCTGACGCGCTTGGACTTCGCCTGCTTCGGCAGCGTGAGTTCGAGCACGCCGTCCTTAAAGTTGGCCTTGGCTTGGGTGCCGTCCACCTCCCCCGGCAGCGCCACGGTGCGCGAAAAGGACCCGCGGGAGATCTCGCAGCGGTAGTAATCGCCCTTCTCCTCCTTCTCCTCGTGGCTGGTCTTGCCCTTGATGGTGACGGTGTTGTCGGTGGTGGTGACCTCGATGTCCTTCTTGTCCACACCGGGCACCTCGGCCTTGACCACGATTTCGTTGTCGCGGTCGATCACGTCGACCTTGGGGAAACGCCGCTCGACCTCGGCCCAGGACGGCCACTCCCAGCGCATCGGGCGCATCCAGCCGCGCGGGAAAAAGCCCTCGAACAGGCGATCCATTTCCTCGAACGGACTCAGGGCGCGGGTGGGCGCCGGCTTGGTTTCCGCTTTCTTGATGGCGACATCCTTGCCTTGCTCTTCAGCCATGATATGGAACCTCCGGATTGCAGTTGATGAACACGCGCCGCGACGGGCGCGCAAGGTGGGTGCTTCCTTTGTAGTCTAGAATCGGACTGAGTCAAGCCGCCGGGAGATAGCATCATCGCCGCTCAACGCGACTATTACGAAGTACTTGGCGTGCCCCGCGACGCGGACGAAAAGGCGATCAAGGATGCCTTTCGCAAGCTCGCGCTGAAATACCACCCGGACCGTAACAAGGAACCCGGCGCGGAGGAGCGCTTCAAGGAAATCGCCGCCGCCTATGCCGTGCTGTCGGACCCGAAGAAGCGCGCAGAGTACGACAGCCACGGCTTCGCCGGCGTCGCCGGGTTCACGCCCGAGGATCTGTTCTCCGGCATCAACTTCGAGGACATCTTCGGCGGCTTCGATTTCGGCCTCGGCGGCGGCGGACTGTTCGACCGCTTCTTCGGCGGCGGCCGCCGGCGCGCGGGCCCGGCGCGGGGCGCAAACCTGGAGTTCGACCTGACCGTGCCGCTGGCGCGCATCGTCAGCGGCGGCGAAGAGGAAATCCGCTTCGAGCGCCCCCAGGTCTGCCCGACCTGCCACGGCAGCCGCACCGCGCCCGGCACCCAGCCGCGCAAGTGCGCAGCCTGCGGGGGCACGGGCCGCCAGACGCGGCAGGAAACCCGCAAGGAAAAACAGGGCAACGTGCTGATCCAGCATGTGACGGTGTGCCCGGTATGCGGGGGCGCGGGCGAGTTCATCGACAAGCCCTGCCCCAGCTGCGGGGGACGCGGCACCACGGTCATGGAGGAGCGGCTGAAGGTGAACATTCCGGTGGGCGCCGAGGAGGGCATGGCCCTGCGCATTCCGGGCAAGGGCATGCCCAGCGAGGAAGCGGGCGGGGCGCCCGGCGACCTCTACGTCGTGGTGCGCAGCGCGCCCGATCCGCGCTTCGAGCGCGACGGCGCCGACCTGTGGCGGGTGGAGACGATCTCCGTGGCCGATGCGGCCCTGGGCACCGAGCTCTCCGTGCCCACCCTGGACGGCAGCGCCACTGCCCGCGTGCCGGCGGGCACCCAGCCCGACACGGTGCTGCGGCTGAAGGGCAAGGGGCTGCCGGAGTTCGGCGGCCGCGCCCGCGGCGATCTGTACCTGCGGCTGCGGGTGCATGTGCCGGAGCATCTCACCGCCGCAGAGAAGGAAGCGTTCGAGAAGTTGCGCGAAGCGACCCAGAGCCGGGAAAGGAAAGGCAGCCGGTCGTTTTGGCGCTAGGGAAGCTCTGCAAAAGGTCGCGAGCAAGCCCGGCTGGCCGCCGAGAAGCGCACCTGTACAAGGAAGTACAGCGAGCATCGCAGGCGGCCAGACGGGCTGCGCAGTACTTTTGCAGAGGTTCCCTAGGCGTTGATCCGGAGAGGGACACGGATCTTGATGCTTTTCAATCGTGCACATCCGCGCAGTCTGCGGATAGCCGCTTTTTTCAAAGGAGCCTGCCATGGACAAGTCCCAGGAAAAATTCATCCTCGATCTCATGAAGCGCCACAACTACATGGTCATCGCGACGGTGCGCCCGGACGGCTTCCCCCAGGCGACCAAGGTCGGCTATGCCAACGACGGCTTGGATATCTACTTCTCCTGCGACAAGAGCAGCCAGAAGGCAAAAAACATCCGCAAGTGCGACAAGGTGTCCGCCACCATCGACCGCGACACCCGCGACTGGGCCAAGATCAAGGGGCTGTCGCTGGGCGGGCACGCGGAAGTGCTGAAGGGGAAGAAGGAACGCGAGCATGCCTACCAGGTCCTGCTGAAGAAATTCCCGGAGATGGAATCCTTCCCCGCCGATGACCCGGCCATCGCCTTCGTGCGGGTGCGGCCGACGGTGATTTCCATGCTCGACTACTCCCAGGAGTTCGGTCACACCGAATTGGTCCGCCTGTAGTCCGCGGCGCCGCCGGGGCGATTCGCCCCACCTCCACCCCGGCGTCCAGAATGGTGCGCGCACGCACCAACAAAATACATCCGCCAGCCCGGCGATTTCGCCCCGGCCCCGGCCGCACACCACAAACTTCCATTGGGAACAGATAGATAAGGCGGCACCCCGGCCATGGCACGGGCCTTGCTGAAGTCAGGCCGAGTATTACGAATATTCGTCCCGATAACACTTCACAAGGAGTCCCCCATGCAACTCAGCACAGCACTCAAACGCCTGATGACTCTGGTCGCGGTTCCGCTTGCTCTGGCCGCCAGCGTCGCAGCCCACGCCGCCGCGCCGTTGAAGATCGGCTACAGCGACTGGCCGGGCTGGGTGGCCTGGCAGGTCGCCATCGAGAAGGGCTGGTTCAAGCAGGCCGGCGTCGACGTGAAATTCGAGTGGTTCGACTACTCCGCCTCCATGGACGCCTACTCCGCCGGCAAGCTCGATGCGGTCACCATGACCAATGGCGATGCCCTGGTCACCGGCGCGGCCGGCGGCAAGAGCGTGATGATCATGCTCACCGACTACTCCAACGGCAACGACATGATCGTGGCCAAGCCCGGCATCAAGGCGCTCAAGGACCTGAAGGGCAGGAAAGTCGCCGTCGAGCAGGGCCTGGTCGAGCACCTGCTGCTGCTGAACGGCCTGAAGAAAGCCGGCATGAAGGAATCCGACGTCGTTCTGGTCAATGCCAAGACCAACGAAATGCCGCAGGTGCTGGCGACGGGCGACGTCTCCGCCGTCGGCGCGTGGCAGCCGGTGGCGGGGCAGGCGATGAAGGCCGTGCCGGGGTCACGCCCCATCTACACCTCGGCCGACGAGCCGGGGCTGATCTACGACGTGCTCGCGGTGAACCCCGCCAGCGCCAAGCAGCGCAAGGCCGAGTGGCAGAAGGTGGTGAAGGTCTGGGACAAGGTGGTGAGCTACATCAACGACCCCAAGACCCAACCCGATGCCGTCAAGATCATGGCCGCCCGCTCCGGCGTCTCCCCCGAGGCCTATCTGCCGCTGCTCAAGGGCACCCGGCTGTTGAGCCTGGAGGAAGGCAAGAAGGTCTTCGCCAAGGGGCCGGGCTTCAAGTCGCTGTACGGCTCGAGCAAGGTCGCGGACGACTTCAACGTGGCCAACGGCGTATACAAGGCGCACCAGGACGTGGACAGCTACATCGATCCGTCCTTCATGCAGTGAAGGCGTAACCAGGCTTCCACGGCGACGGAGCGGAAATGAGCACGATTTCCATGGTGTTTGGCAGCGGCATGGGCGACGGGGCGCACAAGCGCACGCTGCTCGGCGTCGGCTCGTTCCTGCTGCCGTTGCTGGTCTGGTGCTTGGTCAGCTATGTGCCCTTCGTCTGGCACCCCAAGGTCTACGTCACCGATCCCGGCGGCGTCGATTATTTCCAGGTGGGCATGCTGGTGGACCGTTCCATGTTCCAGGACGAGGTCGCCAACATGAGCCAGGCGAAACTGGCGGCGCCCCAGGGCACGCCAGCCAACCCGATCTACCTGCCGGCGCCGCACGAAGTGGCGAAGGCCCTCTACAACGGCATCGTCCATCCGCCCCAGCAGAACGACGTGCCGAGCATGCCGGCCAGCCTGTGGCACAGCATCCAGATCATCTTCTGGGGCTTCATGATTTCGTCGCTCATCGGCGTGCCGCTGGGCATCGTGGCCGGCACCTATGCCACCGCCGCGCGCCTGAGCGAGCCGTTCATCGAGTTCTTCCGCTATCTGCCGGCGCCCGCCTTCGGCGCGCTGGCGGTTGCCGTGCTCGGCATCTACGACGGCCCGAAGATCGCCATCATCGTCATCGGCACCCTGTTCCAGCAGGTGCTGATCATCGCCAACACCACGCGCAAGCTGGAGGCGACCATCATCGAGGCCGCGCGCACCCTGGGCACGAAAAGCCTGAAGCTGCTGACCAGGGTCGTGGTGCCCGGCATCCTGCCCGACCTCTACCGCGACCAGCGCATCCTGCTCGGCTGGGCCTGGACCTATCTGATCGTGGCCGAGCTGATCGGCACCAGCTCCGGCATCACCTGGTACATCACCCAGCAGGCGCGCTACCAGCACTTCGACAACGTGTACGCCGGCATCATCGTGATCGGCATCATCGGCTTCGGTACCGATCTGATCCTGGGCCGGCTCGGGCGCCACCTGTTTCCCTGGGACCGCACCCAGGACCGCCGCTGAAAGGACAGTTCGTGCTCCAGGAAATCCTGCCCAGCCATCTCCACCAGTCGGACGCGGTGCGCGCGCGCTTCGAGCGCATCCGCAGCCGCGAGGTGATTCTGGAGGTGCGCAAGCTCGGCAAGCACTACCGCGCCGCCCAGGGCGAGGTCGAGGCCCTGCGCGGCATCGACTTCCGCGTTCACCGGCGCGAGTTCGTCTGCGTCATCGGCCCCTCGGGCTGCGGCAAGTCCACCCTGATCCGCATCCTGGCGGGCCTGGAGCGCCACAGCGCGGGCGAGGTGCTGCTCGACGGCAAGCCGGTGACGGGACCGGGTCCGGATCGCGGCATGGTGTTCCAGGGCTACTCGCTCTTTCCCTGGCTGACGGTGAAGAAGAACGTGATGTTCGGCCCGGAGATGAACGGCCGCGGCCACGACGAGGCCGAGCGCGAGGCGCGGCTCTGGCTCGAGCTGGTCGGCCTGGAAAAGTTTGCCGATGCCTACCCGCACCAGCTCTCGGGCGGCATGCGCCAGCGCGTCGCCATCGCCCGCGCCCTGGTCAACCAGCCGCGCATCCTGCTCATGGACGAGCCCTTCGGCGCACTCGATGCCCAGACCCGGGCCAAGATGCAGTCGCACCTGATCGACATCTGGAAGAACATCGACATCACGGTCCTGTTCATCACCCACGACCTGGACGAGGCCATCTATCTGGCCGACCGCATCCTGGTGCTGAAGGCGCATCCGGGCGAGGTGCAGGAAGTGATCGAGGTGCCGGTGCCGCGCCCGCGCATGCCGGCCCAGTTCAACTCGCCGGAATTCCGCGCCACCAGGGCGCGGCTGGAGGAGCTGATTCATCCGGCGCCGGAACCCCTGCCGGAGAACGAACAGGCGGTGAAGCCCCACCTGATCCGGTTCACCGACGTCAACGACAACGTGGAGTGAGCCCGTGCGCTGGTCCGATCTCACCTGGCCCGAAATTCCCGACGTGCTCGCCCGCTGCGGCCAGGCCGCCATCCTGCCGGTGGGGGCGACCGAGCAGCACGGCCCGCATCTGGGCTGCGGCGTGGACTTCGTGATTGCCGAAACCTTGTGCCGGGCCGTGGCGGACAGGACCGGCGTGCCGGTGCTGCCCACCCTGCCCTACGGCTGCTCGCTCGGCCACAGCCGGCGCTGGCCGGGCACGCTGTCGCTGCAGCCGGTCACGCTGATCCAGCTGGTCAAGGAGATCGGCGACTGGGCCTGGCACAGCGGCATCCGCCGCCTGTTCATCGTCAACGCCCACGTCACCAACGCCGCGCCGCTGCGCTGCGCGCTGGAAATGCTGCGGGCCGAACACGACGGGCTGATGGTGGCCGTGATCAACACCGCGTCCATCAGCGAGCGGGTGCGCCGGTTCCATTTCCACGACGCCGCCGACTGGCACGCCAACGACGCGGAGACCTCCATCATGCTCGCCATCGCGCCCGAAGGCGTGCGGCCGGACCAGTGCAGCGCGGCCGACGATCCGGATCGCACCGGCGGCTGTGTCTTCGCCCATCCGGTCAACCGCACCAGCCTGAACGGGGTCACCGGCGCGCCGAGCGGCGCCAGCGTCGAGAAGGGCCGGCAATGGTTCGACTGGCTGGTGGAAGACCTGGCCGCGCTGATCGAAAAGGGCGTCGGCGAGACGCCGCTCCTGCCGCACTCCTATTTCGGGGACGGCACGTCCCCCTCGCAACCCTGACCGACAAGGAAGCACCATGACGACCGACACCGCCGTTCTCGACAAGCCCGACACCGCCAGCCACCCGGCCGAGGAAGCCGCGCGCCTGCAGCGCGCATTGATGGACAAGGGCGTGAAGTACTGCATCGGTGCCTACGTCGACATCCACGGCGTGCCCAAGGCCAAGGTGGTGCCCATCCATCACCTGGGCCACATGGCCCGGGGCTCCGAGCGCTACACCGGCTACGCCCTCGATGGCCTGGGGCAGGCGCCCAACGACGACGAGATCACCTCGGTGCCCGACCTCGCGCGCGCCATCCAGCTGCCGTGGGAGCCGAAGATCGCCTGGATTCCCGCCGACAACCACTTCCAGGGCAAGCCCTACGCCCTCAACACCCGGGTCGCGCTGAAGAACCAGCTGGCCGAGGCGGCCAGCCTCGGCTACGGCATGAACCTCGGCATCGAGTGCGAGATCTTCCTGCTCAGGCAGAACGGGGACGGCAGCCTGTCGGTGCCCGATCCCGAGGACAAGCTCACCAAGCCCTGCTACGACGTGCGCGGCTTCGTCAACAATTTCCGCTGGCTGGACAAGATGGCGACCGCCATCAACGACCTGGGCTGGGACCTCTACTCCTTCGACCATGAGGACGCCAACGGCCAGTTCGAGTTCGACTTCAACTACGCCGATGCGCTGACCACCTGCGACCGGCTGACCTTCTTCCGCTTCATGGCCAAGCATTACGCGCGCGAGGAGGGCCTGCTCGCCACCATGATGCCCAAGCCCTTCGCCGACAAGACCGGCAACGGCGCGCACTTCAACATGTCGCTGTACGATCCGGCCACCGGCAGGAACCTGTTCGCCTGCGCGCCCGCGGACGACCCGAATGGCATCGGCCTGACGCCGCTCGGCTACAGCTTCGTCGCCGGCATCCTCAAGCACGGCCGCGCACTGTGCGCGGTGTTCGCGCCGACGGTGAACAGCTACAAGCGCCTGGTCCGGCGCGGCGCCATGAGCTATTTCTCCTGGGCGCCGGTGTTCAACTCCTATGGCTCCAACAACCGCACCAACTCGGTCCGCATTCCGGCCGGCGGCGGCCGCTGCGAATCGCGCAACGCCGACGGCGCGGTCAACCCCTATCTCGCCGCCACCCTGGTGCTGGCGGCCGGCCTGGAAGGGATTCGCGAAGGCCTGCATCCGGGCAGGCCGAACGAGGACAACCTGTACGAGATCGGCGAGGCGGAACGCGCCGCGCGCGGCATCGAGTTCCTGCCCCAGACGCTGCAGGAAGCGGTCGCCGCCTTCGCCGCCGACCCCCTGGTGGAGGCCACCCTGGGCAAGGAACTGCGCGACGAGTTCATCCGCTACAAGACCGAGGAATGGGAGGCCTACCACCTCTCCGTCTCGAAGTGGGAAGTGGAACGCTATTCCCACATGTTCTGAGGGCACGCCATGAACCGCGACCCGGCCGAAAAGGCCTCCAGTCTCGTCAGCCGCATCAGCATCTCGCTGCCGCCGCACCTGCTGGCGGAACTCGACCGCATGGTGGACGCCCGCGGCTACGACAGCCGCTCGCAGGCCATCGGCGACATGGTTCATTACCAGCTGGCGGAACACAAACGCGAGCTGGGCAACGAGGTCATGGCCGGCACCCTCACCCTGCTCTACAACCGCGCCACCCGCGGGCTGCAGGGCAGGCTGGCGGACCTGCAGTACCAGCACATCGACGAGGTCATCAGCTCCCTGCATGTCCATCTGTCCGAGGACCAGATGCTGGAGGTGTTGCTGGTGCAGGGCCCGGCCGCGAAGCTGAAAGCGATCGCCAACGAGATGATCGTGCTGCGCGGCGTCATCACCGGCCAGCTGCAGCTGCTGGCCGCGGTGATTCCGCCCCTGCACGCCCCCACCGGCCTTTGACCACCGGATTTGAAAGGAACCGACATGGAACACGCCGAATTGACCCTGAACAATCCGCCCGCGTCGGCCCCGGTCGACGCCATCGAACACTGGCGCCGCTTCGCGCCCGACCTGCCGGCCGACAAGGTGCTGTTCTCCGAGCTGGTGCCGGGCGGCGGCCACTGGTCCTACCGCCTGCCGCGCGGCACCACGCTGCGCATCACCGCGCTGGAGGCCGGCGCCAATCTGTCGCTGGTGCTCTACTCCGCCCAGGAGAAGCTGGAGCGCTACAGCATGCCGGATTCGCTCAAGGCCCAGCACACCGCCCACTACACCCGCGGCCATGTGCTGATGAGCGACATGGGGCGCGCCATGGCCTCGATCACCGCCGACAGCGTGGGCTGGCACGATCCCCTCGGCCTGCTGCTGGACAAGCAGCGCATGCAGGAGAAATACGGCAGCCACGACTACCAGGGCTTTCGCAACGACATGCACCGCTCCGGCCGCGACGGCCTGCTGATCGAAATCGGCAAATACGGACTGTCCAGGCGCGACCTGATTGCGCCGGTGAATTTTTTCTCCAAGGTCGCGGTGGACGCGGAAGGCCGCTTCCACTTCGTGCCCGGCCATGCCAAGGCGGGCGACCACGTCGACCTGCGCCTGGACATGGACGTGCTGGCGGCCTTCTCCAGCGCGCCCCATCCGCTCGATCCCCGGCCGGAGTATCGCCCCGGGAGGATCGGCCTCGCCCTGTGGCGTTCCGGCCCGGCGCCGGCCGATGATTTCTGCCGCCGCTTCCGGCCGGAGAATGCGCGCGCGCTGCACAACACCGACATGCTCTACCTGGCCTGAGGAGACACCATGACCACTGCCACCGCCATCCGCATCCAGGAAAGCCCGCTCGACCCGCAGCACGCCGTGCTCGACCATACCCTGCCGGCGGGCGAGCCCTATCTGCTGGAGATCAACAAGGGCCAGACGCTGCGCATCGTCGATGTCGAGGGCAACCAGGCAGTCGACGTGCTGTTCTACAACCGCCACGACAGCGCCGAGCACTACAGCGCGACCCAGACCGTGCTGCGCCAGGGCGGCATCTATCTCACCGCCGGTTCGGTGCTCTACAGCGACGAGGGCAACCCCATGCTGACGATCGTCGCCGACACCTGCGGGCGGCACGACACCCTGGGCGGCGCCTGTGCCGCCGAGAGCAACACCGTGCGCTATGCCTTGCAGAAGAAGTTCATGCACAGCTGCCGCGACAACTACCTCACCGCGCTGCAGCACGCCGACATCGGCCTCTCCAAGCGCGACCTGGTGCCGAACGTGAACTTCTTCATGAACGTGCCGGTGACCGAGGCGGGCGAGCTCACCTTCGCCGACGGCGTGTCCGCCCCCGGCAAGTATGTCGAGCTGCGCGCCGAGATGGACCTGTGGATGCTGGTCTCCAACTGCCCGCAGCTCAACAACCCGTGCAATGCGTACAACCCGACGCCGGCGCGGTTCCTGCTCTGGGATCCGCGGTAAACACCCCGCGCGGGACGGCCCGCCCGGTGCATGAGAAGTGCAGGACGCCCTGCAAGAGAAAGCCATGTTCAAGAAAGTCCTGATCGCCAACCGCGGCGCCATCGCCTGCCGCATCCAGCGCACGCTGAAGAAACTGGGCGTGGCCTCGGTCGCCGTCTATTCGGAAGCCGATGCCGGCGCGCGCCATGTGCTCGACGCCGACGAGGCCCATCTGCTCGGCCCGGCGCCCGCTGCCGAAAGCTATCTGCGCGCCGACAGGATTCTGGCCATCGCCCGCCGGTGCGGGGCCGAGGCGATCCACCCGGGCTATGGCTTCCTGTCCGAAAACCCCGACTTCGCCGACGCCTGCGCGGCGGCCGGCATCGCCTTCATCGGTCCCAGCGGCGAGCA
>CAYUJV010000071.1:0-14372 GCA_964445085.1 uncultured Burkholderiales bacterium
GGGATCGCGCTCGGCGGCGCGGCCCGGCTGCCCGCTTGCGTCCAGCACGAGGCGCGCCGGGCGGTCCAGGCGGCCGAGGACGTCGCGCTTCGACTTGACGTGCAGCACGTCGGGCCCGGCCTTGACCGGGCCGGTGCGCACGCGTGGCCCGGCGAGATCCATCAGCACGCGACAGGGGCGCCCGGTTTCCTCCGCCGCCTGCCGCACATGGTCCGCCATGCGGCGCCATGCCGGCGCCTCGTCGTGGGCGCAGTTGATGCGGGCGCAGTCCATGCCGCGCAGCACGAGCTCGCGCACGAAGGCGTAGTCGGCGGCCGCCTGGCTGGGCAGGGTGACCATGATGCGCACGCCGCGGTTTGCCGGCGCCGGACCGAACAGGGCGGCGGTGTGCCGGGCCAGTTCGTCGTGGTGGTTCATCGCCTGGACCAGACGCTGCGCCTTGGCGCCGCCGGCCGCTTCGCCCAGCATCAGTTTCAGCGCCTGGAGCAGGGTGTCGAGCGCCGGCAGGACATGGCCTTCGCTGCGCCCGAGGGAGGACAGGCCATAGATCGCGAGGCGGGACTGCAGGTCGCGCAGGTCGTGCCGGCGCAGGGCGATGTAGGCGGCGAGGTTTTCCGCGCCGGGCTGGAACGGGCGGCGCAGCAGGTAGGGCCGCCAGGCGTCGAGCAGGCGCCGCTGCTCCTGGCGCACGGTGCGGCGCAGGGCGCCCACCTCCTGGGCCAGGTCGGCAAGGGCGGCGGTGAGCCGGGCGGCGGGGTCGGCGTCCATGGGCGCGGCCTGTGGGGATTTTCGGGAAGATCACCCTAAGCCATCCATGTGACAAGGATGTGACGGGATGCGACGGCGGCGAGCGGAACGGCTGCCTATAATTTTCCGAGGAGGGGCGTATGCGGGTGGAAGTGCTGGGGTGCAGCGGTGGCATCGGCGGCGAATGCCGGACCACGGCGCTGCGGGTGGACGAGGACGTGCTGATCGACTGCGGCACCGGCGTGGGCGATCTCGACCTGGAGCAGCTGGTGCGCGTCGATCACGTTCTGCTGACCCATGCCCACCTGGATCACGTCGCCCTGCTGCCCATGCTCGCCGACGCCGGTGTCGGCCGGCGCAGTGCGCCGCTGACGGCCTACGGTCTGCCGGAAACCCTGGCTGCGCTGAAGGAGTGCATATTCAACGGCCGGCTCTGGCCCGACTACACTTCCCCGAAGCAGCCCTACCTGCGGCTGCGGCCGGTGGCGATCGGCACGCCGCTGGTGCTGGGCGGGCGCCGCTTCACCCCGCTGCCGGTGCGGCACGCGGTGCCGGCGGTGGGCTGGCGGCTCGACAGCGGCGGCGCGAGCCTGGTGTTCTCCGGCGACACCACCTTCAGCGAGGCGTTCTGGGACGCGGTCAACGCCGTGGACAACCTGCGCCACCTGATCGTGGAAACCACCTTTCTCGACGACAACGACGCTGGCTGCGAGCGCTCCGGCCACACCAACGCGCGCCTGCTGGCACAGGGCCTGCAACGGCTGGCACAGCCGGCGGAACTGCACATCACCCATATGGAGCCGGGGCGCGAGGACGAGACCTGGCGCGAGATCCTGCGCGCGGCAGGCCGCCACGGGCCGCAGCGCCTGCGGCGCGGGCAGGTGTTCGACCTCTAGGGACGCTCTCCAAAAGGTCGCGAGCAAGCCCGGCTGGCCGCCGAGAAGCGCACCTGTACAAGGAAGTACAGCGAGCATCGCAGGTGGGCAGACGGGCTGCGCAGTACTTTTGCAGAGTTTCCCCAGCCTTATCCGGGTCCCTGGTTTGGGGTAAAATTTTTCCCCTGTCACGGCGTTTCGGCGCCGTTTTTTGTCCCCGTTCGAAGCAAGGAATCATGGAAGCACATGCATCGCGCCCGGCAGTGAAGACACTGCCGAAAATTCGTACCGTCTGCGTCATCGGCGGCAGCGGCTTCGTCGGTCAGCACATCGTTCACCAGCTGGCGGACGCGGGCTACAAGGTGCGCGTCCCCACCCGGCACCGCGAGCGCGCCAAGGAATTGATCGTCCTGCCCGCGGTGGACGTGATCGAGGCCAACGTCCACGATCCGCTGGAGCTGTCCAGGTTGCTGGCCGGCGTGGACGCGGTCATCAACCTGGTGGGCATCCTCCACGAGAAGCATGTGGGGCGCGTGGACAAGCCCAGCGCGCGCCGCGGCGATTTCCATGAGGCCCATGTCGAACTGCCGCGCAAGATCCTGCACGCCTGCGCCGAGCACGGCATCCGCCGCCTGCTGCACATGAGCGCGCTCAACGCCGACGCCACCGCCCGCAGCGGCTACCTGCGCTCCAAGGGCGCGGGCGAGGCCATCGTGCGCGAGGCGGAGTACCCGCACAGCGAGAACGAGCGCTGGTACCTGGACGGGCCGAAGTTCGTGAAGGGCCTGGGCCTCGCCACCACCGTGTTCCGGCCGTCGGTGATCTTCGGCCGCGGCGACTCCTTCCTGACCATGCTCGGCGACCTGATCCACAAGCTGCCGGTGATTCCGCTGGCCTGCCCGAACGCGAAGTTCCAGCCGATCTTCGTCGAGGACGTGGCGCGGGCCTTCGTCGGCGCCCTCGAGAACCCGACCACCTTCGGCGAGGCCTACGACCTTTGCGGCCCCAAGGTCTACACCCTGAAGCAGCTGGTGGAATACGTGGCTGGCCTGAAGGGACGCTACCGCGGCATCATTCCCCTGTCCGACCGCCTGTCCTGGTGGAATGCCTTCCTGCTGGAGCACCTGCCGGGCAAGCTGATGACCCGCGACAACTACTACTCGATGCAGGTGGACAGCGTTTGCAAGTGCGCCTTCCCGGCCGTGTTCGGCTTCCAGCCGACGGCGATGGAAGCCATCGCGCCCCACTACCTGGGCAACTCGGGCACCCACTCCAGGTACGACGAGCTGCGCCACGGCGCGCGGCGGTAGCGGGCTGGTAGCTTGTAGCGGGTGGCCTGCAGCCAAAGGACTCTGATGCAAATCTACACGGTGGGCGGCGCGGTGCGCGACGAGCTGCTCGGCCTGCCGGTGCAGGACCGCGACCACGTCGTGGTCGGCGCCACGCCCGAGGACATGGTGCGGCTCGGCTACCGTCCCGTGGGCAAGGACTTCCCGGTCTTCCTGCATCCGCAGACCCATGAGGAATATGCCCTGGCCCGCACCGAGCGCAAGACCGCGCGCGGCTACAAGGGCTTCCAGGTGTACGCTGCGCCCGAGGTGACGCTGGAGGAAGACCTCGCCCGGCGCGACCTCACCATCAACGCCATCGCCAGGGACGAGAGCGGCGAATACATCGACCCCTACGGAGGGCGCGCCGATCTTGACGCAAAAATCTTGCGCCATGTCAGCCCGGCCTTCGTCGAGGATCCGGTGCGCATCCTGCGCGTCGCGCGCTTCGCCGCGCGCTTCACCGAATTCACCGTGGCCGAGGAAACCAACGCGCTGATGCGGCAGATGGTCGCCAACGGCGAAGTGGATGCACTGGTGGCGGAGCGGGTATGGCAGGAACTGGCGCGCGGCCTGATGGAGGCGAAGCCCTCGCGCATGTTCGAGGTGCTGCGCGCCTGCGGCGCGCTGGCGCATATCCTGCCCGAGGTCGACCGCCTGTTCAGCGTGCCGCAGAACCCGAAGAGCCATCCCGAGGTCGATACCGGCGTGCACGTGATGCTGGTGGTGGACCGCGCCGCCATCGAGGGCCGGTCGCTGCCGGTGCGCTTCGCCGCGCTGACCCATGACCTGGGCAAGGGCACCACGCCGCAGGAGGAGTGGCCGCATCACGGCGGGCACGAGGAACGCGGCGCTGCGCTGGTGCTCGATGTCGCCCGACGCATCAAGGCGCCCAACGACTGCCGCGACTTGGCGGTGCTGGTGGCGCGCTGGCACGGCGAGGTGCACAACGCGGCGGAGGCCGGCGCGGACGTGCTGGTCACGCTGCTCACCAGCGTCGATGCCTTCCGCCAGCCGGAGCGCTTCGAACTGTTCCTGCAGGCCTGCGAGGCGGATTATCGCGGCCGGCCCGGCTACGAGGACAGGCCCATGGCTTCCGCCGCGCGCCTGCGCGCCGCTCATGCCGCCGCCTCCGGCGTCGATGCCGGAGCGATCGCGCGCCGGCAGCAGGGCGGCGAGGCGATCAAGCGGGCGGTGTTCGAAGCGCGGGTGGCGGCGGTGAGGCAAGAACTTAAGGGTTCTTGACCGCAAAGGACGCAAAGGTACGCGAAGGAAATCGCTAGGGTTTTACTTTGCGTCCCTTTGCGTCCTTTGCGGTGAAAAATCGTTTCTTCCCGGAGCCACAATGATCGACCTCTACACCTGGTCCACTCCCAACGGCCGCAAGATTTCCATCATGCTGGAAGAATGCGGCCTGCCCTATCGCGTGCATCCGGTGGACATCACCAAGGGCGAGCAGCACCGGCCCGAGTTCGTCGCCATCAGCCCCAACGCCAAGATTCCCGCCATCGTCGATGGCGAAGGCCCGGACGGCAAGCCCATGGCCCTGTTCGAATCCGGCGCGATTCTGATCTATCTTGCGGAAAAGACCGGCAGGTTCCTGTCGGGCGAGGCGCGCACGCGCTACGTCACCCTGCAATGGCTCATGTTCCAGATGGGGGGCGTCGGGCCCATGTTCGGGCAGGCGCATCACTTCCTGCGCTTCGCGCCGGAGCCGGTGCCCTACGCGATCGAGCGCTATGGCAAGGAGGCGCGCCGTCTGTACGGCGTGCTGGATGCGCGCCTGAAGGACGTGCCCTATCTCCCCGGCGAGTATTCCATCGCCGACATGGCGACCTATCCCTGGGTGGCGCGCCACGAGTGGCAGGGAATCGATCTTGGGGATTTCCCCCAGGTGAAGGCCTGGTTCGAGCGCGTGGGTGGCCGGCCGGCGGTGCAAAAGGGGATGGGGGTTCCGGGTTGACGGCCATGGCCGTCAAGCTTCCCCTTTCCCCGGCCCTCTCCCCGGCCCTCTCCCACGGGGGGAGAGGGTGGCGAGGGTGTCGCTTTGCGACAGGATGATCAACGTCGGAAGATCCACAGGATCAGCGTCAGGATCGCCGACACCAGCAGGCTGCTGGTGAGCGGGAAGTAGAAGCTGCCGTTCTTGCGTTCGATGCGGATGTCGCCGGGCAGGTGCCCGAGGCCGATCTTGGACAGGAGCGGCCACAACAGTCCCATGACCACGAGGATGAGACCGAGGGTGATGAGCCATTTCGCCATGTCTGCATTATACGGCCGATGCCATGGCTGAAGCCCGCTGGGAGCACTTCACCCACGGTGCCGACATCGGCGTGCGCGGCATCGGCGCCACGCCGGCGCAGGCCTTTGAACAGGCGGCGCTGGCGATGACGGCGGTGATCTGCGAGCCGGCGCTCGTCGCGCCGCGGGAGGCGGTGACGGTGGAATGCGCGGCGCCCGATCACGAATACCTGCTGGTGGACTGGCTCAACGCCATCGTGTACGAGATGGCGACGCGGCGCATGCTGTTCTCCCGCTTCGAGGTGGCGATCGCCGGCGACCGGCTGACGGGCACCCTGTGGGGCGAGGCCGTGGACGTGGCCCGGCACCAGCCCGTCGTCGAAGTGAAGGGGGCCACCTATACTGAGCTGAAGGTGCATCAGGATGCGCGGGGCGAGTGGGTGGCCCAGTGCGTGGTGGATGTCTGAGTCGCGTTTTCGCCCCAGAGGCGCAGAGGCAGGCAGAAAACCTGAAAGCTAAAACCGCAAAGGACGCCAAGGGACGCAAAGGAAGGCTTCTCGAGTTTTGGCGTTACTTCGCGTCCTTCGCGGTTAGCGATTTTTATTTTCTCTGTGTCTCTGTGGTGAACCAAGGGCTGAATGATGGATCTCTCCCGCTTCCAGAAAGTCTCCGACTACGAATGGCGCGTCGAGCCCCGCGGCGGGATGCGCGTGCCCGCCGTCATCTATGCCAGCGAGGCGCTGATGCGCGAGATGGACGAGAAGGTGTACGACCAGGCGACCAACGTCGCGACGCTGCCCGGCATCGTCAAGGCGTCCTATGCCATGCCCGATGCGCACTGGGGCTACGGCTTTCCCATCGGCGGCGTGGCGGCCTTCGATCCGGATGAGGGTGGCGTGGTGTCGGCGGGCGGCGTCGGCTTCGACATCTCCTGCGGCGTGCGCACCCTGCACACCGGCCTCACCCTGCCCGACATCGAGGCGGTGAAAAAGCGTCTCGCCGACACGCTCTATGCGCGCATTCCCGCCGGCGTCGGCAGCACCGGCAGCCTGCACCTGTCCATGGAGGAAATGAACGCCATGCTCCGCGGCGGCGCGCAGTGGGCGGTGAAGCGCGGCTATGGGACCGAGGCGGACCTGGAGCGCATCGAGGAGCGCGGCTGCATGGCCGGCGCCGAGCCGAATCAGGTGTCGGAGCACGCGAAGAAGCGGCAGAAGGACGAGGTCGGCACGCTGGGCTCTGGCAACCACTATCTCGAAGTCCAGCTGGTGGCGGAAATTTACCAGCCTAAGATCGCCCAGGCCTTCGGCCTGAAGGAGGGCGACATCGTGGTGTCCATCCACTGCGGCTCGCGCGGACTGGGCCACCAGATCGGCACCGAGTTCCTCAAGAGCATGGCGCTCGCCGCCCACGAATACGGCATTTCGCTGCCGGACCGCGAGCTCGCCTGCGCGCCGATCAAGTCCGACATCGGCCAACGCTATCTTGGCGCCATGCGCGCCGCCATCAACTGCGCGCTCGCCAACCGCCAGGTGATCACCCACCTCACGCGCGAGGCCTTCGCCGCGGTGCTGCCCCAGGCGAGCCTGGATCTGCTCTACGACGTGTCCCACAACACCTGCAAGGTGGAGGAGCACGAAGTCGATGGCCGCAGGAAGAAGCTCTATGTCCACCGCAAGGGCGCCACCCGCGCCTTCGGCCCCGGCCGGCCGGACATTCCCGAGGCCTTTCGCCACGTGGGCCAGCCGGTGCTGATCGGCGGCTCCATGGGCACCGCCTCCTACATCCTCGCCGGGCGCGAGGAGAGCGAGCATCACGCCTGGGGTTCCGCCTGCCATGGCGCCGGCCGCGCCATGAGCCGCACCCAGGCCACCCGCCGCTGGCGCGGGCGCGAGCTGATCGACGAGCTGGCGGGGCGCGGCATCCTCATCCGCAGCCCGTCCATGCGCGGCGTGGCGGAGGAAGCGCCCGGCGCGTACAAGGACGTGTCGGCGGTGGTGGATGCGGCCGACCACGCCGGGCTCACGCACAAGGTGGCGAAGCTCACGCCGCTGATCTGCATCAAGGGCTGAACCGACGTCCCCGCCCGTGTACTGCCTGCACGGCAGGCATCATCGGAGATGACCATGTCTGACTGGAAACCCTGGCTGCTGGCGCTGGGCGTTCTCGCCGGCGCCGTGCTGCTTGCGCTCGCCGCCCATTACCTCGTGTTCGTGCTGGCCCGGCGCGGCGCACGGCGCACCGGCAAGACCATGCACGATGCCCTGGTTCGTTACTGCAAGTCGCCGCTGCGCTTGCTGCTTGCCTTGCTCGCCGTGTTCGCCGCCCTGCCGGAGCTGCCGTTGCCGGAAGGGGTGGCGCAGGCCACGCGGCATGCCGCGGGGCTCGCGCTCATCGCCGCCGTCGCGTGGCTCGCAGTGGCCCTGCTGCGCGTCATCGAGGAGGTCCTGTCCGCGCGCTACCGCGTGGACGAGCCGGACAATCTGCTGGCACGCCGCATCCAGACCCAGATCCAGATGCTGCGGCGGATTGCATCGTCCGTCATCTTTCTGCTCGCCGCGGCCTTCATGTTGATGACCTTCCCCGGCATTCGGCATGTGGGCATCAGTCTTCTGGCTTCGGCCGGCCTCGCCGGCATTGTCGCCGGCATGGCGGCGCGCCCGGCGCTGTCCAACCTCATTGCCGGCCTGCAGATCGCAGTGACGCAGCCGATCCGCCTCCAGGACGTCGTGGTGGTGGAAGGCGAATGGGGCTGGATCGAGGAGATCACCACCGCGTACGTGGTGGTCCGCATCTGGGATCTGCGGCGCCTCGTCCTGCCGCTGTCCTACTTCATCGAGCACCCGTTCCAGAACTGGACGCGCGTCACCGCCGACCTGCTCGGGACCGTCTTCATCTACGCCGACTACACCGTTCCCGTGGACGAGGTGCGGGAGGAACTGCACCGCATCCTGCAGGCGTCCGGCATGTGGGATGGCAAGACCTGGGGCCTGCAGGTGACCAACGCGACCGAGCGGGTGGTCGAACTGCGCGCACTGATGAGCGCGCCGGACTCGGGAACCGCCTGGGACCTGCGCTGCCACGTGCGGGAAAAGCTGGTGCAGTTCCTGCAGCAGCGCCATCCCCATGTCCTGCCCAGGATACGGGCGGAGATGGAAGGACCCGGGCAGGCGCTCCGTCCGGTGTCGCCGACGTGAAGGCGCGGGCGCGAACTGTGGCGGACGCGGCTGGTCTCGGTTTTGCCGGTGCGCACCGGCTTTGTTATGGTTGCCTGAACGAAACGCGAACCAAATTGGAAGGAAGCCCATGCAGGATGTTCTCGATGCACTGACGCGCGCGTTCCGGAGCCTGCTGCATCCGAAGATGCTCGTACTGACCCTGTGGCCCATGCTGCTGGCGCTGGTGTTCTGGGGCCTGGTCGCGTGGCTGTTCTGGGATCGGTGGACGGCGGACTTGAACGGCCTGGTGGTGAGTGTCGGCGCCGAGGACAAGCTGACACAGTGGGGCTTCCACTGGCTCACCGCCTGGTTGATCACCGCGCTGCTCATCTCGCTGCTGCTGCCAGTGATCTACGTCACCGCGCTCGCCTTCGCCGCCATCTTCGCCATGCCGGCGATGCTGAACTTCGTCGCTGCGCGCGACTATCCCGAGCTGGAAAGGAAGCACGGCGGCACCTTCATCGGCAGCGTCTGGAACACCGTGGCCGCGGTCGGGATCTTCCTCGTCCTGTGGGTGGTGACCCTGCCGCTGTGGCTGTTTCCCATGGGCGTGGTGATCGTGCCCATCCTGCTCGCCGCCTACCTGAACCAGCGCCTGTTCCGCTACGACGCCCTGGCCGAGCATGCGAGCGCCGAAGAATATGCCCTGGTCCGCGAACGGGCCCACGGCCGGCTGTTCACGCTGGGCGGCATCCTGGGCTTCGCCCACTACGTCCCGCTCCTGAATTTCTTCACGCCGATCTATATCGGGCTGGCGTTCATCCACCTCTGCCTGACCGAGCTCAAGCGCCTGCGCGGCGCGGCTTGAGCGTCCTTCGTCCGCGGCCCGTCGCCCCGCGCCGGGCGCGCTTCCCTGGCTGGCTATGGTTCGTCATGGTCGTGTCGCGAACGCGGCCCTCGATCCAATGACGTTGTTATGTACGGACATATTGCCAGTGGCATAAATCGCCGGTTAACATTAAGGAAACTTAATATTCCAACGGTCTGGTGGGCCTGTCCGGCCGCAACACCGCCACGCCCGGGGCCGCCGTGATGGGTTGGTCCGGGCGCATAACAGCATCGAGCAGCAAGCATGAACGAACAAGCAGTCTGCACGCGGCGGGCGCAACGCGCGGCAGGGCATCCATCTCGCGCCGGCTTTCCTTTGGTCATCGCCTGCCTGCTGGTGAGTGCCTCGGCGTCCGCCGCCCAGCTCGACGAAGCGCAGCGTCTGCTGGATGAACAACGCGCGCGCAGCCGCGAACAACAACTGCAGCAGCCGCCGCCGGAGATCCGGCGCGAGGCGGCCCCGGCGTTCGATGCCGGCGTCGATCCGGCCGCCGTGGCCGAAACCGAACCCGCTTTCGACATCCGCGAGATCGAAATCAAAGGCGATGGGCTGTTGGATGCTGCCGAGCAGGAAGCGCTGCTGCGGCCCTTCACCGGCCTGCGCCTCGGCGAGCACCGCATCAACCTCTTGCTGCGCCGCCTGACTGCGGCCCTCATCGACAAGGGGTTCGTGACCAGCCGCGCCTACGTCGCGCCGCAGAATCTCGCGTCCGGCAGGCTGGAAGTCACTCTCGTCGCCGGCCGCATCGAGGCGGTGCGTCTCAACGGCAAGGACGTGTCGGGGGGCGCCTGGGCGCCGCTGCCTTTCCGCACGCAGGAGATCTTGCGCCTCGCCGATCTGGAGCAGGGCGTCGACCAGATCAACCGCCTGCCTTCGAGCAACGCCGAGATGCAGATCCTCCCCGGCCAGTCTCCCGGCGGCAGCATCGTCGACATCCGCACCCGCGTGCGCGAGCCTGGGCGGCTTTCCCTCGGTGCCGACAACTATGGCCAGGACAGCACCGGCACCGTGCGCGGTCGCCTGACCGTCGAGGCCGACAACGTGCTGGGCCTGTTCGACGCCTGGACGCTCACCCATATCCAGAGTGCCGACAGCAAGGCCTCGCTGCTGTCCGTGTCGGTGCCATGGGGCTACAACACCCTGTCCTACACCTATACGCTCTCCGACTACGCAAGCCCCATTTCGGGTTTTCCGGCCGTGATCGCCGGAGACTCCTCCAACCACACCCTCGGCGTCAATCGCGTCGTCCACCGCGACGCCGCTTCCAAGGCCGCGCTCGATGCCAGCCTCACCCTGCGCCGTGCGCAGCGGGACGTCGCCGGCATCGCACTGGCGCCCCAGAACATGAGCGTGCTGCGTCTGGGAGCGAGCCACCTGCACCGCTGGCCGGGCGCGGACCTGAGCCTGGACGTGGGCTATGTGCAGGGACTCAAGGCCTTCGGCGCCGACGTGGACGTGCCAGGCCTGGGTGCGGAGTCGCCCCACGCCCAGTTCGAAAAGCTCGACTTCGCTGCCTCCGCCACCGTGAGCCTCGGGCGGCAGTTCGCCTGGCGCGGCATGCTCGCCGGCCAACACGCGCAGCGGGGCCTGATGAGCGCGGAGCAGATCTTCATCGGCGGCGCGGCCACCGTGCGCGGCTTCAAGGAGGGCGCGTTGGCGGGCGACCGCGGTGCCTACACCCGGCACGAGTTCTCGTGGATCCCCGCTGCGCGCGGCGTGGCGGCCGTGCCCTACCTGTTCTACGACTACGGCCGCGTGCGCCTGCTGGCCGACCCCGGACCGAAGCGGCTCGCCGCCCTTGGCCTGGGCGTGCGTGCGGCATGGAAGGGATTCAGTCTCGAAGCCAACTGGGCCCGGCCCATTTCGGCGCCGGAGTCGGTGGAACAGCGCACGCGGCTCCACCTCGCGCTCAATTACCAGTTCTGATGCCCATCAGGTGACCCCATGAAACCCTTCCTTTCCGCTGCTTTGCTGTTTGTCTGTGCCTTGTGCGTGCTTCCAGACGGAGCGATCGCCGCGCCGCCCAGGCAGGCCGCGATCGCCCTCGTCAACGGCAAGCCGATACCCCGGGCCCAGTTCGACCGCGCGCTCGCCCAAGCCAAAGCCGCGGGCGCGGCGGACAGCGAGGCCCTGCGCGCCGCCATCCGGAACCAGCTCATTGCGCGCGAGCTGTTCCGCCAGCAGGCGGAGAAACAGAAACTGCAAACCGACCCGCAGGTGCTCGAAGCCCGCGACAACGCCATGATCGCCCTCTACCTCAGGCGCGAGATCAAACCGACGCCGGTCACGGAGGAGCAGGTGCGCGCGCGGTTCGATGCCATTGTCGCCACCCTGGGCAGCCAGGAATACAAGCCGCGCATCATCGAAGTGGCCGATGCGGCCCTCGCGAACACCCTCGCCGAGCAACTGCAAGCCCACCCCGACAAATTCGCCGAGCTCGCCCGCGCCCACAGCAGCGCGCCTTCGGCCGCCCGCGGCGGCGAGCTCGACTGGGTGTCCTTCCCGACGCCGGTCACCGAAGGCAAGACCCAGAACCTGCCGCTGCCCATCGCAGAAGCCATTGCCCAATTGCACGCGGGCCAGGTCACGGCCAAGCCCATCGGATTCGACGGCCGCTACTGGCTGATCAAGCTCGACGAAGTGCGGCCCACCCAGGTGCCGGACTATGGCAAGGCCAGCGTGCCATTGCGCGAGATGCTGGAACGCGCGGCTCTGGAGCAGGCGACGGCCGAACTGGTGGCGCGGCTGATGAAGAGCGCGAAGATCGAACTGTCTGACACCCGCCAGCGGCAGGAAGGGGGAAATCAGCCATGAAGACACGCCCAGGCATCATGCAGTACCAGGAACGCGGCACCCCGCGTCTCGCACCTTCTCCCCGCGGGAGAGAGGGCAGGGGAGAGGGGGCGCGCCGGACTGGACCAGGCAAGGCACAGGTTCGCCGCTTCATCGCCGCCTTCCTCTCCGCCTGGCTCGCGGCCTCGCCCCTCGTCACCCTGCGCGCCGCCTACGCCGGCCCGGTGGCCGACGGGGCAGCGCCTGCAACCAGCCGGCCCCAGATCACCACCACGCCCTCGGGGCTGCCGCTGGTCAACATCGCCGCACCCAATGGCGCGGGGATTTCCCACAACCGCTACCAGCGCTTCGACGTCGATCCCGTCGGCCTGATCCTCAACAACAGCACGCAGGCCGCGGCCTCGCAGCTGGGCGGGGCGATCGGCGCCAATCCCAATTTCAACGGCCGCAGCGCCAGCCTCATCGTCAATGAAGTGACGAGCGCCATCCCCAGCCAGCTCAACGGCCCGCTGGCCGTGTTCGGCGATCCGGCCAAACTCATTATCGCCAACCCCAACGGCATCACCTGCAGCGGCTGCGGCTTCCTCAACACGCCGCAGGTCGCGCTCACCACCGGGCGCGTGCAATTCCTCACCGCGCCGGGCGGCGCGCCCACCCTGCCTGAGAACGGCGCCGCGGTGGCCTTCGACGTGCGCGGCGGCACCATCCGCGTCGAAGGGGCGGGCCTGGCCTCGCCGCTGGAGCGTCTCGACCTCATCGCCCAGACCCTGAATGTCAACGCGCCGATCACCATCGCCGGCAGCCTCAACCTCCTGGCCGGGCGGCAGACGGTCGCCGCCGAGGATCTGTCGGTCTCCGCCAACGGCGCGGCCAACACCCGGAGCGCGATCCAAAGCGATGATCCCGCTGCCGCCGATTTCGCGGTGGATGCCAGCGTGTTCGGCGCCATGACCGCCGGGCAGATTCGCATCGTCTCCACCCCGGCCGGCATGGGCGTGCGCGCCGACGCTCGGCTCGCTGCGCAGGCCGGCGATCTGCTGATCAGCGCCGATGGCGAGGTGCGCCTCAGGCAGGCCACCGCCAGCCGCGACCTGGGCATCGCGGCCAGCGGCAGCGCAGCCAACGGCGAGCAGCTTGCCGCCGCGCGTCACCTGAGCCTCGATGCGAGCGCTCTCGACAACCGCAATGCGCGCATCAGCGCCGGTGGCGATGCGGCGCTGACCGTTGCGGCCCTGGACAACAGTGGCGGCACGATCCAGGCCGCGGGCCGGCTCGATCTCGCCTTGCCCGGCGCCAGCATTGACCTGGCCGCCGCCTCTACCGGCACCCTGGCAGGCGGCAGCCAGCTCGCGGTCTCCGCGCGCGAAATCGACAACAGCGGATCGCTCCAGCACGGCGCGGCACTCAGCCTTACGGCCACCGACCGCATCAGCAACAGCGGCACGCTCACCGCCGGCGGCGATCTCCTGCTGGCCGCCGACGTCATCGACAACCAGGGTACGGCGCAGACGCTCGGCCGGCTCTTCCTCGCCGCGACCAGCGCCGGCAATGCCGCCAATGCGCGCATGGAAGCCGCCACGGATGTCTCCCTCGGCGCGGTCACTTTGGACAACCGCGGCGATATCGTCAGCCAGCGCGACCTCGTCGCCAGCGTTACGACCCTGACCAACACCGGACTCATGCATGCCGCAAACGACGCGGCCTTCAACCTGGGTGCCGCCTCCCACAACGCCGGCGGCACCCTGAACGCGGCGCGCGACCTGCGTCTTCGCACCGATGTCGCCGCCGCCTTCGGCGGCAGCGTCGGCGCGGGACGTGATCTCTACCTTGCCTTCGACGACTACACCCACGGCAACGACACCGACTTCCGCGCCGGGCGCGACCTGCTGGTCTCCGCTCGACACTTCACCAACACCGGCCTGCTCGAAGCGCCCCACGACCTGGTGTTGGCCGCCACCCAGGACCTGGCCAATAGCGGCCAGCTGCTGGCCCGCAACGACATCGCGCTGAGCGTGGGCGGCCGCTTCACCAATAGCGCCGGCATCGTCGAGGCCGGGCGCGACCTGAGTGTTGCCACCGGCGACCTGGACAACGGCGGCAGCACCGTCGTCACCCAGTACGTGGCCTACACCCTGCAAGACTACGTGCAGAATGTGCTCACCTACGTCACCGACCCGGTGGCGCAGCTCAAGCTGTTCAACGAAGCCCCGCCCGACTGGTTCTGGAAAAACTCCCGCGTCACCCTCAACAACCGCAACAGCCTGTATCTGGATTCGGGCCTCAACCCGCCGATCTTCTATCTCACCCTCACCCGGCCCGGCAGCCCGGGCACCCTTTCCGC
>CAYUJV010000072.1:0-14370 GCA_964445085.1 uncultured Burkholderiales bacterium
ACCTCAAGAACTGGAAGTCGAACCAGAAGAACTCCGGCTTCCTGCCCGAGGAGCGCGCGTGGATGACGCGGGTGCTGGACGAAGTCGGCTTCGTCGACGTGCACCGGCGCCTCTGCCCCGACGCCACCGGCGAGGCCTACACCTGGTGGTCGAACCGCGGCCAGGCCTGGGCCAAGAACGTGGGCTGGCGCATCGACTACCAGCTCGCCACGCCGGGCGTGGCGGGCACGGCCAGGCACGCGGCGGTGTACAAGGAACAGCGGTTTTCGGATCATGCGCCGCTGACCATCGACTACGACTTCGCGCCATGATCCGCCGCGACCACCCCTGGCTCGCCGCCTTCCGGGTCTACACCCACCCGCGCGTGATCGGCATGCTGTTCCTCGGCTTCTCCGCCGGGCTGCCGCTGCTGCTGGTGCTGGGCACCCTCTCCTTCTGGCTGTCCGAGGCGGGCATCGCGCGCGCCACCATCGGCCATCTCTCCTGGGTGGGGCTGGCCTACGGCTTCAAGTTCCTGTGGTCGCCGCTGGTGGATCGCCTCAACCTGCCCGTCCTCACCCGCCTGTTGGGGCGGCGGCGGGCGTGGCTGCTGCTGTCCCAGTGCTGCATCGCCCTCGCCCTGTTCGGCATGGCCAACAGCGATCCGGTGCTGAATCTCAACCACACGGCCTGGCTGGCGCTGGCGGTCGCCTTCGCTTCGGCGACCCAGGACATCGCGCTCGACGCCTATCGCATCGAGGCGGTGGAAGTGGAAAAGCAGGGGGCGATGGCGGCGACCTACCAAGCCGGCTACCGCATCGCCATGATCACCGCCGGCGCCGGCGCGCTGTGGATCGCCGCCAGCGTCGATACCTCCGCCGGCTACGACTTCCACCCGTGGCAGGTGGCCTACACCGTGATGGCAGCGCTGATGGGGGTGGGCATCCTCACCACCCTGATCATCCGCGAGCCGGAGAAGAAAATCTCCGCCGCCACCCTGGAACGCGAGGAGCACGCGCGGCAACGCTTCGCCGCCGCCGGCCTGCGCGGCACGGCGCTGAACGCCGCCGCCTGGCTCTACGACGCGGTGCTGTCGCCCTTCATCGATTTCGTCCAGCGCTACAGATGGCAGGCGGTGCTGATCCTGGCGCTGATCGCGGTGTACCGCATCTCCGACGTGGTGATGGGCGTGATGAGCAACCCGTTCTATCAGGAGATGGGCTTCACCAAGGACGAGGTGGCGACGGTGTCCAAGGTCTACGGCGTGATCATGACCATCGCCGGCGCCGGCCTGGGCGGGCTGCTGACCATGCGCCTGGGCGTGCTGCGCACCCTGTTCCTCGGCGCGCTGCTGTCCGCCGCCACCAATCTGCTGTTCGTCTGGCTGGCCGGGCGCGGGCACGACGTGGGCGCGCTGGTGTTCACGGTGTCGGCGGACAACCTGTCGGCAGGCATCGCCTCCAGCGCCTTCGTCGCCTACCTGTCCGGCCTCACCAACCAGGCCTACTCCGCCACCCAGTACGCCCTGTTCACCTCGGTCATGCTGCTGCTGCCGAAGTTCATCGCCGGCTTCTCCGGCGACTTCGTCGATGCCTGGGGCTGGGCCAGCTTCTTCACCGGCACCGCGCTCATCGGCCTGCCGGTGCTGGTGCTGGTGGCGCTGGCGGCACGGGCGGAGCGCAAGCGTGCCTGAGATGAGCCTGCTGGCGGCCATGCTGGTCGGCCTGCTCGGCGGCGTGCACTGCGTCGGCATGTGCGGCGGATTGGTGGGGGCGTTCTCGCTGCAGTTGCCGGGACAGGGGCCGCGCGTGGGCTACCACCTCGCCGCCAACCTGGGACGCATCGCGAGCTATGCGCTGGCCGGCGGCATCGCCGGCGCGCTCGGCGGCACCAGCCTGTTCCTGCAACGCCTGTTCCCGGCGGAGCAGGTGCTGTATGCCCTCGCCAACATCATGCTGATCCTGCTCGGGCTGTATCTTGCCGGTCTGGCGCAGACCGTGCTCGTGCTGGAGAAACTCGGCGGCGGCGTGTGGAAGCGGCTGCAGCCGCTGCTGGGCAGACTGCTTCCGATCCGCAGTGTGCCGCGGGCGTTCGCAGCGGGGATGGTGTGGGGCTGGCTGCCCTGCGGGCTGGTTTACAGCGTGCTGATCACCGCCCTGGCGAGCGCGAGTCCCGTGCAGGGCGCGCTGACCATGGCGGCGTTCGGGCTCGGCACCCTGCCGAATCTGCTGGCGATGGGGCTGCTCGCCGGCCGGCTGCAGCCCCTGCTGCAGCGGCGCGGGGTGCGGGTCGCGGCGGGACTGCTGGTGGCCGCAGTGGGCCTGTGGGGGTTGGCGCGGCTGCTCTGACATGCCGAGCAGCGGCGCCGCTTTTCACGGCTGTTATTTGTAGAACTGCCGACTGAAATCGAAGGTCAGGGGCGCGCTGGCGCCCGCGGGCGTGGCGCTGACATCGAACTTGAGGGTCTGCGGCGGGTTCAGCCGGAACTCGCCAATGTAATAGATCGCGGTGCCCTCGACCACTTCGCGCATCGGCACCTCGATGGCCTGGCCGGTGAGGGTGGGAATGTTGACCTTGACGTCGGCCTTGATGGCCTGGCTCACGCCGAGGGGGGTGCGCTTGAGCACCGAGATGGTCAGCATGCCGCGGTTGCGGCTGCGCTCGATCTTGTAGTTCTTGGCCACCTCCGGCAGCAGCTCGTCCGTGGGCATGGCGTTGTAGTGAATGTCCACGTCGCCGAATTTCTTGGCCTGCTCGGCATGGGCCGGAAGGGCGAGGGACAGTAATGCCAACAGCGCGAATAGGCTTCTCATGTTTCCTCCACTGGAAAATACGGGCGGCCCCGCCACAGCCCGGTTCGACGGGGTAATGCCAGTATAGACAACGCGCCGCGGCCGGCGGCGCTCAGCGGATGGCTTCGAGGCGGTAGACGGCGAGGCTGCCGCGCAGGTTTGGCAGCGCGTTCACCCGCGCGCCGCGGTGCATCACGACCCGTTCCAGGATACGGACGTCGTGCTCGGCGCAGAACGCCTCGAAATCCTTGAGGGTGCAGAGGTGGATGTTCGGCGTGTCGTACCACTGGTAGGGCAGGTCGCGGGAAACCGGCATGCGTCCGCCGAGCACCTGCAGCCGATGGCTCCAGTGGCCGAAGTTGGGGAAGGTGACGATGGCCTCGCGCCCGACCCGCAGCATTTCCCGGACGATGCCCTCGGTGTGGCGCATCGCCTGCAGGGTTTGCGACAGGATCACGAAGTCGAAGGAATTGGACTCGAAGGTGGACAGGCCGCTCTCCAGATCGCTCTGGATGGCGTTGACGCCGTTCTGGACGCAGGCCCGGATCGCCTCGTCGGCGATTTCCACGCCATAGCCGAAGGTGTTGCGGGCCTGCTTCAGGTACTTGAGCAGGCTGCCGTCGCCGCAGCCCAGGTCGAGCACCTTGGCGCCGGGACGGATCCACCCGGCGATGGTTTCGAAATCGGCGCGCTGCTGGCCCTGGGCCAGCGCATTGGGGGGCAGCGTGTTCACGTGGATTCCCCCAGCCGGATGTTGGCCATGTAGGCCCGCACCACGTCGTGATAGTAGGGGTCCACCATCAGGAAGGCGTCGTGGCCGTGGGTCGAGGTGATTTCCGCGTAGGAGACGTTGCGTTCGTTGTCGAGCAGCGCCTTGACGATCTCGCGCGAACGCTCGGGCGCGAAGCGCCAGTCGGTGGTGAAGGAAATCACCAGGAAATCCGCCGTCGCCGGCCGCAGCGCCTCCGACAGGTGGCCGCTCTCGTAGTGATGGGTCGGGTCGAAATAGTCCAGCGCCTTGGTCATCAGCAGATAGGTGTTCGCGTCGAAGCTGCCCGCGAACTTGTCGCCCTGGTAGCGCAGGTAGGACTCGATCTCGAACTCCACGTCGTAGCCGAACTGGAACGCGCCCGAGCGCAAAATTCGGCCAAACTTCGCGCCCATCACGTCGTCCGACAGATAGGTGATGTGCCCCAGCATGCGCGCGAGCCGCAGCCCGCGCTTGGGCGTCACCCCGTGGGCGTAGTAGTCGCCGCCGTGGAAATCCGGGTCGGTCAGGATGGCTTGCCGGGCCACGTCGTTGAAGGCGATGTTCTGCGCCGTGAGCTTGGGCGCCGCGGCGATCACCAGGCAGTGGCGAAGCCGTTCCGGGAAGGTGATGCTCCACTGCAGCGCCTGCATGCCGCCGAGGCTGCCGCCGACCACGGCGGCGAACTGCCGGATGCCGAGATAGTCCGCGAGCCGCGCCTGGGTGGCGACCCAGTCGTCCACGGTGACCAGCGGAAAGCCTGCGCCCCAGGGCTTGCCGGTGTCCGGGTTGATGCTGGACGGACCGGTGGAGCCGTGGCAGCCGCCCAGGTTGTTCACGCCGATGACGAAGAAGCGGTTGGTGTCGATGGGCTTGCCCGGCCCGATCATGTTGTCCCACCAGCCTGGATACTTGTCGTGCTCGGAATGGCGGCCGGCCACGTGATGGTTGCCGGAGAGCGCATGGCACACCAGCACCGCGTTGCTCTTGTCGGCATCGAGCTCGCCGTAGGTCTCGTACACCAGCTGGTAACGCGGGATGGTCCCGCCGCTGCGCAGTTTCAGCGGGGCATCGAAGTACGCGGTTTGTGGGGTGACGATGCCCACGGAAGACGAGGCGGAGGGCGGATCGCTGTGCATGTGTGAAAGCTGACGCGTGAGCAGCCCCGGATTATATCCCGATTTTGCCCGGCCCCCGGCGTGCGGCTTGGGCGCGGGCGCCCGGATGCGTCCAGATGCGCCCGGGCCCGGGCGCCGGAGATCAGTTGCTCTTGCGGCGGTTGCGACGGCGGTCGGTCACGCCATCGCGCGGACGGGCGGCGTAGTCGCGCCGGTCCGCCTTCTTGCGCCGGTCCAGTTCGGGCGGGAAATCTTCCAGGAATTCGGCCAGGTAGCCTTCGGCCCGCTGCTGCAGCCGCAGCTGGCCCTCGGCCGTCGCCATGAGTTCGCGGATCTCGTCGGGACCGCAGGTGCGGTTGATGGCCTCCTGCCACGCCAGCATGATGTAGCGCTGGACCGTCATCCGGTCCTCGGGCGTGCCTTCGACCTCGATCTCGTCGTCGAGGCCCTCGATCAGCGAAAATTCGATGCCGCCGGGGCCGATGCGATAATTGTATTCCAGCTTCATTTCTGCGCGACTCCCTTGAATCCAGCCACTTTTCTTCGGGCGGAAGACCATCATAGCACCCCTCGGGGCGCGGCCGTCAAGCGAGGATTGTCATGAAATGTTAAGCCCAAGGCTTTGAAAAAACTGACGCCCGGCGGGATGCGCCGGGCGCGGGGCGGGAACTCAGTGGTAGAGCAGCGGCTGCGTCATCAGGGCATCGAAATTGCCGATGATGCCTTCGACGTCCTCTTCGGTCGGGTTGTGGGCCAGCACGCCTTCCATCGACGAGCGGAACAGGCGCGCCACTTCGCCGTCGATGAACACGCCGGTGCCGCGCCGGGTGTTCACCAGCTCGAAGGCGTTCAGCTCCGGATATTCCACCACTTGGTACTGGTCATTGCTGAAAACGAGATTCATCTTGCGCTCCTCGGGGCCGACTGCCCCTTTGCTTTCTATATGGTGCACGCCGCCGGGATTTCAACGGGGCCGGGCGGGTGCGTTTTGGCCCTCAATAATCCGCAGGCCCTGCCGCAAATAGCACCATGCGAAAAACATTCCGTTCCGCCCAGAGCATCCTGCGCGCCAACCAGCAGAATGCCCAGTCCGTGAGCGCCCTGGTCGACCAGGGCAACCGCCTGATGGACGAGGGGCAGCCGAAGCAGGCGCAGGAGGCCTTCCAGGGCGCCGTGGACCTGCTGCTGTCGCACAAGAGCCGCGACGACAAGAGCCTGGCCATCGCCCGCTACAACCTGGCGCGCGCCTTCGCCGCGGCGGGCAAGACCGAGCGCGCCGCGTCCGAATACCGGGCGGCGCTGGCGCTGCGCCCGCGCTTCCCGGAAGCGCAGAACAACCTCGGCATGCTGCTGATCGACGATGGGAAGTTCCAGGAGGCGGCCGATCTGTTCCGCAAGGCCATCGCCACCGACCCCCTGTTCGCTGCGGCCCACTATGGCCTCGGCGTCGCCCTGCAGAACCTCGGCGACCAGACCCAGGCGGCGTTCTGCTACCAGAAGGCGCTCACCCTCAAGCCCGACTTCTACGCGTCCTGGGTCAACCTGGGGCTGATCTGCTACGCCATCGGCAGCGCCGACGTGGCGGTGCACTGCTACAACGAGGCCATCGGGCTCTGCCCGGGCAATGCCGAGCTCTATTTCCAGCTGGGCCTCGCCTACATGATGCTCGAACGCTTCGCCGAGGCCACCCGCGCCTTCTCCAAGGCGCTCGAGCTGCAGCCGGACTTCTCCCTGGCCAGGGACGCGCTGGAAGAGGCGATGTACTTCAAGCTCGCCGCCGTGGCCGACGCCCAGCCGGCCTGACCGGCTTCCCGCCGCTCACGCTATAGTGTCTCGATGGCAGCCCATGCCTTGAGACTCTCGTTCCGCTCTTCCCTCGCGCGCCACAGCCACCAGCGCTGGCTGCCGCGGTTGCCGGCCGCCCTGCCGGCGGCCCCGGCCCGGGATCCGGCGCGTATCCTGCGCCTCCCCGTCGCCGACTTCAGGCAGGAGATGGCCGTTCTCGGCCGCGGCCGTTTCTACCCGGCGCAGCTGCTGCGCCCGGAAAAGCCGTGGCCGGCGCGACTGTTCCGCGTCCTGCAATCCGACGCCGCGGCCTTCGACGCGGATTTCAATCCGCCGGCTGCCGGGCTCGCGCTGAGCGCGGAAGCCGGCCCCGTGGCGGCCACGCACACTGCGCTGGACGCGTCCGCCGACCAGCTGCTGGACTGGGTCGGCATGGAGGCGCCCCTGGCCTCGGGGCCGACCGACTTCGACGAGCCGGGCGCGTTCGCGCGCGAGGACGAGGGGCCGGATCCGGCCTTCTACGCCGTCCCGCGCCGGGTCGCGCACGTGGACGGCGCCTGTTCCGCCCGGCTCGCGGCACTGCATGCGGCGTTGATCCCCGCCGGCAGCCGCGCCCTGGACTTGATGGCCGGCTGGATGTCCCATGTTCCGGCCGGCCATTGCCGCCTGACGGGCCTGGGCATGAACGAGGAGGAGATGATGGACAACGATCGCCTCGAAGCCTACCTCGTCCACGATCTCAATCGCGCGCCGGCGATCCCGCTCGCCGACGCCAGCTTCGATGCCGTGATCTGCAGTCTGTCGCTGGAATACCTGACCCAGCCGGCGGCGGTGCTGGCGGAGGTCAGGCGCGTGCTGCGACCCGGCGGCCGCTGCGTGATCGGCTTCTCCCATCGCTACTTCCCGCCCAAGGCGATCCGGCTGTGGACGCGGCTGCATCCGATGGAGCGCCTCGGCTGGGTGCTGCAGCTGTTGCACGCCGCGGGCTTCGCGTCGCTGGAAACCTGGGTGGAGCGGGGATTGCGGCGCGACCCGGCGGATCGCTACGCGGCACAGCTGCCGGAGATGGACCCGCTGTTCGCGGCGTGGGGCAGCGCCCCGGCATCGCCCCAATGAACCGCGGCGGCAGCCCCCTCGGGAACCTCTGCAAAAGTACTGCGCAGAGGGTCCCTAGGGAGGCTCTGCAAAAGGTCGCGAGCAAGCCCGGCTGGCCGCCGAGAAGCGCACCTGTACAAGGGAGTACAGCGAGCATCGCAGGCGGGTAGACGGGCTGCGCAGTACTTTTGCAGAGTTTCCCTAGCGGTGATTCAGGGTTTCGTGCAGGTAGTGGATGAGCCGCGCCGGCTTGAACGGCTTGAGGATGTAGCCGTCGGCGCCGGCGCGCAGGCCCTCGGCCACGTACTCCGGGTCGGCATGGGCCGTGAGCATGGCCACCGGCAGACGCTGCGCGCCCTCCGCCGCGCGGATCTGGCGCAGCACGTCGAAACCGTTGACGCCGGGCATCATCACGTCCAGCAGCACCAGCACCAGGCAGGGCGTGCCGCGGATCCGCGCCACCGCCTCGCGTCCATCGGCAATCCAGATCACTTCGAATCCTTCCGCCTTGAGCACCGAAGACACGGCCTTGCCGATCAGCGGCTCGTCGTCGATCACCAGCACCGTGCGCCGCCCCGCGCACGGGTCGGCGTCGTGGCGCGACAGGTAGTAGCCGTCGTGGGCCAGTTGGTCCGCCGCCCGCTGCGCCTCGGTCCAGGCGCTGTCGTCCGCCGCCGCGGACGCGGGCGGGGAAGCGGGGGAGGATGGGGAGGATTCGTCGTCCGGAGACATCGCGCTGCCATTGGTCATGAGGGTCACGGCTTGCCGCGCGCGTGCGGGACACCGGCGGGCGTCAATGATCGTATCAAAACTTGCCGGCGGCGGCCCATGATTTTTCCTCCTTGCTAGGCAACCGTCGTGGCCAGCCACGCCGGCGCGGCGCCGCCGGCGGTCAAGGCCGCGCGCGCCTGCGCGACAAAGGCCTGGGGACCGGCGACGTAGGCATCCCAGCGACCGAGGTCCGGGTGCTCCTGGCGGATCTGGGCCAGCATCTGCTCCGGCCCATGCTGCTGCAGCGAGTCGGCGGACAGCTCGTGGTAGTGGAAGTTGTCGATGGCGTCCGCCGTGGCGCGGCACCAGTTCGAGAGGTAATGCCCGCCTTCCACCGTGGCCAGCCAGTAGAGGTGCAGCGACTCCGCCTCCTCCAGCGCCAGCGCGTGCTCGATCAGGCTCTTGATCGGTGCGAAGCCGCTGTTGCAGGCGAGCAGCAGCAGCGGGTTGGGCGAGTTTGGCCGCAGGACGAAATCGCCCACCGGGCCGTAGACGCCAACGCTGTCGCCGGCGCGCAGGCCATCGAACACGCGCTCGGCGAAGCGGTCGCCGGCAATGCGCCGCACGTGGAACTGCAGGTTGCGATCGTCGCAGGGGCAGCTGGCGATGGGATAGACCCCGGACGCGTCATCCGCCCCCGGGCCGCCCACGCTCAGGGCCACGCTCTGCCCGGCCAGAAAGCGCAGGCGCGTGCTGCGCGGCGTCTGCAGGTGCAGCAGCCGCACCTTGTCGGTGAGCGGCGACACCGCCTTCACCCGCGCCGCGATCTCCTGAAACTGGATTTCCTCCGGCCGTTGCGCGATGCCGGCCTCCAGCACGACGTCGCTGTCGGCACTGCAGGAGCACATGAGCACATAGCCCTGGCTCTTCTCGGCCTCGGAAAACACGTAGTCGTGGTGGCGCACCCAGCGCACCGCGCCGGACACCAGGCGCGCCTTGCACAAGCCGCAGCTGCCGCCGCTGCAGCCGTAGTTCATCGCCAGCCCGGCGCGCAGCCCGGCCTCGAGCAGGGTGTCGGTGCCCTGCGCCTCGAACGCGCGGCCGCTGGGCTGGAGCAGAATGCGGGCGGCCATCACGCCTCCGTCGCGAAGTCCGTCAGGAGCGGGCCGCAAGCCGCGCCAGTGTCCAGCATGGGGATGCGCCTCCGATGAATGTCGTGGGGGCCGCCTGCGCAGCGGCCGGTTTCTCTGTGGATAGCCGACCGGCGCGCGGGAATCAAGCCGGGCCGGCGAGGGCTTCCTGGGCGATCTCGCGCACTTCCGCGTCCGCATCGTCGAGACAGGCGCGCAAGGCATTGTGCGCCGCCGCGCCGCCAATGAGGCTGAGGAAATGGGCGATGTCGGCGCGGTCGCGCGCGTCGGCCCGCGCCAGGGCGGCGGCAAGCACGGGCACCATGGGCTCGGTGGCGCCGCTGCCCTGCAGTTCCTCGAGCACCGCGCCGATGCCCAGCCGCACCGCCATGCTGGCCTCCGGATCGGCCACCAGTTCCGCGAGGACGGCCGCGCGCCGCGGGTCGGCGCGGAGCATCGCTTCCACCTTGGCGCGGCGGCCGCTCTTGAGCATCTCGAAGAAATAATCCCGCAGCCCCTGGGGCTGGGTCGCCCGTTGCGCCCATTGGCGCAGTTCGGCCGGTGTCATCTGGCCTTCGAACTCGAACGGCCCGAGGCGCAGCCAGGGCACGCTCTTCACGCCCAGGGCCTGCGCGCGCCCGGTCTCGACCGTGGCATCCACCACCTCGAGCGAGGCGATGGCGCCCTCCTCCAGCAGCGCGGCCAGCGCGCGCTTGACGCCCGGACAATGGGGGCACGCCGGTGTGGTGAACAGCAGCGCGGCGGGCGGGTTGGTTTCAGCGGATGTCACGGCCTATCCTCGACACGACCGTACCCGACTCCGGCTCGCGGCGGCACGGCATTTAAAGAAGTCCCTATCCCCTACCGTTAACGTGTTCATAACAATCATCAGTCTGGCCGGCGCCACGCGCGCCTGCCGGGCACGCGCAGGGGACATGGAACACAGCAAACCGCACCTGGGGATGGGTGCCCGGATTGTAGCGGGCTTTTTCGTCGTGCTCCTGCTGATGGCGGCCCTCACCTTCGTCGGCCTGCGCTACGTGTCCGAGGCCAACCAGCGCCTCAAGGACATCGCCCAGAACAACAACGTCAAGACCGAGCTCGCGGCGGTGATGCAGAATGCGCTGCGCGAGCGCGCGCTCAGCATGCATGCGCTGCCGATCCTGGCCGATCCCTTCGACAAGGATGCCGAGATCCAGCGCTTCAACAGCTATGGCGCCACCTACATCGCGGCGCGGGAGCGGCTGGGCAAGATGCCCCTCACGCCGCAGGAAAGCGAGGCCCTCGATCGCATCCGCGCCCTGACCCGGGACGCCCAGCCCCAGGTGCAGGCGGTGGTGGAAATGTCCACCTTCAGCGACCACCAGGCCGAGACCTTCGATCACATCCGCCGCGTGGCCATGCCCCTGCAGCGGGAAATCGCCGAGGAGCTCCGCCGGCTGGTGGAACTGCAACGCGCGCAGACCGCGGACGCGGTGCGCAGGGCCGAGGACTCCTATGCGCGCGTGCGCAACCTGATGCTCACCCTGGGCTCGGCGGCAGTGCTGGTGGGGATCGCCATCGCTTCCGTCGTGAGCCGGCGCGTCACCCTGCAGGCGCGCCAGCTCGCCACCCAGGCCCTGTACGATCCGCTCACCGGGCTGGCCAACCGTTGCCTGCTGCACGACCGCCTGGCGCACGAAATCACCCGCGCCGGGCGCGAGCACCGGCCGTTTGCCGTGGCGCTGATGGACCTGGACCGGTTCAAGGAAGTGAACGACACCCTCGGCCACGCCGTGGGCGACGAACTGTTGCGCGAGGTCGGGCGGCGCCTGAATGCGACCGTGCGCAGCGAAGACACGGTGGCCCGCCTGGGGGGCGACGAATACGTGCTGCTGCTGCACGACCTGGCGGAAAAGGATGTCGGCGTGGTCGTGAACAAGGTGCTCGCAGCCCTGGACCAGCCCTTCCACTGGCAGAACCAGAGCATCGACCTCGCCGCCAGCCTGGGCGTGTCGCTCTACCCGGCCCACGGCAGCGACCCGGGCGCACTGATCCGCTGCGCCGACATCGCCATGTATGCGGCCAAGCGCTCGGGCAAGGGCTTCGTGCTGTACGCGCCGGACCAGGGGCACGCCCGCCGCGGCGACCTGTCGCTGCGCGGCGAACTGCGCGAGGCGATCCGTTCCGACGGCCTGAGCCTGCACTACCAGCCGAAGATCGACCACCGCAGCGACGAGGTGGTCGGCCTGGAAGCGCTGGTGCGCTGGAACCACCCGCAGCGCGGCTTCCTGCCGCCGGACCAGTTCGTGCCGCTGGCGGAGGAAGCCGGACTCATCGGCCCGCTCACCCACTGGGTGCTCAGAACGGCGCTCGGCCAGCTCGCCGCCCTGCACCGGCAGGGCCACCGGCTGGGGGTGGCGGTCAACCTTTCGGCCCGCAACCTGCACGACATGGGCCTGCCGGGGGCGATCCGCGACCTGCTCGCGGAAACCGGCGTCGCGCCGGAGCAGCTCACGCTGGAAATCACCGAGAGCGCGGTGATGGCCAACCCGAGCGACGGCCTGACCATCCTCACCGAGCTCGACCGCATGGGGGTCCGCCTGGCCATCGACGATTTTGGCACCGGCTATTCCTCGCTCGCCTACCTCAAGCGCCTGCCGGTGGACGAGCTCAAGATCGACAAGTCCTTCGTGATGGACATGGAGGAAAACGAAAGCGACGCGGTCATCGTGCGCTCCACCATCGACCTTGCCCACAACCTGGGACTGCGGGTCACCGCCGAGGGCGTCGAAACGCGCGAGATCTGGGGCACCCTCACGGTGCTCGGCTGCGACCGCTCGCAGGGCTACTACATGGCCCGGCCGATGCCGGCGGACAGGCTGGCGCGGTGGCTCGCGGAATCGCCCTGGGCCTCCGCCGCCCCGCCGGTGACGGCCTGCGGCTTGTAAGGTCGGCGCCGGTCCCGCGACAATAGGGCATTGCATCCCTGCAATGCCAACCATCACCCGGAGTTCGCGCGTGCCGCTTGCCAAGTCCCTTGCCAGCCTGGCGCTGGCCATCTTCGTCGCCTGCCTGCCGATTCTGGCCGCGGCGGAAAGCCCCGACATCACGCTCGAGGGCCTGGATGGCAAGCGCCATCACCTGAGCGAGTACATCGGCAGGGGGAAATGGGTCGTGTTCAACATCTGGGGCCCGGGCTGCCCGCCCTGCGCCGAGGAGATGCCGGAGCTGCAGTTCTTCCACGACGCGAACAAGGCGAAGACCGCCATCGTCGTCGGCGCCGCCATCGATTTCCCCAGCTTCGGCTATGCGAACAGGGCGAAGGTGCAGAAATTCGTGGACGACAACCTGATCACCTTCCCCATCCTGCTCACCGATGCGAGCATCACCGACCGGATCGGCATCGGCGTGCTGGCCGGCACGCCGATCAGCCTCCTATTCGACCGGACAGGAAAGCTGGTCAGCTTCCACGTGGGGCCGGTGACGCAGAAGATGCTGGAAGACTACATCCGCAAGCACGACGCCAAAGGCAAGGCCGGCGCGGCGGGAAACGCCGCGCCCCTGTAGCGGCGGGCGCCGCCCTCAGCCCAGATTCGGGGCCAGCCAGCGCTCGGCGGTCGCGAGGTCCCAGCCCTTGCGCCGCGCGTAATCCTCGAGCTGGTCGCGCCCGATCTTGCCCACGGCGAAATAACGCGCCTCCGGGTGCGAGAAATAGAAGCCGGACACCGCCGCCGCCGGCCACATGGCATAGCTCTCGGTGAGGGTGACGCCGGCGTTCTCCGGCGCGTGCAGCAGCGCGAACAGCGGCCCCTTCTCGGTGTGGTCGGGGCAGGCCGGATAGCCCGGCGCGGGGCGGATGCCACGGTATTTCTCGGCGATCAGGTCATCGTTGGACAGCGCCTCGTCCGCGGCGTAGCCCCAGAACTCCTTGCGCACGCGCTCGTGCATCAGCTCGGCCAGCGCCTCCGCCAGGCGGTCGGCCAGCGCTTTAAGCATGATGGCGTTGTAGTCGTCGTGCTTCGCCTCGAACTCGGCCAGCTTGGTCTCGATGCCGATGCCGGCGGTCACGGCAAAGGCGCCGATGTAATCCTTCACCCCGCTTTCCTTCGGCGCGATGAAATCGGCGAGGGCGTAGTTGAAGCGGTCGGAGGGCTTTTCCAGCTGCTGGCGCAGGGTGTGGTTGACCATGGCGACCTTGCTGCGCGTCTCGTCGGTGTAGATCTCGATGTCGTCGCCGACGCTGTTGGCCGGGAACAGGCCGATGACCGCATTCGCGGTGAGCCACTTCTGCGCGATGATGCCGGCGAGCATGGCCTGGGCGTCCTGGTAGACCTTGCGCGCCTCGCTGCCCACGGTTTCGTCCTCGAGGATCTTGGGGAATTTGCCGTGGAGATCCCAGGTCTGGAAGAAGGGCGTCCAGTCGATGCGCTTGGCGATGTCCTCCAGGGGCACTTCCCTGAATACCTGGATGCCGAGCTGCCTGGGCACCGGCGGGGTGTAGCTCGCCCAGTCGAATTTGGGCGCGTTGGCGCGCGCCGCTTCCAGGGATATGAACCGCGTCCGCTCCCCCTTGCTCAAGTGCCGCTCGCGCACCTGGGCGTAGTCCGCCTTCAGCTTCGCCACGTAGTCGGCGCGCTGGTCCTCCGAGAGCAGGCTGGTGCACACGCCCACCGAGCGCGAGGCGTCTTTCACGTAGACCGTGGGACCGCTGTAGTTGGGTTCGATCTTCACCGCGGTATGGGCGAGCGAGGTGGTGGCGCCGCCGATCAGGAGCGGCACCGTGAAGTTCTGGCGCTCCATTTCCTTGGCCACGTAGGCCATTTCTTCCAGCGAGGGCGTGATCAGGCCGGAGAGGCCGATGATGTCGGCGTTCTCGGCTTTCGCCGTCTCCAGAATCCTGCTCGCCGGCACCATCACGCCGAGGTCGATGACCTCGTAGTTGTTGCACTGCAGGACCACGCCGACGATGTTCTTGCCGATGTCGTGCACGTCGCCCTTCACCGTGGCGAGCACGATCTTGCCCTTCGCTG
>CAYUJV010000073.1:0-14362 GCA_964445085.1 uncultured Burkholderiales bacterium
ACCGCAGCCTGCCCGCGCACGCTGCCAGCCCCGACCCCGCGTTCGTGCGTCGGGCCGCAGTCGCCGTCGGCGACGGCCGCTGGAGCGTGACCGCGTGGGCGTACGCCGATGCCGCGCCACGGCTGCCCTTGTCGCTCGTGGTGCTGGGCGCCGGTCTGGGCGGCACGCTGCTGGTGGCGGGCATGCTCTGGTTCTGGCGCCTCGCCCTGCTGCGGGCCGCGGAGAGCGGCTAGCTGGCCCACATCGTGGCCCATACCGCCAACGCGGTGATCCTGACCGATGCGGCGGGGCGGGTGATCTGGGTGAACGATGCCTTCACGCGCATCACCGGCTACACCCTGGCCGAGGTGCGCGGGCGCAAGCCCGGCGAGGTGCTGCAGGGTCCGGAAACCGATCCCGCGACCGTGGAACGCATCCGCCGGCATCTGGCCCGCGGCGAGAGCTGCCGCGAGGAGATCCTCAACTATCACAAGAACGGCAGCATCTACTGGCTGGACATGGCCATCGAGCCGGTCGGCTTCGAACACGGCAAGCCCACCGGCTTCATGGCGATCGAATCGGACATCACCGCGCGCAAGCAGGCCGAGCGCATGAAAAGCGAGTTCATTTCCACCGTGAGCCACGAGCTGCGCACCCCGCTTACCGCCATCCGCGGCGCGCTCGGCCTGGTGGCCGGCGGTGTCGCCGGGCCGCTGCCGGAGCAGGCGTCGGCGCTGCTGGCGAGCGCGCTCCGCAACAGCGAGCGCCTGACCGAACTGATCGACGACCTGCTCGACCTGGAGAAATTCGAATCGGGGAGGATGGAATTCCGGCTGCAGCGGCAGCCCCTGGCCCCCCTCGTCGCCCAGGCGCTCGAGGCCAACGCGCCCTATGCGCAGGCCCTGGGCGTGAGCCTGCGGCTGATGGGGCCGGTTCCGGCGGCGGAGGTCAGGGTGGATGGCGGCAGGCTGCTGCAGGTGATGAGCAATCTGCTGTCCAACGCCGCGAAGTTTTCGCCTCCGGGTGGCGTGGTGGAGATCCGGGTTTCCTTGCGCGACGGCTGCGCGCGCACTGCCGTCACCGATCACGGCCGGGGGATTCCGGAGGCGTTCCGCCCGCGCGTCTTCGAGAAATTTTCCCAGGCCGACGCCTCCGACAGCCGGGCTCGCGGCGGCACCGGGCTGGGTCTCGCCATCAGCAAGGCCTTCCTGGAAGGCATGGGCGGCAGCATCGGCTTCGACACCGATGCCGGCGCCGGCACCACGTTCTATTTCGATCTGCCCCTGGCGCCGGCCGCGCCCTGAAGGGGTTACCGCGCCGGGGGCAGGCCTCAGCGCAGCGCGGCGCCGCGCTGTTCGAGATGGGCCAGCGCCGCTTCCACCTGGTCCACCAGGATCAGGCACAGCTCGCCCGGCTGCAGGCGATCCAGCGCCTTGTCGATGGCGAGAAACTCGCCCCGGACTTCCTCGCTTGCCTGCGTCCGTTTCGCGCCTTGCAGTCCCTGCCGCAGCAGGGCCAGCACCTCGCCGTCGGCGCGGCCGCGCTGGCAGGCATCCTGGAACAGGATGATCTCGTCGAAGGCATCGCCGAGGATCGCCGTCTGCTGGCGGATGTCCTCGTCGCGCCGGTCGCCCGCCGCGCTGATCACCGCCACGCGGCGCGTGGCCGGCATGGCATCCACCGCGCGCACCAGCGCCGTCATCGCGTCCGGGTTGTGGCCGTAGTCGGCGATGACGGTCGCGCCGCGATAATCGAACACATTGAAGCGCCCGGGCGCGGACCTTGCGTCGCTGACGAAGCTGGCAAGCCCGCGGCGGATGACGCCCCAATCCAGCCCCAGCGCCCAGGCCGCGCCGACCGCCGCCATGGCGTTGTCGATCTGGAAACCGATGGTGCCGCCGCGGGTGAGCGGCACCTCCGCCAGCGGGATGCGCGTCTCGAATTCGCCCTCCACCGCGATGACGTCGCTGCCGTCGTGGTAGATCAGGCGTTTGCCTTGGGCGCGCTGCGCCGCGGCCACCGGGTGGTGCACGTCGCAGGCGAAATAGGTGACCGATCCCGGACAGTGGGTGGCCATGTCCGCCACCCGCGGATCGCAGGCATTGAGCACGGCCATGCCGTCTGGCGCCACGTTCTGCACGATCACGCGCTTGACCACCGCCAGGTCCTCCACGGTGGTGATGAAGTTGAGGCCGAGGTGGTCGCCGGCGCCGATGTTGGTGACCACTGCCACCTTGCAGCGGTCGAAGCCGAGCCCCTCGCGCAGCAGCCCACCGCGCGCGGTCTCCAGCACCGCCGCATCCACGTCCGGGTGCAGCAGCACGCTGCGCGCGCTCTTGGGCCCGCTGCAGTCGCCGCTGTCGATCTGCCGGTCCTGGATGAACACGCCGTCGGTCAGCGTCATGCCGACGCGCTTGCCTTCCTGGCGCAGCAGGTGGGCGATCAGGCGCACGGTGGTGGTCTTGCCGTTGGTGCCGGTGACGGCCACCACCGGGATGCGGCCGTCGTCACCCTCGGCGAACAGGGTGGAGACGATGGCCTCGCCCACCGGGCGCGGCTTGCCGAAGGAGGGGGCAAGGTGCATGCGCAGGCCGGGCGCGGCGTTGGCTTCGACGATGCCGCCGCCCTGTTCCTCCAGCGGCTTCATCACCGTCTCGCACACCACGTCCACGCCGCAGATGTCCAGGCCCACCATCTGTGCCGCTTCCACCGCGCGTGCCGCCACCTCCGGATGCACCTCGTCGGTCACGTCGGTGGCGGTGCCGCCGGTGCTGAGGTTGGCGTTGTTGCGCAACAGCACGCGCACGCCTTTTGCCGGCACGGCGTCGGCGGTCAGACCCTGGGCCGCGAGCTGGGTCAGGGCGATGTCGTCGAAGCGGATCTTGGTCAGCAGGGTGGCATGGCCCTCGCCGCGGCGGGGGTCGCTGTTCACCTGCTCCACCAGCTCGCGCACGGAATGCACGCCGTCGCCGATGACGTGGGGCGGCTCGCGCCGCGCGGCGGCCACCAGCGACTTGCCCACCACCAGCAGGCGGTGGTCGTGGCCCGGAATGAAGCGTTCCACCAGCACCTCGGTGCTGTACTCCTGGGCGGCGATGAAGGCGCTCATGAACTGCTCGCGGCTGGCGATGTTCACGGTCACGCCCTTGCCCTGGTTGCCGTCGCGCGGCTTCACCACCACCGGCAGGCCGATGGTCTCGGCCACCTGCCAGCCGGTCTCCGCGTCGGTGACCGGGCGCCCGGTGGGCACCGGCACGCCGGCGGCCTCGAGCAGCATCTTGGTGAGGTCCTTGTCCTTGGCGATGTCCTCGGCGATGGCGCTGGAGCGATCGGTCTCCGCCGCCTGGATGCGCCGCTGCTTGCTGCCCCAGCCGAACTGCACCATGCTGCCTTCGGTCAGGCGGCGGTAGGGAATGCCGCGCGCCACCGCGGCCTGCACGATGGCGCCGGTGGACGGCCCCAGGCGCACGTCCTCGTCCAGCTCGCGCAGCCGGGTCAATGTCTCGGTGAGATCGAAGGGCGCGTCTTCCAGGGCCGCGCGGCACAGCTTCTCGGCGAGCTCCAGGGCAAGCCGGCCGACGGCCTCTTCGGTGTACTCGAACACCGCCTGATAGATCCCGGGCTCGACGGTCACGGCGGTGTGGCAGAAGGTCACCGGGCAGCCGGCCTGGGCCTGCAGGCCGAGGGCGGCGAAGCTGAGCACGTGGGCCAGGGAGATGTCGCCCTCGAAGCCGATGGGGCGCATGGCGCCGATGTCGGGGAAGCGCACGCGCAGGCGCATTTCGAAGCCGGGAATGGCGCCGATGCGCTGTTCCTCCGGCGTGCATTCGATCAGCGCCTCGATGGCGGTGTGGCGGCTCCACAAATTGGGCCCGCGCAGGGCGCGGATGCGGGTGATTTCCATGACTGCGCCTTCCTTCAGGCGGTGATGCCGAGTTGCGCCGGCTCGCAGGTTTCCACCCCGGTGCGGATCAGGTCCGCCGGGATCTCCAGCGCGATGGCGGCGGCGATCGCCGCCAGCACGTATTCCAGTTCCGTGGCCGGGGCGGCGCCGTTCACCAGCGGGATGGCGCCGGCTTCGGCGAAGACGCTCTCGTCCGTGCCGACCGCGCGCACGATCCGCCCCTGGCGCACGAACAGCGCCTGGCCGCCGCGCGTGCGGTGTTCGATGATCGCCGGCAGATTGGCATCGAGTCCGTACAGGATCACCGCGCCGTCGCACAGCTCCGCCATGCGCACCGCCAGCGCGTCGTGCGCGTTGAGCACGGCCACGCCGTCGGGGAGCACCACGTCCACCTGGGTGCGCAGCACGTTGTAGAGCTGCTCCGGCTCGGTGATGTAATAGCCGCCCAGCCGTTCGTGGCCGCTGACGTCGGTGACGATGCCCACGTTGCAGCGGTCGTAGGCAAGGCCTTCGCCGAGGATCATCTCCGCGCCGTTCTCGAACACGGCGGCTTCCGCCATGCGGTTCATGAGCAGCTGGCGGCCGGTGGTCCAGTTGCGGCCGTCGGCCTTCGTCACCTGGCGCCGGTCGAGAAACATGCCGTCGCGGCAGGCCAGGCCGACGCGCTTGCCGCTCAGCAGCAGGAGCAGCGAAACCAAGCGCGCGATCAGGGTCGTGCCGCGGGTGCCGGCGACGCCGACGATGGGGATGCGCCCGGAGGATTCCAGGTCCGGGAACAGGTGGTCGACGATGGCCTTGCCCACCGGCCGCGGCGCGCCTTCCGCCGGCTTGAGGTGCATGAGCAGGCCGGGGCCGGCGTTCACTTCGACGATGGCGCCGCCCTGTTCTTCCAGCGGGCGGGAAATGTCCTGCGCCACCAGGTCGATGCCGGCCACGTCGAGACCGACGATGCGCGCCGCCAGCGCGGCCGTGGCAGCCACCTGCGGGTGCAGGCGGTCGGTCACGTCGCAGGCGACGTTGCCATTGGGCTGGATGAGCACGCGCTGGCCCGCGCCAGGGACGGAATCGGGCCGGAAGCCCTGGCGTTCGATTTCGAGCACCACGCCCGGCATCTGGTCGAGCACGATCTTGTCCAGCGGATAGTCTTCCTCCGGGCCGCGGCGCGGATCGACATTGATCTGAGTCTCGATGAGCTCGGCGATGGTGGAGCGGCCGTCGCCGGTGACCCACACGCTTTCGCCGCGGGCTGCCGCCACCACCCGGCCGCCCACCACCAGCAGGCGATGCTCGTTGCCCGGGATGAAGCGCTCGACCATCACGCCGCTGCCCTCGGCCTCGGCCAGGGGGTAGGCGGCCTCGACTTCCTCGCGGGTCTTGAGGTCCAGGGACACGCCGCGGCCATGGTTGGCGTCCACCGGCTTCACCGCCACCGGCAGGCCGATGTCCTCCGCGGCTTCCCAGGCATCGGCCGGGCTGTCGACGACGCGGCCTTCCGGCACCGGCACGCCGCAGGAGCCGAGCAGGCGCTTGGTCAGGTCCTTGTCGCCGGCGATGCTCTCGGCGATGGCGGGGGTCTGGTCGGTCTCGGCGGTCCAGATGCGGCGGCTGCGGTTGCCGTAGCCGAGCTGCACCAGATTGCCGTCGGTGAGACGGATGTGGGGGATGCCGCGCTCGGTGGCGGCATCGACGATGCAGGCGGTGCTGGGGCCGAGGCACAGGCGGTCCGCCAGGTCGCGCAGACGCTGGATGGTGCCGCCGACGTCGAAGGGCCGGTTCTCGATGGCGGCCATGATCAGGTCGCGGCCGGCCTCTAGACAGGCGCGGCCGACTTCCTCGTTGCGGGTGCGCACCGCCACCTTGTATACGCCGCGCACGTGGGTTTCGCGCGCCTTGCCGAAGCCGACCTTCATGCCCGCCAGGTTCTGCAGCTCGATCACCACGTGCTCCAGGATGTGGGCGGGCCAGGTGCCTTCCCGCAGCCGCAGCAGGAAGCCGCCGCGCTCGCCCACGCCGCAGCGGTGCTCGACCAGCCCGGGCAGCCACGTGGACAAACGTTCATAAAAGCCGGGGAGCGTGTTGGAAGGGCAGTCCTCCAGCTCGCCGATGTCGACCCAGGCCTCGAGCACCGGGCGATAGGTCCAGATATTGGGGCCGCGCAAATGGGTGACGCGGAGAAACTCGATGGATTTGTGCTTCATCGTCCTGCTGCCAATGCCATGAATCGAAGCGGAGGCGACGTGCCCGCTTGAACGCGATGCGCTGGGATATAATGCGGCGCTTGGCCGTTCCTGTGAAAGTTTGCGGAGCATACCTTAAAAGGGCCTCGATGAGTTGGAATCGCCGGGTTTCGGCAGGACGCACCGGGGGCGCACGTCAACCGAACGCCCGGCCGTCCGTTTTCGGCCATTAACGCGCCAAGCGCCTTTCAGATGACACAACCCCTTTCGCACGTTCCCACGGCCGATCCGCTGCTGGCTCTGCCCGAGCCCTGGCGCGCCGCCATGGCGACGGCGCTCGCCCCGGACGAAACGCTGCAGGCCTGGCTGGAAGTCGATCTCGACAGCCGGCTGCGCTTCGCCTCCGGCCTGGTGGCGGTGACCGACCGGCGCATCCTGGCGCGGGCGCCGGACGAGGCCGGGTGGCGGGAGTGGGGCTGGCGTCCGGGGCTCGCGCTGCGGCACAGCGATCATGCCGGGGTCGGCAGGCTGGAACTGCTGGACGCGGCGTCACGCCTGGCGCTCTGGCGCTACACCCTGGGCCAGAACGTGGCCGCGCTGCGCCTGATCAAGGCCTTCGAGCGGCAGTTCGCGGCCTGGGAATCCGGCCAGCCGGCGGCGCCGGAAGCCGAGACCGTATGCCCGGTGTGCAGGGCGCCGCTGGAGCCGGACCAGGAGGAATGCCCGGTGTGCGCCCGGGAAACCCAGGAGCCGCCGTCCACGTGGACGTTGTTCCGCCTGTGGCGCTTCGCCCGGCCCTATCGCCGCCAGCTCCTCGCCGGCTTCGTGCTGACCCTGGTATCCACCGCCGCCACCATGGTGCCGCCCTACCTGACCATGCCGCTGATGGACGATGTCCTGATCCCGTACCAGAACGGCAAGCCCATCGACCCCATGCTGGTGCTGATGCTGCTCGGCGGCTTGCTGGCGGCGGCGCTGGTGGCCTGGGGGCTGGGCTGGGCCCGCACCTACATCCTGGCCCTGGTGTCGGAGCGCATCGGCGCCGATCTGCGCACCACCACCTACGAGCATCTGCTGCGCCTGTCGCTGGAGTATTTCGGCAGCCGGCGCACCGGCGACCTGATGGCGCGCATCGGCTCGGAGACCGACCGCATCAACGTCTTCCTGTCGCTGCATCTGCTCGATTTCGCCACCGACGTGCTGATGATCGCCATGACCGCGGTGATCCTGTTCTCCATCGACCCGTGGCTGGCGCTGGTGACGCTGCTGCCGCTGCCCTTCATCGCCTGGATGATCCATGTCGTGCGCGACAAGCTGCGCACCGGCTTCGAGAAGGTCGACCGCGTGTGGTCGGCGGTGACCAGCGTGCTGGCGGACACGATCCCGGGCATCCGCGTGGTGAAGGCCTTCGCCCAGGAGCAGCGGGAGGCGCAGCGCTTTCGCGAGGCGAACCAGCACAACCTGGCGGTGAACGACCGCATCAACCGGGTGTGGTCCCTGTTCTCGCCCACGGTGACGCTGCTCACCGAGATCGGCCTGCTCGTGGTGTGGGGCTTCGGCATCTGGCAGGTGTCGCAGAACCGCATCACCGTGGGCGTGCTCACCGCCTTCATCGCCTACATCAGCCGCTTCTACACGCGGCTGGATTCCATGAGCCGCATCGTTTCGGTGACGCAGAAGGCGGCCGCCGGCGCCAAGCGCATCTTCGACATTCTCGACCATGTCTCCAGCGTGCCGGAGCCGGCGCGGCCGGTGCATCTGCCGCAGGTGAGCGGCAGCATCGAGCTGCGCGACGTGGGCTTCCGCTACGGCAACCGCGCCGTGATCCGCGGCGTGAACCTGTCCATCGCGCCGGGCGAGATGATCGGCCTGGTGGGGCATTCCGGCTCCGGCAAGAGCACGCTGGTGAACCTGATCTGCCGCTTCTACGACGTGAGCGAGGGCTCCATCCGCGTCGACGGCGTCGACCTGCGGTCGCTGCCGGTGGCGGAATACCGGCGCAACATCGGGCTGGTGCTGCAGGAGCCGTTCCTGTTCTTCGGCACCATCGCCGAGAACATCGCCTACGGCAAGCCGCATGCCACGCGCGCGGAGATCATCGCCGCGGCGCGCGCCGCCCATGCCCACGAGTTCATCCTGCGCCTGCCCCAGGGCTACGACTCGCTGGTGGGCGAGCGCGGCCACGGCTTGTCCGGCGGCGAGCGCCAGCGCATCTCCATCGCCCGCGCGCTGCTGATCGACCCCCGCATCCTGATCCTGGACGAGGCCACGTCTTCGGTCGATACCGAAACCGAGAAGGAAATCCAGAAGGCCCTGGACAACCTCGTGCGCGGCCGCACCACCATCGCCATCGCCCATCGGCTGTCGACCCTGCGCCGCGCCGACCGGCTGGTGGTGATGGATCGCGGCCAGATCGTGGAGGAGGGCAATCACGCGCAACTGATGGCGCGCGAGGGCGCCTACTATCGCCTGTACCAGGCCCAGGCGCGCAACGTCGACACCGACCTGGACGACGCCGGCGCGCAGGTGGAGCCGGTGGCGAAGATCGCGACGAAATGACATGACCACGCCCGGCTTCAAGCTTGCACGCAACGTCTTCGGCCACCTGGTGCTGACCACCGCGGGCGGCGAGGTGCACGAGGAGGTGGTGCCGGTGCGCGCGTTTCCCATCGCCGCGCCGGAGGAGGGCATCGCCCTGATGAGCGCGGAGGGCCACGAGGTGGCCTGGATCGAACGCCTCGGCGATCTGCCACCGGACCAGCGCGCACTGGTGGAGGAGGAACTCGCCGGGCGTGAGTTCGTCCCCGAGATCCGCCGTTTGCGCCATGTCTCCAGCTTCGCCACGCCCAGCACCTGGGAGGTGGAAACGGACCGCGGCGACACCCGCCTGGTGCTGAAGGGCGAGGAGGACATCCGGCGCCTGGGACCGTCGGCGCTGCTGATCGCCGACACCCACGGCGTGCAATTCCTGATCCGCGACCTCGGCGCGCTGGACCGGCACAGCCGCAAGCTGCTCGACCGCTTCCTCTAAGGAACCGCTGCAAAAGGTCGCGAGCAAGCCCGGCTGGCCGCCGAGAAGCGCAGCCGTACGAGGCGAGTACAGCGAGCATCGCAGGCGGCCAGACGGGCTGCGCAGTGCTTTTGCAGAGGTTCCCTAAAAGCAAAAGGCCAACCCGGAGGTCGGCCTTCGTCCGTGATCCCGAACGGCTACGGGTGATGATGCCCGGAAGGGGCGGCACCCAGCGGGCGCACCACGGCATGCACCTCGATGGTTTCGCGCTTCCTGTCCTTGCCTTCCACCACCAGCGTGAGCGGCACGGTGTCGCCCTCCTTCACCTGCCGTTTGAGTTCCAGCAGCATGATGTGGTAGCCGCCGGGCGCGAGCTCGACGGTCTGGCCCGCGGGCAGGTCGACGCCGGGCACGGCGTTCATCTTCATCACGTCGCCGACCATTTTCATCTCGTGGATCTCCACGGTGCCGGCAACCGGGGACTTCGCCTCCACGAGCCGCGCCGCGGTCTTGGCCCGCAGCTTCATGAAGGCGCCGGTGGCGGTTTGCGCCGGGACGGTCGCGCGTACCCAGGGTTCCATCACCTCCACCTGGGCCAGCACGGGGAGTGCCAGCATCGCGAGCAGGAGACCGGCGATGGATGCTTGGAAGAGTTTCATTTCTGCTCCTTGAACGGCTGTTGCGGGATGGGACGATCACGTCGATTCTAAATCATGCCAGATCGGCCGGGGTCCCCGCCGCGACAATTTGTCGCAGTCAAGGCGCGAGTGTTCCACTGGATGCGGGCGCGCCAATGCCCCCGTCTGCCGGCTCAAGTGACCGAACCAAAGGATGGATCGGCGTCATGGGGAGCCGGTGGCAGTCCTGCGATCCTCATACCCTGTCGGACAGGCCCACCCGGAAACAGGGTATATAGCCAGCGGCCGCCGCCTTGTGCCGCGAAGCGGTCTTCCAGCACGCGCAGAACGCGGTGTGCTTCCTGCCCGAGGCCACCATGGTGGATGGCATGCTCACGCAGGAAATCGAGGACCTGAAAATGCGCGTCGGTGAGACGCAGCCCTTCGGCCTCGGCGACACGTGCAGCTGCTTCGTGCGACCACTCCTCGAGCTCGACGACGTTTCCGTAATAGTCGCGTACCAGTTGCTTGCCCTGTATGGCTTCAAGGATGGGATTGCTCATTGTGTGATACCTCCTTTGCAATGGTTGAGGGATCGGTCCAAGGAATTGGTAACGGGGTTCGGCATGCCCGCGAGTATTTTGCGCCAGTCTGTCCCGTGCGTTCAGGGAGGGCTGGCCCAAAGGGGTGGATGTCACCGGCCGCCGCATCTTCCGGCGAATGCCCGGATTGCTGGAATGATTCCAGTCTCATGCTCGATTCCCTGAAGGCAAAGAAGATCGATACGCAACTGGTGGATCATGTTCGCCCCCTTGGAGTTCCCGTTGCGGGCGACAAGCCTAATGGAATTCGTATGTAGGTCGCATCAGGATGATTTCAAGCGTCCGCTGCATTCTTGAAAATACGGCAGGCAGCCCCGAAATCCAATCTCTCCCGAGGTCCACGGCATTGACGGGTCGGTGAGCCGGTTAAAGCATTCGAGGAGGATTCCATGGGCAGGTCACCCCAGTCCACATCGATGGTGGAATTCAAGGCCGCTTGGCGGCTCATGAGTTTTTACGAGCGCTTCGAGCAGGTGATCACGCTGCTGTTGTCCGTCGTGATCGCCATGATAATCGTCATTTCGCTGTTACAGCTCGTTCGGACGGTATATCACTTGCTGTTCCTGGAGGCTTTCAATCCGCTGGACCATCAGGTTTTCCAGACGGTATTCGGGATGATCATGACGCTGCTCATCGCTATGGAGTTCAAACATTCCATCATTCGGGTGGCGTTGCGACGCGACAGCATCATCCAAGTCAAGACAGTGGTTCTGATCGCGCTCATTGCGCTGTCGCGCAAGTTCGTCATCCTCGACGTTGGCGAAAGCCCCGCCAAGGTGGCGGCTTTGGCCGCCGCCGCGCTGGCTCTCGGTGCGGTGTACTGGCTGCTGCGGGAACGGGATGACCGGCAGGCGGCTGAAATGTCGGCAGATTCCGACATCCAGCAGGAGGGGCCGACTTCAGGCTAAAGAACTTCTGCACAGGCCGGGAGGAACGCGGATACATCGAGCCTGACCCGCTGTCCGGTCGAAGAACTCGATCGAATCGTCTTTGAACGGCGGCGCGATTCCGGCGGGCAGACCGCATCTTCGGCTGAGCCGATGTCTGTGCGCAGATCAGGTTCCGAACCCTTGCTCCCGGCGGGCTGGGCCGCGCCCCAGCCGCGTCGCCACCAGCGCCACCGTCAGCAGTAACAGCATGACCGTGTTCGCGAGATCGAGGCGGTCGCGCAGGGGGCGCGATCACCGTGGTGATGTCACAGGCAGCGAGTGCAAGCAGGTAGGCTTGCCAGCGTCTGGAGGCAGGCGGTTGCGTTGAACGGGCGGTGCGGGCCATGGGTAGGTTCACTCCTCGGATGAGCCGAGCATAGGTCACCGCGAGTAAAGAACGGGACGATTTTGCGCCGGCTGGCGTAAAAATACCGTAAAAATGCGCTGATGGGGCACGCGGCGCAAAACGTCACGGAAGGCTGCAGGGCGTACCGGATGCGGCAGGCCCTGGGGCGGCAATGTGCCGGTGTTGCGTGGCTGACTGGTGCGAATCAGCACGAACTCAATCGAGAAGCCGGCCCGGAGCCTTCCCTGCTGGGGCCGACAGCGGCGGCGCCGGTGAAAGGGCGCCCACCCGGCTATCGCCCACCGGCACCCACAGCAGCGGGATATGCACCCGTCGCGCCACCTTGGGCGTCAGGCTGTCCGCCCAGAATGAGTCCATGCTGGATTTGCCGTGCGTGCCCATCACGATCAGGTTGCTGCCGGCGCGGCGGGCGGCGTTGGCGATGGCCCGCGCCGGGTGGCCGCGCCGCACCTCCAGGGTCATCGGTATCGCCGCGTCGCCGGCCGACCGAATCAGGTCGTGCAGGTAACGCAGCCCCGATTGGCGGCGGATTTCGAGCAGTGCCTTGGTGGTGCCCGGCAGGTGCATGGCGCTGGCCGCATGCTCGCCCGGCAGCGTCGAAAGGGTATGAACCGCCATCACCAGATGCAGGGAGGCGGAACAGACTCGCGCCAGTTGCAGGGCCACGCGAAATCCCTGTTCGTGCTCCGGGTGACCATCCAGGGGAACCAGAAAACGCATGCCGTCGAATCCCGCCGGCCTTTCCAGCTTGTGCGGGTAAAGAACCAGTACCGACAGGCGGGCCAGGCTCAACACCTGCTGGGCGATGCTGCCGAAAAGAAATCTTGCGACCCCGCCGCGACCGTGGGTGCAGATGGCGATCAGGTCGGCGCCGGACGCCGTCGCATGGGCAACGATGCTTTTGGCGATATCGGGGACGGCGGTTCCCTGGACATGGATGCTCACATCAAGTGAGGCCGGGAAAAATTTTTGCTCCACCTGTTCCAGATACGCCACGGCTTCCGCCTCGGAGATCAGGTGACGCTCCCCGTGCACTGTCCGCGGCGCGTTCTCCTCGATGACATGCAGCAGCGTCACCCGCGCCTGCATCTTGTCGGCCAGTTGAGCCACCAGCGGCAGAATGGCTTCGCCCGACGCCGATCCGTCCAGTGGCACGATCAGGTGCTTGTACACGGCGTCAGCCTCCCAACAGCGTCTGATAAAGCAGGAACAGGTTGAGCAGAATGATCAGCGCGGCGACGATCGTAAGTAGCGCTGTCGTGAGCCGGCGGTTGACCAGCACGCCCATGAGATCCTCGCGCTTGGTGAAGAGGAGCAGGGGAACGATGGCGAAGGGCAGCCCGAAACTGAGCACGACCTGGCTGATGATGAGCACACGGGTAGGATCCAGGCCCATCATGATCACCACGAGGGACGGCACCATGGTCACCAGGCGGCGGATCCAGACCGGGATCTGCCGGTGCAGAAAACCCTGCATGATGACCTGGCCCGACATGGTTCCCACCGAGGCGGACGAGAAGCCCGACGCCAGCAGGGAGATCGCGAAAACCCAGCTTGCCGCCGGCCCCAGCAGGGGTTCCAGCGTCAGATGGGCCTGTTCAATGGTGCTCACCCCGGTCATGCCGTGGGCGTGAAACGTCGCGGCCGCCATCAGGAGCATGGCGGCGTTGATCAAGCCCGCCACGCCCATGGCGATGGCGACGTCGGCCACCTCGAATCTGAACAGCCGTTTCATCTGGACGGGATCGCGGGTGACGATGCGGCCCTGGGTCAGCGCGGAATGCAGGAAAATGACGTGCGGCATCACGGTAGCGCCAAGGATGCCGGTTGCCAGCAGCACGCTCTCATTCCCGGCGAATTGCGGCACCACCGCGTGGTACAGCACCCGTCCCCAATCCGGCTTGTCGAGCAGGGTTTCGACCAGGTAGCTCACGGAAATCACCCCGACCAGGGAGGCGATCACCGCCTCGAGCCGACGAAAGCCGTAGCGTTCCAAACCGAGGATGACCAGGGTGACGATGCCGGTCAGAATGCCGGCGACCCACAAGGGCATGCCCAGCAGCAGGTTGAAGCCGAGGGCGGCCCCCAAAAATTCCGCCAGGTCGGTCGCCATGGCGACGACTTCCATCAGCAGCCACATCCCGAGCACCGTCGGGCGCGAGAAACTGGCCCGGCACAGCTCGGCCAGGTTTTGCCCGGTGGCAATGCCCAGTTTGGCGGAAAGCGTCTGGATCAGAATCGCCATCAAGTTGCTGACGACCACCACCCATAGCAGCGTATAGCCGAACTGGGCGCCGCCCTGGATATTGGTGGCGAAATTCCCGGGGTCGATATAGGCCACGCTGGCGATGAAGGCCGGCCCCAGGAAAGGCAACAGGCGCGCCATGCCCCGCTTCGCGCTCTCCCCCGACAGGATCTCGGCCGCGGCCGCTTCCAGGGTGCTGTCGTCCGCCAGCAGATGCCGTTTCGGCTTCGATTCGGATGGTGGTGGCGCAGGCACAGGCGTCGGTACCGGATGGAAGAGATCGGTGCGAAAAACTCGCTGCGACGGTTTCTGGAGCCGACACAAGCACATGTCGGCCGCATCTGCCGCCGCGGCATCTCCGCTGCTTCCTTCCTGCGAAGGTCATGGTGTTGAGGATAGCAGACCGGCGCGAGGGGGGCGGGCGCCATCGGGCAGGCAAGAAAAAACCCCAACCGAGAACGGTTGGGGTTTCGTTAGTGGTGGAGGCGGCGGGAATTGAACCCGCGTCCGCAAGCCCTCTACAGCCAGTTCT
>CAYUJV010000074.1:0-14245 GCA_964445085.1 uncultured Burkholderiales bacterium
CGGCCAGCACCGGCATCACCGCGATCAGCAGGTAGGCGGTGATCAGCCAGGTCCACACGAACAGCGGCATCTTCATCAGGGTCATGCCCGGCGCGCGCATGTTCAGGATCGTGGTCACGATGTTGATCGCGCCCATGATCGAGGAGATGCCCAGGATGTGCACCGCGAAGATGGTCATGTCATAGGACACGCCGCCCTGCAGGAACAGCGGGGCGTACATGGTCCAGCCTCCGGCCACCGCGCCGCCAGGCACCAGGAACTGGGTGATCAGCAGCAGCGCCGCCACTGGCAGCAGCCAGAACGACCAGTTGTTCATGCGCGGGAAGGCCATGTCCGGCGCGCCGATCATCATCGGCACCTGCCAGTTGGCGAAGCCAACGAACGCCGGCATGATTGCGCCGAACACCATGATCAGGCCGTGCAGGGTGGTGAGGCTGTTGAAGACCTCGGGCCGGACCAGCTGCAGGCCGGGCTCGAACAGTTCCGCCCGGATCAGCAACGCCAGGGTGCCGCCAGTCAGCAGCATGATGAAGCTGAACCAGAGGTACAGGGTTCCGATGTCCTTGTGGTTGGTGGTGGTGAGCCACCGCATCAGACCGCTTGGCTGATGGTGTCCGTGCTCGTGAGCGTGTGTCGCTTCCATTTGTCGGCCTCCTCGGATTATTTGCGCAATGCTTTGATTTCGGCGGGCTGCACCAGGTCGCCGGTGCTATTGCCGAAGGAATTCCGCTCATAGGTGATGACGGCGGCGATGTCCACGTCGCTCAGCTGGCTGGCGAAGGCAGCCATCGCGGTGTTGGGGCGGCCGTGCATGACTACGTTGATATGATCGGCTTTCGGACCCGTCGCCACCTTCGAGCCGGCCAGCGCCGGGAAGGCCGGCGGCATGCCCTTGCCATCCGGCTGGTGGCAGGCGGCGCAATGGGCCTGGTACACCTTCTCGCCCGCGGCCTTGAGCTCATCCAGGGAGTAGGTCTTGTTCGGGTCGGAGACCGCAGCGGCCTTCGCCGCTTTCTGATCCGCGAGCCACTTGTCGTAGTCGGCCTGAGATTTCACTTCCACCACGATCGGCATGAAGCCGTGGTCCTTGCCACACAGCTCGGCACAGACACCGCGGTAGGTGCCCACGTTCTCGGCCTTGAACCAGGCTTCCTTGATGTAGCCGGGAATCGCGTCCTGCTTGATGCCGAAGGCCGGCACCCACCAGGAGTGGATGACATCGTTGGCAGTCAGCATCAGGCGCACCTTCTTGCCCACCGGCACCACCATGGGATTGTCGACCTCGAGCAGGTAGTGCTCGCCCTTGGCCGCCTGGTTGTTGATCTGGTCACGGGGCGTGGACAGCGTGGACAGGAACTTGAGGCCGTCCTGCGGGTAGTCGTATTCCCATTTCCACTGGTAACCGGTGACCTTGATGGTCATGTCCGGATCGCTGACGTCGCGCATGAACAACACCGTCTTGGTGGAGGGAATCGCCATGCCCACCAGGATGGCGAAGGGGATGATGGTCCACACGACTTCCAGCTTGTGGTTTTCGTGGAACTGCGCCGGCTGATGGCCCACGGATTTGCGGTGCTTCCAGATGGAATAGAACATCACGCCGAACACCACGACGAAGATGCCCACGCACACCCACATGATCAGGATATGCAGGTCGAAGATATCCCGTGCCACTTCGCTCTGTGGCGTCTGCAGGTTGTACTTCGAATTCTCCGCCCAGACCGCCCCCGTGGCACCCCACGACAGCAGGGCTGCGAGCGCACCCGCCCCTAGATTCCTCCACTTACTTGCCATTGCCGACCCCCTTGATGGTTATGCTCGGTTAATTGCTTAAATGAATCTGCAATTCTTTCCTCAGCGCTTCCCGGGCTTCGGAGGTCAGGCAGCGCCCGACCTCGATCTGCTTGCCGTGCGACCGGAGTGCGACCTGGCGCGCCCCGGAGGAATCGCTCACCGCGACGACGCGCGCCCAGTGCCGGTTGAACTCGTGGCGGGACACCCGGTCGGCGTCGCGCCATTCGACCAGCACGCGGTCGTCGCGAATGGTGATCTTTTCATAGTCGTCGGCATGGCTGGCCAGATGGCGGAAGGCCCAGACGAGCACCCCCACCTCCAGACCGGCGAATGGCAAGACCAGCCAGGCGCCGAGCCATGCGAAGACCACGGCAATGCCAAAGGAAACAGACGCGATAAAACAGAGGGAAAAGTAACGAGCGGCGGGTGACAACGAACAATTGGGCCGCGCCATTATGGTGCATTCTGCCAGCGGTGCTGCGCTTCTGCCTTCCATCCTGTTTTGGTGCTGCCTTCTTTGAGTTTATCGGGCATCGCCATTTGTTATTTTGGGCGCTAAGTTAGCATGCCGCGGCAATTTGTCGCAAGGAAAAATTCCAAAAATTCCTTTAATTACCGGCATTTAACATCATTATGTCATGACATTATTATATGGTTATGACCTAAAGCAGGGACGGCGGCGATATAAGCCACTCGACTATCATGGTTTTTTCGTGGGCGGGAATATGGGGAACCAGCGCAAGGAGCGGGGCCGGAATGCGCGCGCGGAGCGTGGCGAGATTGGCATCGAAGCATGCCATATGCGGATCGATCCGGTTGGCGACCCAGCCGGCCAGCTCGAGGCCGCGACGCTCGATCGCTTCCAGGGTCAGCAGCGCGTGATTGATGCAGCCGAGGCGCATGCCCACGACCAGGATCAGCGGCAGCCGGAGCCGGATTGCGAGGTCGGCCAAGGTCTGCGATTCGTTGATGGGCACCAGCAGCCCGCCGGCGCCTTCGACCACCACCACGTCGGCCTGCGCGGCGAGCGCGTCCAAGCAGGCCTCGACGCGCGCCAGGTCGATGCGCACGCCCGCCTGCTGCGCCGCGATGTGCGGCGCGATGGGCGGCGCGAAGAGATAGGGATTGACCAGCTCGAGGGGCGCCTCGACGCTCGCGGCCGCGCGCAGCGCCGTCACGTCTTCGTTGACCAGGCCCGTCGCGCCGGGTTCGGCCCCCCCCGCCGCGACGGGCTTCATCCCGACCGCGCGCAGCCCCTGCGCCCCGAGGTGGCGCAGCAGCGCGGCGGAGACCAGGGTCTTGCCGACCCCGGTGTCGGTGCCGGTGACGAAAAAACCGCGCCTGCTCACCGTCGCCCCGCCTTGCGGTGGGCGATCTGGAATTCGATCACCTGGCGGCCGTCCTCGAGACGCGGCCGCTTGTGCTCGCCCACCCAGGCGTGGCCGTACACGATCTCGAAAGTCGCCGGCAGCCGCCCGTCCCGGCGCAAGCCTTCATAGGCCTCGACCATGCTCCGCCAGCGCGCCTTTCCCATCAGGCCGTGACTGCGCCCGGCGGTGACGTTGTGGGCGCCGATGTCCTTCAGCTCCCGCAGCAGCGTCTTGACGTCGGCGTAGGTCATGGTGATGAGCTCCATGTCCATCACCGGCGCGGCGAAGCCGGCGTACTGCAGCATGTCGCCCAGATCGTGCATGTCGACGAAGCGGTTGACATGGGTGTAGCCGTCGATGCCAGCGAAGGCCTGGCGCAGCTCCCGCAGCGTGTCCGGCCCGAAGGTGCTGAACAGGAGCAGCCCGTTGGGCGCGAGCACGCGATAGAACTCGCGGAAGGTCTTCTCCGGATCGTTGCACCACTGCAGGGTCAGGCTGGACCAGACGGCATTCACGCTGGACGCGGCCAGCGGCAGCTGGTCCACGTCGCCGCACACGTAATCGATGTTGTTGCCGCCGAGCATGGGCAGCGCACGCTTCCACCACGGTGAGGGCTGCGCGCCGCGCGCCGTCCGCAGCATCGAGTGCGCGAGATCGAGCGCCGTCAGCCGCGCCCGCGGATAGCGTGCCGCCAGCAGGCGCGCGCCGTAGCCGGTGCCGGCACCGGCATCCAGGATGCGCGCCGGTTCGAGCTTCATGTAATCGAGCCGCTCGAACATGCGGTCGGCCACCTCGCGCTGCAGCACCGCCGCCTGGTCGTAGCTCGCCGCCGCGCGCTCGAAGGCCTTGCGCACCTGGCGCTTGTCGACCTGCACCTTCAGCTCGGGAACCCGCGGCTCAGACATGAAGGAAGCGCTCCAAGGCGTCGGTGGTCTCGCCGCGGTGGGACAGGAAGGGCGCGTGGGCGCTGCCGCGAACGGTCACGAGACTGGCCCCGGGCACCGCGCGCGCGAGCCATGCCCCGGCGCCGGGCGGGGTCAGCGCATCGCGCTCGCCCTGCAGCACCAGCGTCGGCTGCACGATCCCATGTACTTCATCGCGCAGGTCCAGATCGTGGAGCAGCTTCAGTCCGCCGCGCAGCGTCTCCAGGGAGGGCTCGCCGCGCTCGAACAGCTTGGCGCGCAGCGCGGCGATCACCTCCCGCGCATCGTCGCCGCTCCTGGCCTGCAGGGACAGGAAGCGTTTGAGGGTGCCGGCGTAGTCCTGCTCCAGGCTGCGCGCGAATTCTTCCATGGTCGGCTCATCCATGCCGTGCGGCCAATCCGGCCGCTGGCGGAAGCAGGGCGTGGTCGCGATCAGCACCAGCCTCTCCACCCGCGCCGGGAAATCCAGCGCCAGCCGCAGCGCGACCTGGCCACCCAGGGACCAGCCGCACACGTGCGCCCGCTCGGGCATCGCCTGCGCCACCGCCCGCGCCAGTTCCGCCAGCGTATAGGGTTCGCGATGGGCACTCGCGCCATAGCCCGGCAGGTCGATCAGGTGCAGGCGGAATTTCTGCGCGAGCGGTTCGCGCAGGGCGTCCCAGATGCCGCCGTGCATGCCCCAGCCATGGAGGAGCACCAGGTCGGGGCCGTGGCCATGGATATCAACGGACAACATCAAAATCTTTCACCACAGAGTACACGGAGGACACGGAGTAATTCGTATTGATTTCCTCTGCGTCCTCCGCGCCCTCTGCGTTTCAGGCTTGTTTTTCAACATCGTTCAAAACCTTGCACAGCCGCCGCACGTCCTCCTTGCCGTGGGCCGCCGACAGCGAGATGCGCAGCCGCGCCTGCCCCTTGGGCACCGTGGGCGGGCGGATGGCCGGCACCAGGATGCCCTCTGCGCGCAGGGCTTCCGCCAGCTCCACCGCTTGCTGGTTGTCGCCAATGACCAGCGGCTGAATCGGCGTGTCGGAGGGCAGCAGTTTCCAGCGCTCCGTCTTGAGCTGGGCCTTGAGCTGCGCCACCAGGGCGCGCAGATGCGCGCGCCGCCAGCCCTCCTCCCGGAACAGGTGCAGGCTCGCGAGCAGGGCATTGGCCAAGAGCGGCGGGAAGGCGGTGGTGTAGATGTAGGTGCGCGCGCGCTGGATCAGGGTCTGGATCAACTCGTCGCCGCCGGCGACGAAGGCGCCGAACACCCCTGCCGCCTTGCCTAGGGTGGCCATGTAGACGATGCGCGGCGAGGCGACGTTGAAGTGTTCGAGTATGCCGCGCCCATGCTCGCCCAGCACGCCGAAGCCGTGGGCGTCGTCGAGCATGAGGTAGGCGTCGTAGCGCTCGCACAGGGCCAGAAGCTCGGGCACCGGTGCGACATCGCCGTCCATGCTGAACACCGCGTCGGTCACCACCAGTTTGCGCCGGCCGCGGGCCGCCGCGAGGGTCTGCTCCAGGTGCGCCAGGTCGAGATGGGTGTAGCGCAGGAACTGCGCCCGCGACAGCAGCGCCGCATCGTTCAGGGAGGCATGGTTCAGCTTGTCCGCGAGCACCACGTCGTTGCGCCCGAGCAGGGCGGAGACGATGCCGAGATTGGCCATGTAGCCGGTGGAAAACAGCAGCGCCTGCGGCAGGCCGAGGAATTCCGCCAGTGCGAGTTCCAGCTTGTGGTGCGCCTCGGAATGCCCCACCACCAGATGCGAGGCACCGGCGCCGACGCCATATTGCCCGGCGCCGCGGCAGGCGGCATCGATCAGCGCCGGATGGGACGCCAGGCCGAGATAGTCATTGCTGCAGAAAGCCAGATAGTCGCGGCCGTCGACCCTGACGTGGGCGCCCTGGGCGCTCTCCAGGATGCGCCGGTGGCGCAGCAGGCCCTGGGCTTCGAGTTCCTGCAGCTCGTCGTGGAGATCGGGAAAGGACATGGGATGGTTCGCCGCTAAAAACCTTTAACCGCAAAGGTACGCAAAGGAAAAGCATTCAGGGATTTATTCGCGTACCTTTGCGTCCTTCGCGGTTCAATCTTTTGCTTTTCAACCTGCCAAATACGGACCATCCTCGCCCATCGGCCGCATGCCCAGCTTCTCCAGCAGCGCCATGTCGCGCGCGGTCTCCGGGTTGTCGGTGGTGAGCAGCCGGTCGCCGTAGAAGATGGAGTTGGCGCCGGCGAGGAAGCACAGCGCCTGGGTCGATTCCGACATCTGCTGCCGGCCGGCGGAAAGACGGACGAAGCTCCGGGGCAGAGTGATGCGCGCCACGGCGATGGTGCGCACGAACTCCAGCGGGTCCAGCGCCTCGGTGCCGTACAGCGGCGTGCCCTCGACCTGTACCAGCATGTTGATCGGCACCGACTCCGGCTGCGGATCGAGGTTGGCGATCTGCGCGATCAGGCCCGCGCGCTGGGCGCGCGATTCGCCCATGCCGACGATGCCGCCGCAGCACACGTGCATGCCGGCATGGCGCACGCGCTCCAAGGTGTCGAGCCGGTCCTGGGAAGCGCGGGTGCTGATGATCTCGCCGTAAAACTCGGGCGCGGTGTCGAGGTTGTGGTTGTAGTAGTCGAGGCCGACCGATTTCAGTTTCTCCGCCTGGCCCTCGCGCAGCATGCCGGCCGTGAGGCAGGTCTCCAGGCCCATGGCCTTCACCGCCCTGACCATCTCGAACACGGGCTCCAGGTCGCGGTCCTTCGGGCTGCGCCAGGCGGCGCCCATGCAGAAGCGGGTGGCGCCGCTGGCCTTGGCCGCTTCGGCCGCGGCGACGACTTCCTCCAGCTTGAGCATGCCCTGGTTCTCCACGCCGGCATGGTGGCGCGCCGACTGCGGGCAATAGCCGCAGTCCTCGGGGCAGCCGCCGGTCTTGATCGACAGCAGCGTGGACAGTTGCACCACGTTGGGGTCGAAGTGCGCCCGGTGCACGCTCTGCGCCCGGTGGAGCAGGTCATTGAAGGGCAGGGCGAACAGCGCTTCGATGTCCGCCACGCTCCACTGCGCGGGCGCGGGCTTGACGGCTTGCAGGATGGCTTCACTCATTGATCGCTACCTCGACGACGATATCGCGCCACTCCTCGCGGCGCGCTTTCAGAATCTCCCACACCGCCATGGGGATCAGGGTCACGGCGATGATCGCCCAGATGGCGATGGTGCCTTTCAGCCCGCCCAGCCAGCTCACGATGGGCTGGCCGAAGATCACCATCGCCCCCGTCACCGCATAGAAACGGAAGCCCGCGCGGCGGGTGTACTGGGCCACCCGCTCGTCCGGATGGTGGGCGTTGGCCGCGTAGACGAACATGGACGCCCCCACCCAGATCATCAGCAGCGGCAGCGGGATCAGGATGGCAACGATGGTCGCGAGATTGAAGACCTGTGCGGCGAAGCGGCACTTGTCGGCGGTGATGGCGCGTTTGATTTTCATGTGGCGGAGCGGGGCGGGCGAGTTTACAATGGACTGCCAGGAAAGCGCGAATAATCAATGATTTCTGCACATCTGTCAAACCTCGCGCGCACGCTGATCGACAGCCGCCCACAATTTAAGCGGCAGGACTGCGTGCTGTGCGGGGCCGGGGGCAACGCGGGCCTGCTCTGCGCCCCGTGCCGGCGCGAGCTTCCGCGCCCCATCGGGCCGGCCTGCACGGTCTGCGCCGGGCCCGGCGACGGCCACGTCTGCGGCCATTGCCTGAAACGGCCGCCAGCTTATGAGCGCTGTGTCCCGGCGCTGCGCTACGCGTTCCCCGTCGACCGGCTGATCCAGGCCTTGAAGTACCGCCAGCAGCTGGCGCTGGCGCCGCTGCTGGCGGAGCTGCTGGGGGAAGCAACGCAACTGGCGCCAAGGCCGGACCTGCTCGTGCCCTTGCCGCTGCATCCGGAGCGGGCGCGGGAACGCGGCTTCAACCAGACGACGGAAATCGCCCGGCCGCTCGCGCGCGCACTGGGGCTGCCCCTCGACACGGCGTGTCTCGCGCGCAGCCGCAACACGGCGCCGCAGGCCAGCCTGCCGCTGACGGCGCGGCAGGGCAATGTCAAAGGCGCATTCAGCTGCGCCGGCGCCCTCGCGGGAAAGCATGTCGCGCTACTCGACGATGTGATGACCAGCGGGGCAACCCTGAGCGAAGCGGCAAGCGCCCTGAAGCGGGCAGGCGCGGCCGAGGTCAGCCTGTGGGTCGTGGCCCGGGCATTGCCGCACGCCTAGCCATCTGAAGAGCAGAGCCATGGACAAAGGCACCGTCGACAGCCGCGTCACCGCCATCTGCGAACTCGGCTGCGCACGCGTGCGCGAAGTCATCGCGGCCCTGCGCGAGGGCGGCAGCCCCGCGGAGACCGCCGGCACCACCGACGCCGAGCGGACGCAGATCCTGCGCGAACTCGAAGCCATCATGGCGGTGTACGACGCGCGTTCCTAGGAAGCCCCTGCAAGACCACTGCGCAGCCTGTCTGCCCGCCTGCGATGCTCGCTGCACTCCCTTGTACAGGTGCGCTTCTCGGCGGCCAGCCGGGCTTGCTCGCGACCTGTTGCAGGGGCTTCCTCGCCCTGCGTTTGCCGCGCCTGGGCGCGGCCGATACAATCGGCCCAAGGTCCCCTGTTCATGCCGAGACGTTTTCTCCGCCGCACCCGCCATGCCTGGCTGTCGCCGCTGCGCTGGCGCAAACGCATCATCTTCTGGAGCGGCGCGGTCGCGGTGGGGCTCGCTGCGGTCCTGTTCGCCCTGGGCGGCGAGCAGGCGCACCTCGGCTTCCGCCAGCTCCTCGCCATCTCGCCCTGGCTGCCCCTGGCGCTGACCCCGGTCGGCTTCGTCGCCATTGCCTATATCACCCGGCGCTTTTTCCCCGGCTCCCAGGGTTCCGGCATTCCCCAGGCCATCGCCGCGCTCGAGAGCGACGCCGACGCGCGCGGCCGGCTGCTGTCGCTGCGCATCGCCGTCAGCAAGGTGTTCCTCACCCTGCTCGGCCTGCTGTGCGGCGCATCGGTCGGACGCGAAGGGCCCACGGTGCAGGTGGGCGCGTCGATCCTCCATTCCATCGGCGTCTTCGGACGATTCTCCCGGCTCGAGGCGGAGCGCGCGCTGATCGTCGCCGGCGGCGCCGCCGGCGTGGCCGCGGCCTTCAATACGCCGCTCGCCGGCATCGTCTTCGCCATCGAGGAAATGACGCGCTCGCTGGAACAGCGGGTCAGCGGCACGGTACTGACCGCGGTGATCATCGCCGGCCTCGTCTCCATGGCCGTGCTCGGCAACTACACCTATTTCGGCCGCAGCACCGCGTCCTTCTCCCTGGCCACCGGCTGGGCGGCCCCGCTCGCGTGCGGCGTGGTGGGCGGCCTGCTCGGCGGAAGCTTCAGCCGCGTGCTCATCCTGCTGTCGCGCGGCTGGCCCGGGCGGCTGGGCCGCCTGATGCGCGCCCACCCGCTGTGGACGGCCGGCGTGTGCGGCCTGCTGCTCGCGCTGCTGGGCATTGCCTCCGGCGGCACCGTCTACGGCACCGGCTATCACGAGGCAAAGGCGATCCTGGAGGGACAGGGCGAGACATCGTTCGCCTACGGCTTGCTCAAGTTGATCGCCACCCTCCTGTCCTACGCCAGCGGCATCCCCGGCGGCATCTTCGCGCCCTCGCTGGCGGTGGGTGCGGGCTTCGGCATGGACTTGAGCGCCCTGTTCCCGCTGGTGTCGGCGGGCGGCGTCGTGCTGATGAGCATGGTGGCCTATTTCGCCGGCGTGGTGCAGGCGCCGATCACCGCGTTCGTGATCGTGATGGAAATGACCGACAACCACGACCTGATCATTCCACTGATGCTCGCGGCGATGGTGGCCCATGGCGTGTCGAAGCTGGTCTGCCCGACGCCGCTCTATCGGTCGCTCGCCGCCAATTTCCTGCCGCACCGCCGCGGCTAGGGAAGGCGTTCCTACTTCGGCACCACCACCTGATACATGCGCGCCTCGATGCGCGCCGTCTGCCGCGCGAGGTAGGGGGAGTTCGGACGCTTTTCGAAGTAACGCGGACGCGGCACCATCGCCGCCAGACGCGCCGCCTGGTAGGGCCCGAGGTTGGCGGCCGAGGTGTGGAAGTAGTGGCGCGCGGCGGCTTCCGCGCCGTACACGCCCTCGCCCCATTCGATCACGTTCATGTAGATCTCCAGGATGCGGCGCTTGGTCATCATCTTCTCCAGCATCAGGGTGATGACCGCCTCCTGGGCCTTGCGCAGGTAGGAACGCTCGCCTGAGAGGAACAGGTTCTTGGCGAGCTGCTGGCTGATGGTGGAGCCGCCGGCGATGGGACGGCCCTTCTTCACGTTCTTTTCGTAGGCTTTCTCGATGCCCTCGATGTCGAAGCCCTCATGCTCGAGAAACTTGGCGTCTTCCGCGGCGATCAGCGCGCGCTTGAGGTGGATGGAGATCCTGTCGTAGGGCACCCACTTGTGCTTGAGTTCGGCGTCGTCGCCCATCTTCTCCTGCAGCGCGGCCAGGCGCCGCTCCATGAAGGCGGTGGTGGACGGGTTGTGATCCACGTACCACCACACGTGCAGGAAGAACCAGAGCTGGAGCAGGAACACCAGACCGATCACGATGAGCACGCCGCGCCAAAGCCAGCGCCAGAGCTTCTTCAACATCGTCAACGCTACTTCCGCAACAGGGCGATCACCGGGGCGGTGTCCGGGCGCACCCCGCGCCACAGCTGAAACGCTTCCGCCGCCTGTTCCACCAGCATGCCCAGGCCATCCGCCACGCGCGCGCCCTGCGCCCGGGCGAAGGCCATGAACGGCGTTTCCTTGCCGTACATCATGTCGTAAGCCAGGGCCCCCGGCGCGAAGACATTCTCCGGCAGCGGCGGCAGTTCATCGCTCAATCCCGAGGACGTGGCGTTGATGACCAGGTCAAAGGCCTGCTCTTTCAGCGCGTCGTAGCCGCCGCCCTGGACCGGGCCGTGGGCCGCGAACTGCGCCGCCAGCGCCAGCGCCCGGTCCGCCGTGCGGTTGGCGATGAACAGCCGGCTCGGTGCCTCGCGCAGCAGGGGCAGGATCACGCCGCGCGCGGCGCCGCCGGCGCCCATGAGCAGCACGCGCCGGCCGCGAATTGCCAGGCCGAGGTTGACCGTGATGTCGCGCACCAGTCCCGCGCCGTCGGTGTTGTCGCCCAGCACCTTGTCGCCGTCGAACTTGAGGGTGTTCACCGCCTCGGCCAGCCGCGCGCGCTCGGTCAATTCGGTGGCGTACTTGAAGGCCTCCAGCTTGAACGGCACGGTGACGTTCGCGCCGCGCGCCCCGGCCGCACGAAACGCATCCACCGCGGCGGCAAAGCCATCGACCGGCGCGAGCAGGGCCTCATAGGCGATGTCCTGCCCGGTCTGCTGCGCGAAGGCGGCGTGAATCAGCGGCGACTTGCTGTGGGAAATCGGATTGCCGAAAACGGCGTAGCGGTCGGTCATTTCAGATAAGCGAAAGCGATGAGCGAAGGATTGTAGCCCAGCTCACTGCTCCCTTGCATGGCGGTAGAACTCGTAGCGAGCGGCGCGAGGTCGAGGAGAGAAGCGCAGCCGTACAAGCCATACGGCGCGCATCGCAGCTTCAAGATCGGTCGCGCAGTAGACCAATGCCGCCATGCGGGCGCGCAGCAGTTTTACAACGGCTGCTAGCTCTGCACCCAGGGCAGGCCCGCAACTTTCCAACCGTTGATGTTGCGCTGCTGCGTCACCTTGTCGCGGTCGCCCTCGAAACCCTCGATGACGTTGTAGCAGTCGAGATAGCCTTCCTTGGTCGCCGCCTCCGCCGCCCGATGCGAGCGGCCGCCGCTGCGGCAGATGAACATCACCAGGGACTCCCGGTCCACCGCCTGCTTGAGCTGCTGCAGGAAGTACGGGTTCGGATGCCAGCCGGGATAGGTTTGCCATTCGATCTGCAGCGCGCCGGGGATGGTGCCGGTGAGGTCCCACTCGGCGCGCGCGCGCACGTCCACCAGCTTGGCGTCCGGCGCGTGCTGCAGCACTTCCCACGCCTCCGCCGGCGTGAGCGCACCCTCGTAGGGCAGGTTCGCCTGTTTGGCCCGCTCCTGGGCCCGGGCGAGTATTTCACTGATCGCCGTCATTGTTATTGTGTCCTTGCCAATCGCCGCGTGGTTTGAGTATAAGGCAGATTCCTTTTTTCGACTGCCCGCGCCATGGCCGAAACCGCCAGCATCAGCCCCGATGAACGCTACCGCGCCACCCAGCGCGTCACCTGGGTCAGCATCGTGGTCAATATCGTGCTCACCCTGCTGCAGATCGTGGTCGGCTATTTCGGCCGGTCCCAGGCGCTGATGGCGGACGGCCTGCACTCGCTGTCCGACATGCTGTCGGATTTCCTGGTGCTGTTCGCCAACCGCCATGGCAGCCGCGACGCCGACGAGAGCCATCCCTACGGCCACGCGCGCATCGAGACCGCGGCCACCCTCGTGCTCGGCGCGATGCTGATCGTGCTGGGACTGCTGCTGCTGTGGGGCGCCGGCGTGCGCCTGCAGGATCCGGCCGCGATCCAGCCGGTGCACATCGCCACCCTGTACATCGGCATCCTCACCCTGATCGGCAAGGAAAGCCTGTTCCGCTACATGATGGCGGTGGCCAAGCGTCTGCGCTCGCAGATGCTGGTGGCCAATGCCTGGCATTCACGCTCGGACGCGGCCTCCTCGCTGGTGGTCGTGATCGGCATTGCCGGCAACCTGCTGGGGTTCCGCTTTCTCGACCTCATTGCCGCCCTGCTCGTCGCCTTCATGATCGCGCGCATGGGCTGGAAAATGGCGTTCGAGGCGCTGTCGGAGCTGATCGACACCGCGCTCTCGGACGAGGAAGTGCAGGCGATCCGCGCCACGCTGGAGGCCACCCCCGGCGTGCACGGCCTGCACGAACTGCGCACGCGCAAGATGGGGGACCAGGCCCTGGTCGACGCCCACGTGCTGGTGGACCCGCGCATCAGCGTGTCCGAGGGCCACCACATCGCCGAGCGCGCGCGCAAGCGCGTGCTGGAAAAGCACGGCGTGCTCGACGTCATGGTGCACATCGACCCGGAGGACGACGCCAAGGTGAAGCCCTCCGCCCACCTGCCGCCGCGCGCCGAACTGATCGCGCGGCTGAAGCAGGGACTGGGCGGGGCCCTGCCGGAACCGCAGCGCATCCTGTTCCACTATCTGGATGGAAAGGTCGAAGCGGAGTTGCTGCTGCCGGAAGCCTTCTGCCGCGACGCCGGGCAGGTGGAGGCACTGCAAACGCGCATCCAGGGCTTTCTGGCATCGGCCCCCGAATTCAGGACGGTGCACATCCATGGCGCTCGGCACCATTCCGGTGCATAGCGCCAGGATGTTGCACCGACATGGTGCAGAGTTTTGTGCTATCTGAGATTAAGGCCTTGTGGCACAATAGCTTTCCCGTTTTTCCCCGTGGCACGGTTTCTGCTTTTACCCAGGCCGAGTCTGGGTTACCCAACTTCCCATCCATTGCGCATCTTCTGAGGAGAAATTGAAATGGCGGTCGCCGACGTAATGAAAATGATCAAGGACAACGAAGTACGCTTCGTTGACTTCCGCTTCACCGACACCATCGGCAAGGAGCAGCACGTGTCCGTGCCGGTTTCCGCGTTCAGCGAAGACAAGTTCGAAAGCGGCCACCCCTTCGACGGCTCCTCCATCGCCGGCTGGAAGGGCATCCAGGCCTCCGACATGATCCTGATGCCGGACCCCAACACCGCCAACATGGACCCGTTCATGGAAGAGCCCACGCTCATCCTGAGCTGCGACGTGATCGAACCCACCGACATGAAGGGCTACGACCGCGACCCCCGCTCCATCGCCAAGCGCGCCGAAGCCTATCTGAAGTCCACCGGCCTGGGCGACACCGCCTACTTCGGTCCCGAACCCGAGTTCTTCATTTTCGACTCCGTGACCTGGCATGACGACATGTCCGGCTCCGCGGTGAAAATCACCTCGGAAGAAGCGGCCTGGTCCTCCGGCGAGCAGACCGAAGCCGGCAACATCGGCCACCGTCCCAAGGTCAAGGGCGGCTATTTCCCGGTGCCCCCGGTGGATTCCCTGCAGGACATCCGTTCCGCCATGTGCCTGGCGCTGGAGGAGATGGGCGTGCCGGTGGAAGTGCA
>CAYUJV010000075.1:0-14201 GCA_964445085.1 uncultured Burkholderiales bacterium
GGCGTGACCACCGGCATCACCATGGAATTCCAGTTCGGCACCAACTGGGCCTACTACTCCCACTACGTGGGCGACATCTTCGGCGCGCCGCTGGCGATCGAGGGGCTGATGGCCTTCTTCCTCGAATCCACCTTCATCGGCCTGTTTTTCTTCGGCTGGGACCGCCTCAACAAGTGGCAGCACTTCCTGGTGACGGTGTTGATGGCGGTGGGCTCCAATCTCTCCGCGCTGTGGATTTTGATCGCCAACGGCTGGATGCAGAACCCGGTGGGCGCGGAGTTCTCCTTCACCACCATGCGCATGGAGATGACCAACTTCTGGGCCATCGTCTTCAATCCGGACGCCCAGGCCAAGTTCGTGCACACCGTGTCCGCCGGCTACGTCACCGCCTCCCTGTTCGTGCTCGGCGTGAGCAGCTGGTACCTGCTCAAGGGCCGCGACCTTGAGTTTGCGCGCCGTTCCTTCCGCATCGCCGCCGGCTTCGGCTTCGCCTCGGCGCTGTCGGTGATCGTGCTCGGCGACGAATCCGGCTACACCGTGGGCGAGGCGCAGCAGACCAAGATGGCGGCCATCGAGGCGATGTGGAAGACCGAGCCCGCGCCGGCGCCCTTCGTGTTGTTCGCGCTGCCGAACGAGAAGGCCGAGCGCAACGACTACGAGGTCAAGATCCCCTACGTGCTGGGCCTGATCGGCACGCGCTCGGTGACCCAGACGCTGCCGGGCATCGACGAGATCAAGGAGAAGAACCGGGCGCACATCGAGCGCGGCATCGTCGCCGTGGGCGCGCTGGAGCGGCTGCGGCACGATCGGAACGACAAGGAAGCCCTGGCGCTGTTCGACGCGCACAAGGACGATTTGGGCTTCGGCCTGCTGCTGAAGAAATACACGCCGGACGTGTCCAAGGCCACGCCGCAGATGATCGAGCAGGCGGTGGACGATTCCATCCCGCGGGTGGCGCCCCTGTTCTGGAGCTTCCGCCTGATGGTGGCGCTGGGCTTCGCCTTCCTCGCCCTGTTCACGCTGGCGCTGTTCTACTCCATCAAGGGCACCTTCCTCAGCAAGACCTGGCTGCTACGCTGGGCGCTGTGGTTCATCCCCATGCCGTGGATCGCGGCCGAGCTCGGCTGGTTCGTCGCGGAATACGGGCGCCAGCCGTGGACCATCTACGGCGTGCTGCCCACCCACCTGTCCGTGTCCAATCTCTCGCCCGGCGCCATCTACGGCTCGCTCGCCGGCTTCATCGGCTTCTACACCGTGCTGCTGGTGATCGAGATGTATCTGATGATCAAGTACGCGCGCCTGGGCCCGTCCAGCCTGGGCCTGGGCAAGTACCACCATGAACGAGCCGGCGGCGGCCCGCTGCCCGCCAACGCACCCGCGGCCAGAGTTTGAGGAGAGAACCATGCTTGAATACGCAACCCTGAAACTGATCTGGTGGCTGCTGGTGGGCGTGCTGCTGGTGGGCTTCGCCATCATGGACGGCCACGACATGGGCGTGGGGACGCTGCTGCCCTTCGTCGGCAGCAACGATCTCGAGCGTCGCGCGGTGATCAACACCGTGGCGCCGCACTGGGACGGCAACCAGGTGTGGTTCATCACCGCCGGCGGCGCGATTTTTGCGGCATGGCCGCTGATTTACGCCACCGCCTTCTCCGGCTTCTACTGGGCGATGATGGCGGCGCTGTGGGCGCTGTTCTTCCGGCCGGTGGGCTTCGACTACCGCTCCAAGATCGCGAACCCGGCCTGGCGCAACACCTGGGACTGGGGCCTCTTCATCGGCGGGGCGGTGCCGCCCATCATCTTCGGCGTGGCCTTCGGCAATCTGCTGCAGGGCGTGCCGTTCCGCTTCGACGACACCCTGCAGTCCACCTACACCGGGACCTTCTGGCAGCTGCTGAATCCCTTCGGGCTGCTGGCCGGGGTGGTGAGCCTGTCCATGATCACCTTCCAGGGCGCGAACTACCTAATGATGCGCACCGAGGGCGACATCTACCGCCGCACCCGCGCCGCGAGCCTGATTTTCGGCGCGCTCACCATCGTCAGCTTCGCCCTGGCCGGATGGTGGGTGATGAAGGGCATCGACGGCTACGTGATCACCAGCACCGTCCATCCCAACGCGCTGCCCGATCCCCTGGACAAGACCGTGGTCCGGGAGGCCGGCGCGTGGCTGCAGAACTATGGGCACTATCCCTGGGCCAAGTGGGTTCCCATCGCGGCCTTCGTCGCGGCGGCGCTGGGCATGCTGTTCGCGCGCCTGCACAAGCCGGGGCTGGCCTTCATCGCGTCGAGCGTGACCTGCGCCGGGGTCATCGGCACCGCCGGCGTGTCCATGTTCCCGTTCCTGATGCCCTCGTCCCTCGACCCGCGCTCCAGCCTCACGGTGTGGGACAGCGTGTCCTCCCACCTCACCCTCGGGCTGATGCTGGGGGCGACGGTGGTGTTCATGCCCCTGATCGTGTTCTACACCTCCTGGGCCTACAAGGTGATGTGGGGCAAGGTGACCACCGACTACATCAAGGCCAACGACAAGTCGGCCTATTGAGCAAGGAGAACACCATGTGGTATTTCGCCTGGATACTCGGCGTCACCATGGCCGTGCTGCTGGCGGCCATCAGCGCCATGATGTGTGACGCCAAGGAATGCGCGCTGGACGAGCAGGACAGGCAGCAGAAGGCGGCGGAATGAGCCGGCGCATCAGCATCATCGGCGGCGGCTTCGCCGCGCTGACGGCGGTGCGCGAGCTGCGGCGGCGCGCGCCCGAGGCGGAGCTCACCCTCATCGCGCCTGAGCCCAGACTGCTCTATTACCCGAGCCTGATCTGGGTGCCCGCCGGTCTGCGCGCGGGCGAGGATCTGCGCATCAACGTGCAGGATTTCCTCGATCGCAACCGGGTGCGCTTCCATGCAGGACGGGTGAGCGGGCTGGCCGACGGCGGGCGACGGGTGATCACCGATCGCGGCGAGGTGGCCAACGACGCGCTGCTCATCGCCAGCGGCGGGCGCTTCCTCAAGTCGCTGCCCGGCATCGAGCACGCGCTGACGGTGTGCGAGGGCGTGGCCGCGGCGGAGGCGATCCGCGACCGCCTGCAGGCCATGGACGGCGGCACCATCGCCTTCGGCTTCGGCACCAACCCCAAGGAGCAGGGGGCGATGCGCGGCGGGCCCATGTTCGAGCTGCTGTTCGGCATCGACACCCTGCTGCGCCGCCAGGGCCGGCGCAGCCGCTTCACGCTGGCGTTCTTCAACGCGGCGAAGGAACCGGGCAAGCGCCTGGGCGAGAAGGCCGTGGCGGGTCTGCTGCGGCAGATGGAAAAACGCGGCATCGTCACCCATCTGGGGCACAAGCTGCTGGGCTTCGAGGCGGAGCGGGTGAAGACCGAAGGCGGCGACATCGCGGCCGACCTGATCCTGTTCATGCCCGGCATGACCGGCCCCGCCTGGGCGGCGGATTCCGGCCTGGTGCTGTCGGAAGGCGGCTTCTTCAAGGCTGACGCCCACTGTCGCGTGGAAGGCGCGGACAAGGTCTTCGTCGCGGGCGATGCCGGCAGCTACCCGGGGCCAGACTGGCTGCCGAAGCAGGCGCACATGGCCGATCTGCAGGCCAGGACCGCGGTCGAGAACCTGCTGCTCGCCCTCGACGGCCGGCCGCCGGCGGCACGCTTCAAGACCGAGCTCATCTGCATCGTCGACACCCTGGACCGGGGCATCCTGGTCTATCGCAATGAGCGGCGGGCGCTGCTGCTGCCGCCCTGCCGCCTGTTCCACTGGGCGAAGCGCTTCTTCGAATGGCTCTACCTGCGCCCCTACCGGCAGGCGTGAGCGGCATGGACACGCGCTTCTGTTACGGTGGGCCGGCGCGACTGGGCTCGCTGTTGGCGGCCCTGACGGTGATGGTGCTGGTCACCGTGTATCCGGCGGCACTCACCCGCGACGGCGCGGCATTGCCCCACGGCGTGTTGATGCTGGTGATGTGGGGGCTGTCCGCCGGCTTCGTCCACGGCGTCGGCTTCGTGCCCCGGCATCCGCTGCTGCGGCTGGCGCTGGGCCCGCCCGCCGCCTGGCCGCTGCTGGGTCTGGCGCTGTTCCTCTACCTGCGGCATTTCATCAACTGATCCCGTCGATCGTTGCCCGAAACGGCGCGGCAGGCCCGCGCCGGAGGGGCGGGTCACGTCCGAAGATCCCTTGCATCCGAAAAAGGAAACCCGAATGGCTCATGTCGTCATCATCGGCGCCGGCACCGGCGGCACGCCGGCCGCCTATGAAATCCGCGCGCTGCTCGACAGGACGCATCGCGTCACCCTCGTCAACGCGTCGGAGAATTTTCAGTTCGTGCCTTCCAATCCCTGGGTTGCCCTGGGCTGGCGCGACCGGCGCGACACCAGCTTTCCCTTGCGCCCCTACCTCGAGAAGAAGAACATCGGCTTCATCGCCCAGCGCGTGGAGCAGATCGATGCGCTCCACCAGCGCCTGTACCTGCGCGATGGAAGCACCCTGGACTACGACTATCTGGTGCTGACCACCGGGCCGCGGCTGGCATTCGAGCTGGTGGCCGGCGCCGGACCGGAATCGGGCCACACGCAGTCGGTGTGCACCCTGGAGCATGCGGAGCGGGCGCACGAGGCGTATCAGGCGTTTCTGCAGGATCCCGGCCCGGTCATCGTCGGCGCGCTGCCGGGCGCCTCCTGCTTCGGCCCCGCCTACGAGTACGCCATGGCGCTGGAGACCGACCTGCGCCGGCGCAAGCTGCGGCACCAGGTGCCCATCACCTACGTCACGCCCGAGCCCTACGTGGGACACCTGGGACTGGGCGGGGTGGGGGACTCCAAGGGGCTGCTGGAGAACGAGCTGCGCCAGCGCCACATCAAGTGGATCACCAATGCCAAGGTCACGGCCATCGAGCCGGGCCGGATGCAGGTCGAGGAGTACAGCGATCTGGGCGAGAAGCTGCGCGAGCAGGCGCTGGAGTTCAAGTACGCCATGATGCTGCCGGCCTTCCGCGGCGTGGACGCCGTGGCCGCGGTGGAGGGCCTGTGCAATCCCGCCGGCTTCGTGATCGTGGACGAGCGCCAGCGCAGCCCGAAGTACCCCCACATCTACGCCGCCGGCGTCGGCATCGCCATTCCGCCGGTGGAACCCACGCCGGTGGCCACCGGCACCCCCAAGACCGGCTACATGATCGAGTCCATGGTGTCCGCCATCGCCCACAACATCGCCGACGAGCTGGCGGGCCTGCCGCCCACCCACACCGGCAGCTGGAGCACCATCTGCCTCGCCGACATGGGCGACACCGGCGCGGCCTTCGTCGCCATTCCGCAGATTCCGCCGCGCAACGTGACCTGGGCGAAGAAGGGGAAATGGGTGCACCTGGCCAAGGCCGCGTTCGAGAAGTATTTCATCCGCAAGATGAAGACCGGCAACTCCGAGCCCATCTACGAGAAATACATGCTCAAGGCATTGGGCATCCGGCGCCTGAAGTAGGTCCCGGCGCGCGGGAGGCGTTCCCGGTAAAATGCGCGCATGCTCGCCCTGCGCATTCTCTCCATCGTCTTTCCCGTCTTCGCCATCATCGGCATCGGCTGGTGGTACGGGCGCGTGAAGCGCCCGGACATCGGCGTCACCAACCAGATCAGCATGGACGTGCTGGTGCCGGCGCTGGTGTTCGCCGCGCTCGCGTCCAAGTCCTTCGACTTCGCCCACTACTGGCAGCTGGCCCTGGGCGGCGTGGCGGTGATCCTGGGCTCCGGCCTGCTGGCGTGGCCGGTGGCGCGGCTGCTGAAGGTGAAGACCATGACCTTCGTGCCGCCGATGATGTTCAACAACTCGGGCAACATGGGCATCCCGCTCATCGTGCTGGCCTTCGGTGAACAGGCGCTTCCCGCCGCGATCATCCTGTTCCTGGTGGAGATGATCCTGCACTTCTCCATGGGGCCCTACATGCTGTCCCACCGCATGCATCCGCTGCAGCTGCTGAAGACGCCGGTGATGGCGGCGACCGTGCTCGGCGTCGCGGTCAGCCTGTCCGGGGCGACCGTGCCGCAGCCGCTGTACACGGCGATCAAGATGGTGGGCGACGCCTCCATTCCGATGCTGCTGTTCGCGCTCGGCGTGCGCCTGAACCAGGTGTCCTTCAAGGACTGGCACATCGGTGCCTGGAGCGGCATCGTCTCGCCGGCGACCGGGATCATCATGGTGCTGCTGGTCGCGCCGCTGCTCGACCTCACGCCGGTGCAGCAGTCCATCCTGCTGGTGTTCGGCGCGCTGCCGCCGGCGGTGCTGAACTACCTCATGGCCGAGCAGTACCGGCAGGAGCCGGAACGGGTCGCCTCCATCGTCCTGCTGGGCAATCTGGCGTCGCTGGCGGTGATGCCGGTAGTATTGGCCTTCGCACTGAAGTGAGTAGCCCATGGCCGTCAAACTCCCCCCCAACAACACCGACGTTCCCGAAGCCTACGTGGGCGCCTGGCACAAACGCTCCAACATCGACCGCACCTATTGGCTGCAGACCCATCGCCTGCACGCAATCATCGAGATCCCGACCGATCGTCCGGCGTTCTCCGGGCGCAGCGGCTGGGAAGACTTCAGCGACGAGGAGCTGATGATCCTGGCGCACCAGGGCGGCGTGTCCGGTGCCTGCATCGCGGCGGAGGACATTCTGCACCGCCGCCGCCAGGTGGACTATCTGCCCCAGCGCGGGCAGCCCTTCCTGCGCCGCATGCATCGCGACGGCGTTTCTCTCTACGAGGAGTGCCTGGACGGCCGCCACGGCTGCGCCTGGGACTTGCTGGCGGACGGCGACGACGAGATCGTCGGCCTGCGCTTCCACGACGTGGAGGTGGGCGGGGAGGGCGACCAGTGCCGCGGTTATCTGCTGATGGTGGGGCCGTATTTCATGTACGTGCGCGACCGCTTCGTCGCCACCCAGCGCGCGGAGTCGCTGGCGATGCTCGCCGAGCTGAAGAACTTCACGCGGGAGCAGCTGATCGCGGTGCTCGACTTCGACCTGTCCTTCGGCCGCCGCGATGGCGCGCATCCCTGGCGCATCGAGCTGTCCACCATTCCCTTCCGGGAAGGCCGCCAGCTCATGAACGACGAGGTGCTGCACCGCATCATCGCGGGCGCCAACCGGGGCCCGGAAAAGATTCGGCGCGGCGGGAGAGTGTTCCTGCGCTACTGGACCCTGGACGAGTGGCAGCAGCGCTGATCGAGGGGCTGCGGTGAGGGTCGGCGCGGCGGCGAGAAAGCTTGTCGCCGCGCCGGGGGCGGCCGGCTATTTCTTGCCGTTCTGCGACATCAGGTAGTCGACCACCGTGTCCACTTCATTGTCCGGCAGCGGGGCGCCGAACACCTTCTTCATCTTCATCACTTCCGCGTGCCACTGGTCCCGGGTCAGCGGCGGCTGCATGTAGATGTAGTCGACGGAGTGGCAGATCATGCAATTGTTGGCGGCCGTTTCCATGCCGGGCCCCGGCTTGAAGCGTGCGTTTTCCGGCGGCAGGGTGATCTTGACCTCGCTCGACGCGGGGGCGGCCAGGAGCGCGGGGCTGGCCCCGACGGCGAGCAGGCCGACGAGGACAAGGGCGGGTCGCAGTATTGTTCTCATGGTGTTCTCCCTCCTCAGACTGCGGTGACGCGCACGGTCTCGACGACGTTGCGCATGTAGCCGGCGGGATTCCAGCGCGGCGTGAAGCGCTGCGACTCCCCGTTGTTGTTGATGGCCAGGCAGGAAAGCTCGTAGCGCCGGCCGGCCTTGGGCGTGAACGCGGCGCGCCATTCGCGGAAGCTGTACTTGCCGTGGTCCTGCCCCAGGCGGGTCTCGGACCAGGTCTTGCCGCCGTCGGTGGAGAGCAGCACGCGGGCGATGCCGTAGCCGCCGTCGAAGGCGATGCCCTTGATTTCGTGGCTGTGTCCGCCCTTGACCTTGGAGCCATCCGCCAGGTTGGTGATGAACGAGCGCACGTCCATGCGGTTGATGGGCACCATCTTCACGCCCTTCTGGTCCGGCTCCATGCACGCGCAGGGGTTGTCCGGGATGCGGTAGGCCGGCTTCATCCAGAAGTTCTCGTCCACCTTGCCGATCACTTCCACGCTGTTCAGCATCTTGGTCCAGTACGTGGCATACCAGCCCGGCACCACCAGGCGCACCGGATAGCCGTTGAGCAGGGGCAGGGGCTCGCCGTTCATGCTGTAGGCCACGATCACGTCCTCGCCGAGGGCGACGTCCATGTCCAGTGCCTTGATGAAATCGGGCGTCGCCGGCAGCACCGGCCCCTCGGCGCCATTGGTCCGTACCTGCACGGCACCAGCCTCGATGCCGGCCTTGTTCAGGATGTCACGCAGGCGCACGCCTTTCCACAGCGCATTGCCCATGGCGCCGTTGTACCACTCGCCACCCGCGACGCGCGGGTTGAACAGCCCGCGGCTGTTGCCGGAGCACTGGCAGACGGCAGCGATCTCGACCTGCTCGAAATTGTTCTTCAGATCGTCCACGCTCAGGCTCAGCGGCTGCTTGACCAGACCATGCACGTTGATGCGGAAGGTCGCCGCATCCACATCGGTGGGCACGCCGGCCAGGTGCCAGCGCACGAAGAAGGCATCGTTGGGAGTGAACACGCCCTCGTTGAAAACCGACATCGGCGTTTCCAGCTGCACCGGACGTGCCGTCATCAGGATCAACTCGCGCTTTTGCGGATAGGTCGCCAACTCCCGGCGGCCGTTGACCATCGGCAGGTCGATGGTCTTTTCGGCCGCGGCGCTCAATGCGCTGCGTCCAAAAAGTGCGAGGCCGCCGAGGGCGGCCCCACCGCTGATGAACTTCCGGCGTGATGCGTTCAACGCCAGCTTCGCTTTCTTTATTTCATTGTCGTTGTCCACTTCTGTTCTCCGTTGGCTTGTTGTTGAGACGAAGTTTGTTTGGGAATCGCCGCAGCAGAATTTATGGGCGGCGTGCCGATCGCACGGAATCAAATTAGTTTATCGGCGCAGAAATGCCAAGCCCAATTCGCACCAAAAACGAAAAAAACGCCGCGAATGGCGCGATTTTTACGTAACGCTCACGCATGCTTGACGCATGCTTGACGCACCGGCGCCGCGCGCCGGATTCTGGGGGCGGCGGGTTGCGAAGCGGGGAGGGGAAGGGTGACCGTCGGCGCTCAGGCCTTGGTCGCGAGACGGGCAAGCCGGCTTTGGGTTTCGGCGCAGGGACGCAGCCGGGCGAGACGTTGCGCGTAGGCCAGTGCCGTCAGCGGCGCTTTCGCAACGTGCTCGTGATACTTGGCCAGGCGCTCGATGGCTTCGATGCAGTTGCCTTCCGCCAGCCGGTTCCAGATCTCCACCGCCGCATCCCATTCGCCGCGACGCCGGTGCAGGGCGGCCAGTTCCAGCAGTCCGCCGACGCTCAGCGCCTCGCGCCGATTTGTGAGATGCGCGTGGGCCTGCGCCTCCTCCCCCTTGCGCCGGAAGTTGCGCGCAATGCCAAGCACGTCGGCATCCGGGTGGTCGGGCCGGGCGAACAGCGTCGCCATGCGCGCGGCCAGCGTCGTGAGCGACACCAGGTCCCAGCGATTGTGTTCGAGAATGCCCGGCACCTGCCGGAAGTGGCCGGCGCGCACGAAGTCGAACCAGACCTGCGGTACCAGATGGCCGGGCAGGTCGTCCTGGCGCTGGAAATTGAGCAGGCGCCGTTCGGCCGTCTGCAGCCGGCAGTCGGGCCAGCTGTTGGCGAAGGCGGTGCGCGTCGGATACAGCAGGTCGAGATGGCCGAGCCCGGTGAAGGGATCGGCGCGCCGCGCCAGGCGATAGCGGCTCACCAGCAGCGGCAGGTCGAAGGTCTTGCCGTTGAAGCTGACCAGATGCGCGGCCTCGCGGTACCAGGGCAGGGCCTCGTGGAGCAGCGCCTGCTCGCCCTTGAAGCCGGTGAGGAAGAACTGGCGCACGCGCAGGCTGTCGCCCTCGATGCGCGACAGGCCGAGCAGGAAGGGCAGGGTGCCGGTGCCGCCGGCCAGGCCCGTGGTTTCGGTGTCGAGAAACAGCAGCGCGTGGGGCTTCGCTTCGCAGCCGTCCAGGAGGTGCAGCGGCGCGTCCAGCACCTCGTCCAGGGCGGTGTCGCCGTGGACGAAGTCGAGCGGGAACACGCGGTCGATCAGGACCAGGCCGCTGCTGATGACTTCGCCGCCGAGGGCTTGCGCCACTTCCTGCTCGCTCATGCGTGCAGCGGCGCGTCCTTGCCGCGCCATGCGCTCGGCGACGCTGGGCCGGGGTGGCTCGATGGCCGAGGCAGGCTGCAGGCCGCGCTGTCCCTGCAGTTTTTGCAGACGGTCACGCAGGCTCATGATCACCGCGTTCGCTGAACAGCTCGAGCACCCGCAGCGCCGCGCCCTTGGGCGAGAACCCGCGCTGCTCGTCCGAGGCGAGGATGGGACCGATGCACGCCGGGCAGCCGTGGGCGCATTCGCAGGCGCCGACCAGCGCGTGCGCGCGTGTCACCACTTCGCGCCGCAGGTCGAACAGCGGCGCCGACAATCCAATGCCGCCCGGGTAGTTGTCGTAGAGGAAGACCGTGGGACGGAATTCGCGCGACACCTGATCCAGGTCCACATCCTCGCCGTCGAAGGCCTTGGGCGAGCCGCGGCCGTCGGCGCCCACGGTCGCGAACCAGGTGCTGCCGGAGTCGCCCACCGCACGCCCCAGATCCTGGCGCTCGGACATGGTGAGCAGCGCCGCCACGTAGTGCATGGCGTAGGCGGCGCCGAGGAAGCCGTCCAGCGCCTGCCAGCGGCTCGGAAACGCCTGGTCCAGGGTCTTCGGCTCGATTTGCCACCACACCGCCGTGGTGTGCATTTCCTGGTCGGGCAGGTTGATGTTGCCGTAGCCGACGTTCTCGTGGGTGTAGTAGCGGATTTTCTTGTAGCCGGCGATGCGGCGCACGAGATGGACTTCACCCCGAGTTGCCCGGTCCGCCTGCTCGAAGTCTTCCAGCACCTTCAGCTTCGTGTAATCGATGGAGTCGGTGTAGTAGTCGACCTTCGTTTTCGTGACGAAGGCCTTGCGCCCTTCCCAGTCCAGGCGTTCCACCTGGTAGGGCGCCGCCTGCACCATGTAGATCGCGCCTTCGTAGATCGTCATCGGCGCGGAGGAGAAATCCACCTCGGCGATGATGTCCTGCCTACCGTCGGTGGTGTCGACCACGACGAAATTGCCCTCCGCCACCGAGCGCAGGGAGACGCTGTTGGCCGGATAACTGTCGGCCATCCAGTGCCATTGGTCGCCTTCCTTGTGCAGCACTCCCTGTTCCTCCAGATAGGCGAGCAGGTCGTCCAGTTTCTCCTTGCCGAAGCGCTCGCCCATGACGAAGGGCAGTTCGAAGGCGGCGCAGCGCACGTGGTCCATCAGGATGAGCAGCTGGTCCGGGTCGATGCGCGCGTGCTCGGGCGAGCTGTCCATGAAGAATTCCGGATTGCGCACGATGTACTGGTCGAGCGGCTCGCTGGTCGCCACCAGCACCCCCAGCGCGGTACGGTTTCTGCGCCCGGCGCGGCCCAGGCGCTGCCAGGTGGCGGCGATGGTGCCGGGGTAGCCGTTGAGCAGGCAGACGTCGAGCGCGCCGATGTCCACGCCGAGCTCCAATGCGGACGTCGCGATCACGCAGTCGATCTTGCCCGCGCGCAGGGCCTTTTCCGCCGCGCGCCGCTCGGTGGGCAGGTAGCCGCCGCGGTAGGCGGTGACGCGCGCCGGCTTGCGCGGGTCGTGGTCGAACACGTCCTTCATGTACTTGGTCAGCACTTCCACCATCAGCCGCGTGTTGGAAAAAATGATGGTCTTGAGGCCGGCCTTGACCGAGAAGCGCGCGATGCGCGTCGTCTGGGAGCGGCTTGATGCGCGAATGCCCAGGTCCGGGTTGATCACCGGCGGGTTCCACAGCAGGAGATGTTTCTGCCCGGCGGGGGCGCCGCTCTCGGTGACGGCGGCCACCGGCGCGCCGAGCAGCTGCTCCGCCAGCTCCGCCGGATTGGCGATGGTGGCGGAGGACAGGATGAACACCGGCTCGCTGCCATAGAAGCGGCACACCCTTTGCAGGCGGCGAATCACATTGGCCACGTGGGAGCCGAACACGCCGCGGTAGATGTGCATCTCGTCGATCACCACGTACTGGAGGTTCTCGAAGAACTGCGCCCATTTCGTATGGTGCGGCAGGATGCCCTGGTGCAGCATGTCCGGGTTGGACACGACGATGTCGCCGTGGGTGCGCACGGCCTTGCGCGCATCGCCGGGCGTGTCGCCGTCGAAGGTGTAGGCGCGCACGCCAAGCTCGCCCGCCTGGTTCAGCTCCAGGATTTCCGCCACCTGATCCTGGGACAGCGCCTTGGTCGGGAACAGGTACAGCGCCTTGGCCTTGTGCGTGATGGCGGCGTTCAGCACCGGCAGGTTGTAGCACAGGGTCTTGCCGGAGGCGGTGGGGGTCACCACCACGGTGTGGCGGCCGGCAGCGATGTGGTCCCAGGCTTCGCGCTGGTGGCTGTAGAGCTGCTGGATGCCGCGCGCGATCAGCGCGGCCTTGAGGCGGGGATCGAGCTCCGGCGGAAAGTCGGCATGGCGGGCGGGGCGCGGCGGCACGACCAGCTCGCCGGTGATGCGCCCCTTGTACTTGCGTTTGAGCCGGCCGATGAGCCGGTCGATCGGTGGACTCTCCAGGTCCTCGCCGAGGTCGTCGGCATCGGGATCGAATGCGCGTTGGGGCTGGTTCATGACTGCTCTCCATCAAACCTGGGAAGCAGTATATCGAACGATCGTTCTGGGTGGAAGTTCCAGGGCGCCTCTGCAAAAGGTGGCGAGCAAGCCCGGCTGGCCGCCGAGAAGCGCACCCGTACGAGGAGTACGGCGAGCATCGCAGGCGGCCAGACGGGCGGCGCAGTACTTTTGCAGAGGCTCCCTAGGCGGAGGTCAGGGGCTTGCGGCCGGGCTTTTTCTGCTTCGCCGCATACATCGCCCGGTCGGCGGCCTTGAGCAGCTCGGCGAAGGACGGACGCGACAGGCGCGACTCGGACTCGGCGATGCCCACGCTCATGGCAATGGTCAGGGGCTGCCCCTCGATCACCACCGGGCTGGCGAGCACCGCCGCGCGCACGGCTTCCGCCCGGCGCTGCGCGGTGGCGGCCAGGCAGTGGTGCATGACGATCAGAAACTCGTCGCCGCCGTAGCGCACGACGAAATCCCCTTCACGGGTCTCCGCCGCCATCACCGCCGCCACGTGGCTCAGCACGCGGTCGCCGGCGGCGTGGCCGTAGGTGTCGTTGATCTCCTTGAAGTTGTCCAGGTCGAACAGCAGCACCTGCACCGGCAGGTAGGTGTCCGGGCTGGAGCGCTCCATGTCGGAGACGCGCTTCCACAGGGCGCGGCGGTTGCTGAGCTTGGTCAGGTCGTCGACGAAGGCCTGGGCCGCGAGCCGCGTGTTGGCTTCCTGCAGGTTGCGCGTGGCCGCGTCCACCTGCCGCTTCAGCTCCTGGTTCAGATTGTCGCGCAGCGCAACGGAGGAGCCGATCTCCCGGGCCATTTGCGCGCTGGTGCGCTGCAGCGTGTCCAATTCGCGCGGCGCGAGTTCCGGAAGCTCCCTGAACTGCACCTGGTAGCCATTGTGGGGCAGGCGGCGCATGGCCTCGGCCAGGGCCGAGATCGGGCCGGCGATCCAGGTGGACAGCGCCGTGGCCAGCAGCAGCGCGAGGGCGATGCTGGCCAGGGCAATCACGCCGGCGGTGCGCAGCAGGGCGTCGGCGCGCGCCTGGAACTCCGCCATGGGCTGCGGCGTGATGACCACCCAGTGGAAATCGGGCACCGCGGCATAGCCGGCGACCATGTCCTGCTTCACGAACGGGGAATAGAAGGTGGCGACGCCGGTCTTGCCCTGCATGCCGGCCTGGATGATCTTCCAGTCGCCGATGTTGTGGATTTCCTTGATCCAGGCGCTGTTGGGGTGGAGCACGACGTTGCCCTGCTGATCGGTGATGGCCGCGTGTCCATGCTGGCCGAACTTGATGCGTCGGCCCAGATCGAGGACGGGCTCGAGGTTCAGCAGGCCGACCACCAGTCCGTCGCGCAGCGCTTGCGCGAACAGGACGGTGGGCTCGCCGCTGTAGGGATCGTGGATCACGCCGGTCTGCGCCGGCTTGGCGGTGCCGAAGAAGGGCAACGCCGCGGCGAGCAGCGCGGCGT
>CAYUJV010000076.1:0-14095 GCA_964445085.1 uncultured Burkholderiales bacterium
GGATGCGGCGCGCGGTGACGGCAAGCCGCGGCGGCAGGCCGCAGGCCGGCGCGGCGCTGGCCACCAGCGGCTGCACGCGGCAATGGGCGGGCAGGAGCTGCCGGCGCTTGTGATGCCACTCCGGCAGCAGGATGCCGGGACCCAGGGGCGTGTCGTCGGCGTGCGCCGGCGGCAAGTCCAGATCGAAGCGCACGCGCGCCGCCGTGGTCTTGCCGTCGCGGGCCACGGCCAGGCGTTTCATGTCGTCGGCGGCGGCCGGGTCGGCATCCTCGTCGTCCTCGGTGGGGCGATTGACGCGAATGTAGTCGGCCCAGCTCAGAATGCTCTCGGCGCGGAAGCACAGCATGAAACCGTCCTTGCCGTCGGGCATGTCCACCCGCTCGGCACTGCGGCGACGCTTGTCGTCCTGCACGCGCGTCCGCGCCGAGTCTTGCGGCACGGAAGCGTCCTGCGCCGGCACCGTGCCCGTCGCCGATACGGCTGGCCTCGGATGGAGCCACAGCGGCACTGGCTGCCATGGCCGGCGTGCGTGGGGCAGGGCGCCAACGCTGCCGGGCGTGCGCAGGGCGGCCTGCAGCGCGCGCTCCCGCGCCGCTTCCCCCCGCGACAGGGTGTCCGGGTTTGGGCGCAGCGCCATGGCGGCCTGCGCGAGCTGGCGATAGCGCGGCGCGAAGCCCGGGTAGCGCGCGAACACGCGCAGCGTCGCCTGCTGGCTTTCCGCGAACCAGTCGCCGGGCCGCATCTCGGCGGCGAGGGCAATCAGCCACAGGTACAGGTCGCGGTTGAGCGTGCGTTCGGGAAACAGCGCGATCTCTTCCGGCAGGTACAGTGCTTCGTGGTCGCGCCAGGCCAACTCGCACTTGCCGCCGTTGCCCGCCAGGCGCTGCAGCAGGCCGCGCCGCGCGCCGTGCTCCGTGGCCTGGGCCGCCTTCACGTCGAGTCCGGCATCGCCGCCCAGGGCACGGAACAGGATGCCGGCCGTGCGGGAAATGTCCGCTAGCGTGACGGCGGCCGCTGCATGCCGCGTGTCCATCAGGCGGTGCATGAAACGGTCCCAGATTTTTCCGGCGATCTCTTCCATGCTATTCCACCCTGGCGGATTCCTCGCCCTCCGCACCGTCCCGGCGGGTGGGGCAATGGCGCGTCATGGTGCGGGTGAAGCAATCCCGCGGCACGTCCGGGTGATGGCCGAGGCCGCGCTCGGACTTGTCCAGGGCGCAGCTGCCGTCCACCCACTGCAGCAGCGTGCCGTGTGGGTTGTCGGCCTGCACCTGCTCGCAGGCCTGCACGCACTGCGCGCACTGGGTGCAGGTGAACATGCTGCGCTTGAGCGACCGCGGATGCAGGCGCATCGGGCAGGCATTGTCGCAGGCATTGTTGCAATCGGCGCAGGCGCGCGCCCGCGCGTGGTCGAAGCCGATCACCAGGGCCTTCTTGTTGGCCATCCAGGCCAGGCTCTGGAACAGCCCCACCGCACAGCCGAAGCGGCAGAACAGATGACGCGCGAAGGTGAATTCGATGAAGAGGAGCAGCGTCGCGACGCCGATGAACCGCGCCTGGTTGGCGCTGAGCCTGCCGTGCCACAGGTTGGAGTAGATCTCCGTCGGCGGCAGCAGGTAGGTGAGCAGGGCCACCGCCCACAGGAAGGCAAAGAGCAGGGCGGCACCCACCGTCAGCGGCCACCAGATCGGCCGTGGCCGCAGCAGCGACCCGTCCGGGCGCTGTTGCGGCAGGCGCTGGCGGTCCCACAGGCTGTGCTTGCCGATGGTGCGCTGCATGAGTCCGTTGATGGCCTCCACCACCGAGAAGTGCGGGCACAGCCAGCCGCAGTAGACGCGGCCCCATTTGTAGGACACGCCGATGAGCAGGGCGGCCGCGAGCAGGATCGGCAGCAGCACCCGGCTCAGCACGTTGAAGGCGAGATGGCCGGCGCCGATTTCGCCGGCAATGAAACGGTCGATGCCGATGACCCAGGGCTGGCCGAACAGGATGGCGTGGCCCTGGCTGAGGTCGAAGCGGAACAAGTCCAGCGGCGGCGCGAGCAGGAACAGCAGGAAGAAACCCGCGCGCGTCAGAAATCGCTTGTCCTGCAGGCTAGTCATCGCAGCGGCGTCCGATGACGGGATAGACGAAGCGCTGGCCGGCCATGGCCCGCGCCAGGCCGAGCACGCCCAGCAGCACCAGGGTGGAGTGGAAGATCGTGAAGTAGAGAATGACGATCACCCAGGTGCTGGGCTGATGGTAGCCGCCGAGCAGAATGATGAGCGCGTTGGCCAGGATCAGCAGCCCGCCGGCCCACAGGCTGGCCGACACCGTTTGCCGCAGGTGGCAGCGCGCCAGGGCCGCCGCCGTGCGGCGATGCACCGCCCACAGCGCGAGCAGCGCCAGGAAGGCCACGCCCGGGAGGAGCAGCAGATTGGCCAGATACAGCGCCTCGGCCGTCACGGCGATGGTTTGCTCATTGTCCGAAGGTGACAAGGACGACCTCCATCAGCGCGGCGGCTGTTTCATCGTCGTCGGTCAAGGTTTCCACCAGCGCGGCACGGCAGGCCTCCACGGGCGTGAAGCCGCTCTTGATGAGCGAAGCCGCATACACCACCAGCCGGGTGCTCGCCGCCTCCTCCAGGTCGTGTTCCTTGAGCGCGCGCAGCGCGCCGGCCAGGTTGACCAGCCGCCGCGCCAGCAAGGCATCGACGCCGGCTTCCGCTATGACGATCTCCTGTTCCACGTCGGGCGCCGGGAAATCGAAATGCAGCGAGACGAAGCGCTGGCGGGTGCTCGGCTTCATGCCCTTGAGCAGGTTCTGGTAGCCCGGGTTGTAGGACACCACCAGCATGAATTCCGGCGGCGCCTGCAGTGTCTCGCCGGTGCGCTCGATGGGGAGGATGCGCCGGTCGTCGGTGAGCGGATGCAGCACGACGGTGGTGTCCTTGCGCGCTTCGACCACCTCGTCCAGATAGCAGATGCCGCCTTCGCGCACGGCCCGGGTCAGCGGGCCGTCCTGCCACCAGGTGCCGGATTCGCCGATCAGATGCCGGCCGACGAGATCCGCGGCAGACAGATCGTCGTGGCAGGCCACGGTGTAGAGCGGGCGCTTCAGCCGCGCCGCCATGTGGGCGACGAAGCGCGTCTTGCCGCAGCCGGTGGGGCCCTTGATCAGCAGCGGCAACTGGTTGCGGAAGGCATGCTCGAACAGTTCCACCTCCCGGCCCTGGGGCCGGTAATAGGGAAGGTGGGCGGACAGGGGCAGTTCGTCGGGTTTGTTCATGGTGATACCGCTTTCAGATAGGCGATGCCGAGTCCCGCCGCGACGGCGAGCTGCCAGGCGAACATGGCCGCGCGCCAGCCCCAGCCGGCGCGCCGCAATCCCATGAAGTCGTTGGCCACCCAGTGGGTCTTGACCAGGGCCAGGGCGAGCACGATGAACACGGCCGCCGTGCCGCCCAGCCGCGCCTGACCGATGCCGTAGGTGACGGCGGTCAGGGCGAGCAGGACCAGCCAAGTCCGGGTGCAGGGCAGAAGGGGGTTGGAAGTCCTGGCAGGTGGCTGCATATCGACCTCAGTGTATGACGTAAACCAGCGGAAAGAGCACGATCCAGACCATGTCCACCATGTGCCAGTAGGCGGCACCCGTCTCCATGCCCGTGTGTTCGGCCGCGCTGTAGCCGCCGCTCCAGGTTTTTGCGGCGATGACGCCGAGCACCAGCAGTCCGACGACCACGTGCAGGAAGTGGAAGGCCGTGAGCGACAGGTAGAACATGTAGAAGGTGTTGGTGCTCAGGGTGATGCCGGCCCCGAAGCTGTGGGCAAACTCGTGCAGCTTGAGGCCGATGAAGCCGCCGCCGAGAGCCATGGCGGCAACCAGCCAGCGTGCGGCGCCGCGGCTGTCGTCGGCCTTGATCGCCGCGAGCGCGCGCACCACGAAGTAGCTGCTGGTGATGAGCAGGACGGTGTTGACGGCGCCGGTGCGACGGTCCAGCAGTTGCTGCGAGGCGTCGAAGAGAGCCACGTCGTGCGCCCGGGTAAAGCCGTAGGCCAGAAAGAAGATGCCGAAGGTGAGCAGTTCCGCGAAGATGACGAACCAGATCGCCAGATCGCCCGGGGGACGACTGCTGGCCGCAGGGAGGGTGAGGGGAAGGGTGGAGGTGTTCATCATCGCTCACTGGAACCCGAAGGGCGGGGGAGGCAAACCCTCCCTCGCCCCGCGCTTCAGGCCGTCACGGCCTTGGTTTCTCCCCGAACGAAGAAGCTGACGACGTAGACGGCGAGGCCGATTAGGAACACCACGCCCGTGACCTCGCGCATCCAGTAGAACAGCGCGACCTGGTCCTGGGCCTGCATGAAGGGCAGCGGCGTCGTGCTCACCCGCTGCAGCCATACCTGCAGGATGCCCGCCGCGGTGAGGAACAGGGTGATGAACACCATGCTCACGGTCATCAGCCAGAATCCCCACATCTCCAGCACCTGCGACTTGTTGCTGTTGGCCTGGCGGCCGCGCAGCAGGGGCATGGCGTAGGAGATGATGGTCAGCACCACCATCACGTAGGCGCCGTAGAAGGCCATGTGGCCATGGGCCGCGGTGATCTGGGTGCCGTGGGTGTAGTAGTTCACCGGCGACAGGGTGTGCAGGAAGCCCCACACGCCGGCGCCGAGGAAGGCCATCACGCCGGTGCCCAGGGCCCACAGGGTGGCCGCCTGGTTGGGATGCTCGCGCCGGCGGCGGTTCACCATGGTGAAGGCGAACACGGTCATCATGAAGAAGGGGATGGGTTCCATCGCCGAGAACACCGAACCCCACCACTGCCAGTAACCCGGGGTGCCGATCCAGTAGTAGTGGTGGCCGGTGCCGATGACGCCGGTGATCAGGGTCATGGCGATGATCACGTACAGCCACTTCTCGATCACCTCGCGATCGACGCCGGTGATCTTGATCAGCACGAAGGCCAGCAGCGCGCCGAGGATCAGCTCCCACACGCCTTCCACCCACAGGTGCACCACCCACCACCAGTAGAACTTGTCGAGCACCACGTTGGACGGGTTGTAGAACGAGAACAGGAAGAAGATCGCCAGGCCCCACAGCCCCAGCAGCAGCACCATGGTGACCGAGGTCTTGCGGCCCTTGAGCACCGTCATGGTGACGTTGTAGAGAAAGGCCAGGGCCACGATGACGATGCCGATCTTGGTGATGGTCGGCTGTTCCAGGAACTCGCGCCCCATGGTCGGCGCCAGCGCGTTGCCGGTCATGTCGGCGAGCTTGGCGTAGGGCACCAGCAGGTAGCCCAGGATGGTCAGCGCGCCGGCCACCAGGAACACCCAGAACATGAGCAGCGCCAGCTTCGGGCTGTGCAGCTCGGTCTCCGATTCCTCCGGCACCATGTAGTAGGCCGCTCCCATGAAGCCGAACAGCAGCCACACGATGAGCAGGTTGGTATGCACCATGCGCGCGACGTTGAAGGGGATCTCCGGAAACAGGAAGTCGCCGATGACGTACTGCAGGCCCATGATCAGCCCGAACAGGATCTGCCCGACGAAGAGGCCGATCGCCGCGACGAAGTAGGGCTTGGCCACCGCTTGGGATTGATATTGCATGATATGCGCTCCTTAAGCTTGTCTATGGGTGGATAGCATGCGGATCACCCTTCGATGTTGGGTGGCCATTTTTCGGTATTGATCTCGGAGGTGTACTTGAGGAAGGCAACGAGATCGTTGAGTTCCTGATCGCTCAGGTGGAATTGCGGCATCTGCCGGCGGCCCGGCGCGCCGGTGGGCTGCGCCTTGATCCAGGCCTTGATGAATTCGCCGCCGCGGCGGGTGTAGACGTTGCCCAGCTCGGGCGCAAAATAGGCGCCCTCGCCGAGCAGGGTGTGGCAGCCGATGCAGTCGTTCTTCTCCCAGATGGCCTTGCCACGGGCGACTTCGGGCGTGAGGCTGGCCCGGTTGTCGCGCTTGGGCAGCGCCGCCGTGGTGTCGAAGGTGAGGCCGAGGAACAACAGGAAGGAGAACACCGCCGCCCCCCAAAAAATGTTCCGTGCCGTTGACTTGGTGAATGACTCGCTCATTTTTTCCTCCTGGGTGGTGGAACCGAACCGTTTGCTGCTTGTTGAGCAATCTAGTCGGATTTCGCCAGCTTCACCTTGACCTGAATCAAGGGCCGTGCGCGTTCAGTGGCTGGTGCCGGCGGAGCGGGTGGTCTTGTTGTAGACGTTGTACTTGCCCGAGGGCTTGCTCATGGGAATGCGCTTGATTTCCTGGAACGTCGCCGCGTCGTAGACGACCAGGGCGCCGTCCATTTCCCAGATGCTGACCAGGGCGTATCTGCCGTCGCGGGTGAACTCGACGTGGGCGGCGGTCTTGCCCGGAGCGGGGGTGAGGTTGCGCACGACTTCCAGGGTGCGCTTGTCGATGATGGTGAGCGTGTCCCGGGCCGGGCTCATGAAGTTGTCGGTCCAGGCGTAGGGGGTGTCCTCGTGGCTGCGCATGAAGAATCCCGGCCCGAGGGTGGGGATGCGCTTGATCACCTGCCAGGTCTTCATGTCGATGACGCTGATCACGCCGGACTTGAGGTTCGGGGTGGCCATCACCGGCCGGCCCCGGTAGTCCCAGGTGATGCCGGAGCCGAGGTGGGGCATGCCGGGCAGGTCGAGATCGGCGACCTTGCGCCGGATGTCGAGATTGACCACCTGGCCCTTGCCACCGTCGCGGGAGGCGCCCATGAGGTGGGTGTAGGACTGGTCGAAATAGAAATCGTCCAGGTAGTCTTCCAGCGGAATGCGGCGGATGGGGAAGCGGCTCTTGTCCGCCAGCGCCTCGCCCATGCGGTAGTCGTGCACCAGTCCGGGGTAGATCGGCTCATGATCGTCGGCGTAGGGGATTTCCCACGCCTCCTTGACGTCCTTCAACGCGACGATGAAGCTCTTGCGCGGTTCGGCGTCGTACACGGCCGACACGCGCGAACTCCTGCCGGCCTCGTCTCTGGCCTCGATCAGCTTGATCGGCTTGAGATCGACGGCATCGAGGATCACCACCGTGTGCGGCAGGTAGTTGCCGACCATGACATAGCGCCCGTCGCCCGACACCGCCAGATTGCGCGTGTTGATCCCGGCGCGGATCTCGTGGGTGGTCTTGAGGTTCCAGATGTCGAACTTGGAAATCCAGCCGTCGCGCGAGGCGAAGTAGACATAGCGCCCGTCCGGCGTGAACTTCGGCCCGCCGTGCAGGGCGAACCGGGTCTGGAAGCGATGGATGGGCTGGAAAGTGTCGCCATCGAGGATGGTGGCGTGGTGGTCGCCGGTCTCCACCACCACGAACAGATTCAGCAGGTCGGCCTTGAATGCCGGCCTGTCCGGCAGGCGGCCGGCCGCGTAGTGGACGATGCGTGAGGCATTGATTTCATCCCGGCCCCATTTCGGCTCCACCGCCGGCGGGGTGTAGATGAAGTCGGCCAGGGATTGAATCTCTTCCTTGCCGAGCTTGTCGCCGAAGGCCGGCATCTGCGTGGCGACGCGGCCGCCGGCGATGACCTTCAGCGCCTCCGGATTGCGCAGGCGCTCGAGGTTCTCCGGCAACAGGGCGGGGCCGATTCCCCCCAGGCGGTCCGCGCCGTGGCAAGTGGCGCAGTGCTGGGTGTAAAGGGCGGTGGCGGGTTCCGCGGCACGGCTCGGCAGTGCCGCCGTCATTGCAAGCCAGAAAAAGCAAAAAGCACTGAACGCGGAGTAGGCGGAGGAGCGCGGAGGAAAACCTTCGGAGTGGCTTTGCCTCTGGGAGCCGCCGCGGCCGCTGCGTTGAACAATGGCTTTCACGAGCGCGCCATCCGCCGCAGCGGCACGTAGGGCGTCAGCGTCAGCCGCTCATGGGATTCGGTCACGCCGATCTCTTCGTCGGTCAGGTAGCAGGCCGGGTCTTCTTGCCACGGGTCGCCGGTGAGCTGGTAGGCGCGCACCCGGGTGTTGCCGCCGCAGATGTCGAAATAGGCGCACGCGCCGCAGCGGCCTTTGACCTGGCGCGGGCTCGCCTTGAGGCCGGCCATCAGGGGATCGCTGGTGTCGGGCCAGATCTCCGAGAAGGGGCGCTCCTTCACATTGCCCAGGGTGTAGTTCCACCAGAAGGTGTCCGGGTGCACGTTGCCCAGGTTGTCGATGTTGGCGATGTTCACCCCGCTGGAGTTGCCGCCCCACTGGGCGAGCTTGGCACGCATGTGCGCTTCCATTTCCGGAAAGTGCCTGCGGATCCAGAACAGCAGGTAGACGCCGTCGGCGTCGTTGTTGCCGGTGACGAATTCCTTGTGCCTCCCTGCCTGCTGATCGCGCCAGCAGGTGTCGAACAGCAGGTCCATGGCCTGGCGGGTGGTCTGGTGCACCACGTCGTCCTTGCGGTTCTTGTTGCCGCGTCCGGCATAGTTCAGATGCGACAGGTAGAACTTGTCCAGCTGCTCGTCCTCCAGCAGCTGCAGCAGGCCGGGCAGGTCCTGGGCATTGTCCTGGGTGAGCGTGAAGCGGATGCCGATCTTGATTCCCTTGTCGCGGCACAGGCGGATCCCGTGCAGCGAGGCATCGTAGGCGCCGGCCATGCGCCGGAAGCGGTCATGGGTTTCCTTGATGCCGTCGAGGGACACGCCGACATAGTCGAAGCCGATGGCGGCAATGCGGTCGATGTTGCGCTCGTCGATCAGCGTGCCGTTGGAGGAGAGGCCGACGTAGAAACCCATGTCCTTGGCGCGCCGGGCAATGTCGTAGATGTCCGGGCGCAGCAGCGGTTCGCCGCCGGACAGGATCAGCACCGGCACGCGGAAGCGCTTGAGGTCGTCCATCACCGTGAACACTTCGCCCGTCGACAGTTCGCCCGGAAAGTCCTTGTCCGCCGAAATCGAGTAGCAGTGCTTGCAGGTGAGGTTGCAGCGCCGCACCAGGTTCCAGATCACCACCGGGCCGGGCGGGTTGCGCTTGGGACCGAAGGGAGTGGGATGGGCCAGTTCTTGCATGTATTGGGAGATGCGGAACATGTCGTGTCCTATGCGCCGATGCGCAGCCCGGTTTTCTTCAGAATGCGCGTGCTGTACAGAATGTCGCTGCCGCGGCTGGCAGCGCCGAGCAGCTCGGCGATGACGCGCGCCTTGGCTTCCACTTCCTCGCGGGTCTTGCCATGCACCATGGCGAACAGGTTGTAGGGCCAGTCCGGCACATGCCGCGGCCGCTGGTAGCAGTGGGTGACGAAGTCGAGCTGGCCGACGCGCGCGCCGAGCTCGTCGATTTGCTGGTCCGCCACGTCCCACACCGTCATGCCGTTGGCGCGGTAGCCCAGGGCGTAGTGGTTGGGCACCGCGCCGATGCGGCGGATGATGCCCAGGTCGAGCATGCGCTGCATGCGTCCCATGACCTCCGCCGCGTCCACGCCGAGCGCCGCGCCGATGGTGTGGTACGGGCGCGGGGTAAGGGGCAGGCCGGCCTGGGTCGCCTGGATGAGGCGGCGGTCGACGTCGTCGAGGAGGGCAATGTCTTTCGGGGCGTTCATTTTACAAACCGTCTTGTGCCCTTTGTGGCAAGGATGCGCTCAAACATGCAGCTTCAGCTCCACGAAATATTCCCGGATCTTGGGCATGTTGTAGACCGGGTAGCCGGCTTCGCGCTCGATGCGCTCGATCGTCGCCTGCTGCGCTTCCGGCGTTTCGGTGGCCAGCACGAACCACATGTTGAGACGGTGGTTGCGCTCGTAGTTGTGCGCCACTTCCGGCTGGCGGTTCACGATGGCTGCCACCCGCTCGAAGTCTTCCGGCGGAAGTTGCATCGCCGCCAGGCTGAGTGCGCCGCCCATCTGCTCGGCGTGGTACATCGGGCCGAAGCGCGACAGCAGGCCGCGTTGCAGCAGACCGTCGATGCGCGCGATGACGGTTTCCTCGTCGCTGCCGACCTGCGCCGCCACCGCGGCGTAGGGGCGCTCGCAAATCGGGAAGCCGCCTTGCAGGGTGTTGATCAGGGCGCGGTCGAGTTCGTCCATCACGCCACCTTCTCCGCCCCGGGGCGCGGTTCGACATAGCGCGCGCCGGTTTGCTTGAAGCGCCGCTTGCTGAACAGCACCTCATGCTGGAACTGGGTGAGCCCGCATTGCTCGCGCAGCTGTTCAAGCCGTTCGAGCACCGCGGCGCGATCCTTGCCGTGGATCATGCAGAACAGGTTGTAGCGCCACTCTGGCAGCCGGCGCGGGCGCTGATAGCACAGGTTCACCAGGCCGGACGCGCCGATGCAACGGCCGAATGCGTCGACCTGTGCGTCCGGGATGTCCCACACCACCATGGCGTTGGCGCGGAAGCCCAGCTCGTGATGGCGCACGACGATGCCCAGGCGCTTGATGATGTCGTGTTCCAGGAGCCGCGCGAGACGCGCCAGCACATCGCGTTCGGTGGTCCCGATGGCCGCGCCGATGTCGGCGTAGGGGTGCGCCACCAGGGGCAGGCCGTCCTGGATGGCGGCGATCAGCGCGTAATCGAGGGCATCGAGTTCGGGCGCGTGCGCCTGGGGCGCCCTCGTTTGCGGCTGGTGGGCGAGGGCGACGGTGGGGCGCAGGTCGAAGCCGAGGTCGATGTGGTAGTCCTGCACCATGGGCAGGCGCATCACGCCGAGTCCCGTCTGCCGTTCGATGTCGCGCAGCACGCGCTCCAGCTGCGCGGCGTTCGCGGCGGCGGCGACGAACCAGAGATTGAAATGATGCTCGCGCTCGTAATTGTGGTTGACCTCGGCGTGCAGGCTGACCTGCTGCGCCACTTCGGCGAGCCGCGGTTCGGGCACCGCCATGGCGGCAAGGGTGCTGACGCCGATGCGATTGGGGCGGAACACCGCGCCGACGCGGCTGATGGCGCCTTCCCGGATCAGGCGGCGCAGGGTGTCGAGCAATTCGTCCACCCCCATGCCGAGACGGCGCGAAATGACCTCGAACGGCGCCGGGGTCAGCGGGAAGCCGCGCTGGAAGTCGTTGAGCAGGCTGAGGTGAACGTCACTCATAGGCCGATCCGGTGGGCGCGCACGGTGAAGAAGATGCCGCTCGGGCTCTCGGCCGGCAGGCTGCCGACGCGGGTGAAGGTGTCCGGGTCGTAGATGTCGACGCGGTTCTCGTCACGCAGCGAGAGCCAGACCTGCTCGCCCCGCGGCGCGAACTCCAGATGCAGCACGCCCTTGCCGGGCTTGAGCGTCTGCACGATGCGGCGCGTCGGCAGGTCCAGCACCTGGACCGTGTCGTTGTTCGGGAAAGCGAAGTTGATCCATACCTGGCGGCCGTCCGGCCGGGCCACGGCGAACACGGCCTGGCCGGCGACCGGCACGCGCGCGATTTCCTTCCAAGTGGTCTGGTCGGCGATGATGACTTCGTGCTGGCCCGCGGCCGGCAGCACCACCTTGTCGCCGGTGGCGGCCCAGCCCTCCAGGTGCGGCATCTTGTACACGGGCAGCTTCTCGCCGTGACGCCCGAACTCGACCAGGGCGCGCTTCACGCCGGCATCGAGGTTCCATAGGTCGAGCAGGGCCACGCCGTCCTCGCCGAACAGGCCGGCGGCGTAGAACCGGCCGTCCGAGGTGATCATGCCGTCGTAAGGTTCCTTGCCGATGCCCGGGAACTTGTGCAGCACGGGTTGCCGCGGCGCCCGCATGTCCGCGACCCAGATCTCGCCGGCATCGTACAGGCTGAACACGAAGCGGTGGCCGGGGGCATCGACTAGTCCAACGACCTTGGACCGCTTGCCGTCGGCACCCACCGCGGGGATGTCGGCGACGAGGGAGAGGTCGTTCGCGTCGAACACCTTCACCCCGCCCGGCTCGTAGTTGGCGACTGCGACCAGCCTGCCGTCGGGGGAGATTGCGCCGCCGATGCTGTTGCCCGCCTGCACGATGCGGCGGTCGATGCGCGCCCGCAGCAGGTCGACCTTGGTCAGGCCGCCGTCGCGGCCGAACACGTAGGCATAGCGCTCGTCGCGGGAGTAGCTGATGGAGGCGTGGGAGAGATCGCCCAGTCCCTCCACGCGGGCGAGGCTGGTGCCGTGGCTGGTGTCCACGATCTGCACGCTGCCGGTGGCGCGTTCGATCACCACGCCGAGATCGCCAGTGCCGCGCAGCGCGGGCGTGGCGCAGCCGGCGAGGGTCGCGAGCAGGGCAAGCGCGAGAATCAGGCTGGGCAGTCTAGCGGACATCCGGGAATCCCTTCTTGAGTCCATCCACGATCCAGGCCGCCTCGGGCTCGGAGACAAAATCCTTCCACGGCGGCATCGGGGTGCCGGTCCGCCCCTGGAGAATGGTTTGGATCAATGCGTCGGTGGGTTTGTCCCGCAGCGCCTCCGGCGTCAGTGCCGGCCCAAGCCCGCCGGTGAGGCGCATGCCGTGGCAGGAACCGCAGTCCTGGCGCACGAGGCGGATCAACTGCGTTTCCCGCTCGCGGCTGAGATGGGGCGAATCGGCGAAGGCGGCGGTGGAGAGGATCGCGAGCATGATTCCCATTGTTGGTTGTTTTGGCATCGCTTGTCTGTGTGTGGCGATCATGTGGCGGAAGTCGTTGCGCGGTGCGAGGTCGAAGCGAGCGTCACAGCCTCGAGATCGCGCCGCGCATCAGACTTATGCCTCCATGATCAATACACGTCGTGCTGGGTGTTGTAGACGTTGAACTTGCCGGTCGGCGTGATCAGGCGCTTGTCCTTGATCACGGCCTTCAGCTTGCGCGTCTTGTCGTCGAGCACGACGATGGCCGACTCCTGGGTCTTGCCGTTCCACACCGAGAACCAGACCTCGTCGCCGGCCTTGTTGTACTCCGGCTGCACGACCCGCTTCGGCCCTTCGCCCAAGTTGGCCATTTCCGCGATCTTGATGATCTGCGGCGCCTTGTCGATGTGCGCGATCTCGTACACCGCGACCGACTGGCTGATGGCCGGGTCGGGGTTGAGGGCGGTATCCACCCAGAGGTTCTTCGACTTGGGATGGGTCTTGATGAACAGCGAGCCGCCGCCCTGGCCCTTGAGCATGCGCACCACCTTCCACGCGTTCTGCGGATGCTTCGCCGGGTCGGTGCCGATGAGGGCGATCTGGTCGTCGCCCAGGTCGCCGGTCGCCCACACCGGGCCGAACTTCGGATCGACGAAATTCGCGCCGCGGCCCGGATGGGGAATCTTGCCCACGTCCACGAGCTTCACCAGCTTGTTCTCCTTGGCGTCCACCACCGCGATCTTGTTCGACTGGTTGGCGGCCACCAGGAAGTAGCGCCGCGTCGAGTCCCAGCCGCCGTCATGCAGGAAGCGGGCAGTGCTGATGTCGGTGACCTTCAGGTTGTCGAGATTCGAGTAGTTGACCATCAGCGTGTGGCCGGTCTCCTTCACGTTCACGGCGAACTCGGGATGGAAGTGCGAGGCCACGATGGAGGCCACGCGCGGCTCGGGGTGGTACTCCTGGGTGTCGACGGTGAAGCCCCGGGTCGAGACGATCTTGAGCGGCTCCAGGGTGTCGCCCTTCATGATCGTGTACTGGGGCGGCCAGTAGGAGCCGGCGATGGCGTACCTGTCCTCGTAGCCCTTGTACTTGGAGGTGTCCACCGAACGCGCCTCGAGGCCGACCTTGATCACCGCGACGTTGGCCGGATGCTTCATCCACAGGTCGATCAGATTGACCTGGGCGTCGCGACCGATCACGTACAGATAGCGCCCGGAAGCCGACATGCGGGAGATGTGCACGGCGTATCCGGTGTCGATCACCTCGACGATCTTCTTGCTGTCGCCGTCGATCAGCGCGATCTGGCCGGCGTCGCGCAAAGTCACCGAGAACAGGTTGTCGAGATTGAGATCGTTCTCCTTCTTCTTCGGACGCTTCTCCGGCGGCACGATCACCTTCCATGTCGCCCTCATTTCCTTCATGCCGAATTCGGGCGGGGTCGGCGGTTCATGCTGGAGGAAGCGCGCCATGATGTCGACTTCCTCGTCCGTCAGCTGGCCCGACGTGCCCCAGTTCGGCATGCCCTGCGGCGACCCGTAGTTGATGAACACCTTCAGGTAATCGGTGCCGCGCGGCAGCGTGATGTCCGGCGTGAGCGGCTTGCCGGTGGCGCCCTTGCGCAGCACGCCGTGGCAGCCGGCGCA
>CAYUJV010000077.1:0-13914 GCA_964445085.1 uncultured Burkholderiales bacterium
CGCCGATGCCGCTGGTGATGTGGTCGTAGCCGGGCGCGATGTCGGTGGTGAGCGGGCCGAGGGTGTAGAACGGCGCTTCCTTGCACCACTCCAGCTGCAGGTCCATGTTCTCCTTGATGAGATGCATGGGCACGTGGCCGGGGCCTTCGATCATCACCTGCACATCGTGCTTCCAGGCGATGTCGGTGAGCTCGCCCAGGGTCTTCAGTTCGCCCAGTTGCGCCTCGTCGTTGGCATCGTAGATGGAGCCTGGACGCAGGCCGTCGCCGAGGGAGAAGGCCACGTCGTAGGCCTTCATGATTTCGCAAATTTCCTCGAAGTGGGTGTAGAGGAAATTCTCCTTGTGATGGGCGAGGCACCACTTGGCCAGAATCGAGCCGCCGCGGGAGACGATGCCGGTCATGCGCTTCGCGGTCATGGGCACGTAGCGCAGCAAGACGCCAGCATGAATCGTGAAGTAGTCCACGCCCTGCTCGGCCTGCTCGATCAGGGTGTCGCGGAACATTTCCCAAGTCAGTTCTTCGGCGCGGCCGTCGACCTTTTCCAGCGCCTGATAAATCGGCACGGTGCCGATGGGCACGGGCGAGTTGCGGATGATCCACTCCCGGGTTTCGTGGATGTGCTTGCCGGTGGAGAGGTCCATGACCGTGTCGCCGCCCCAGCGGATGGCCCAGGTCATTTTCTCCACTTCCTCGCCGATGCCGGAGGAGACGGCTGAATTGCCGATATTCGCGTTTATCTTCACCAGGAAATTGCGGCCGATGATCATCGGCTCCGATTCCGGGTGGTTGATGTTGGCCGGGATGATGGCGCGGCCGCGGGCCACTTCGCTGCGCACGAACTCGGGGGTGATGGTGTCGGGAATGGCGGCGCCGAAGCTCTGCCCCGGATGCTGGCGCGTGAGCAGCTCGGCCATGCGGCTTCCGGTGGGGCCGGCGGCGCGCAGGGACTCCAGATATTCCTGGCGGCGCAGATTCTCGCGGATGGCGACGAATTCCATCTCCGGCGTGATGATGCCCTTGCGCGCATAGTGCATCTGGGTCACGTTCATGCCGGCTTTCGCCCGGCGCGGCCTGCGCTTGAGATTGAAGCGCAGCTCGGCGAGCTTGGGATCTTCCAGGCGCGCGCGGCCATACTCGGAAGTGGGACCCGGCAGCTCCTCGGTATCATTGCGCTCCTCGATCCACCTGGCGCGCAGGGGCGCAAGGCCGCTGCGGATGTCGATTTTCGCGTTCGGGTCGGTATAGGGGCCCGACGTGTCGTAGACGAAGATCGGCGGGTTCTTTTCCGCGCCGAAGGAGGCCGGCGTGTCGGACTGGGAAATCTCCCGCATCGGCACCCTGATGTCCGGGCGCGAGCCCTGCACGTAGACCTTGCGCGAATTGGGCAGGGGCTGGATGGCGGCTTCGTCCACGGTGGCGGTCGAAGCGAGGAATTGCGGGTTGGCGTTCATGGTGCGCGCTCCAAGGTGAGTAGGGGCGCAACGGAGGAGTGGCCGGCGCTTCCCTACGGCGGTACGAACCGCATCAGGTTCAAAGGGTTTGTCTCACCGGCGGGAAATGCCCCGGGCCGGACCCCTAGCGAGGACTGTAAAGGTACGTCATTTGTGCAATAATCGCAAGATTAATAAGGAAAATACCTGGAGGATCACATGGATTTCGACAAGGCCCGCTTCAACATGGTGGAGCAGCAGATCCGTCCCTGGGAGGTGCTGGACGAGACCGTGCTCGACCTGCTGTACAAGGTGAAGCGGGAGGAATACGTGCCCCCGGTCTACCGCAGCCTGGCCTTCACCGACATGGAGATTCCCATCGGCCACGGCCAGACCATGCTCGCGCCCAAGCTCGAGGCCAGGATGCTGCAGGAACTGCGCGTGAAGCCCACGGACAAGGTGCTGGAAGTCGGCACCGGCAGCGGCTACATGACCGCCTTGCTGGCGAGCCTGGCCCGGCACGTGTACAGCGTGGAAATCGTGCCCGAGCTCAAGTCCGAGGCGGACGCCCGGCTCAACGCCCACGGCTTCGACAACGTCACCCTGGAGGTCGGCGATGCGGCGCGCGGCTGGCTGCAGCATGCGCCCTATGACGTGATCGTGCTCACCGGCTCCACCCCGGTGCTGGCGGAGGGCTTCGCCAACAGCCTGAACGCCGGCGGCCGGCTGCTCGCCATCGTCGGCGAGGCGCCGGTGATGAAGGCGCGGCTGGTGCGCGCCATCCAACCCGGGATCTACGAGACCCGGGACCTGTTCGAGACCTGCATCGCGCCGCTCGCCAACGCGCCGCAGCCGGAGCGCTTCGTCTTCTGATGAAGCACCTCGCCCCCCGGGAGCTGCACGACTGGCTGGCCGACCCTGCGCGTCCCAAGCCGTCCTTGCTCGATGTGCGCGAACCCTGGGAATACGACATCTGTCATATCGAAGGTGCGCAACTCCTGCCCATGCGGCAGGTGCTCGATCGCATCCGCAGCCTCGACCCGGCCGCCGAGACGGTGGTGATCTGTCATCACGGCATCCGCAGCTACCAGATCGCGCGGGTGCTGGAACGGGAGGGGTTTTCCGCTGTGTATAATTTGACGGGTGGCGTCGAAGCCTGGGCACGCGACGTCGACGCGAGCATGCGCACCTACTAGCGGGAAAGGTCTTTCATGAAGAAGTTATCGGCGGGTTTGCTGGCAGCTGGCCTGATTTCCACGGGCCTGATCGTGCCGGCCCGGGCTGCAACCGACCTGATGGAAGTCTATCGGCAGGCCCTGACCCAGGACGCCACCTTTCAGGCCGCCCGCGCCGCGCGCGACGCCGGCCAGGAAAAGCTGCCCCAGGGCCGCGCCCTGCTCCTGCCGTCGGTCGGCCTCTCGGCCAACACCACCTACAACGACGTCGACAGCCAGTACAAGAACCCCGGGCTGCCCATCCCCAGCGGCACGCTGAAGTACAACTCCAACGGCTACGCCGTCACCCTCAACCAGCCGCTCTACCGCAAGCAGAATTTCGCCCAGTACGAGCAGGCCAAGTCGGCCGTGGCGCAAAGCGACGCCCAGTTCGCCGGCGCGCAGCAGGACCTGATCCTGCGCGTGGCCCAAGCCTATTTCGACGAACTGCTGGCGCAGAACAACGTCACCCTCGCCCAGGCGCAGAAGGAAGCCATCGCCGAACAGCTGGCCCAGGCCAAGCGCAGCTTCGAGGTGGGCACTGCCACCATCACCGACACCCACGACGCGCAGGCGCGCTATGACCTGGTGGTGGCGCAGGAAATCGCGGCGCAGAACGACCTTGAAGTGAAGCAGCGCGCCCTGGAGCAGATCACCGGCCGGCCAGTGGGGGCGCTCGCGCCCACCCGCGCCGACGTGCCGTTGCTGGCGCCCGAGGGCGGCATGGACGCCTGGGTGGAAAAGGCGTTGGCGGGCAGCGCCGCGGTGCAGGCGCAGCGCGCCGCGCTGGAGGTGGCGAACCAGCAGGTGGAATTCGCCCGCGGCGGGCACTATCCCACCCTCGACGCAGTGGCCAGCTATGCCGACAACACCGCCGGCAACGGCCCCTTCGGCGGTTACGACCAGACCAGCAGGACCATCGGCCTGCAGCTCAACATCCCCCTCTACCAGGGCGGCGCCACCCAGTCGCGGGTGCGCGAGGCCCTGGCCAACCAGGAGAAGGCGCGCCAGGACCTCGAGGCGACCATGCGCAGCGTCACCCAGCAGACGCGCCAAGCCTATCTCGGCGTGACCAGCGGCATTGCCCAGGTGAGGGCGCTGCAGCAGGCGGTGGTGTCGAACGAGAGCTCCCTGGAGTCCACCAAGCTGGGGCTCGAGGTCGGCGTGCGCACCAGCGTCGACCTGCTCAATGCGCGCCAGCAGCTGTTCACCGCTCGGCGCGATCTGGCCCAGGCGCTGTACAACTACATCCTGGCGCGGCTGAGACTGGAAGCCGCCGTCGGCGCGCTGAGCGAAGCCGACGTGGCCCAGACCAATAGCTGGCTGAGCCAGGCCGGCCACTAGGGCGCCGTCGGCGCCGGTTTGCCGAGCACATCTTCCAGCGCCTGCAGCGTGCGCCCGGTGGCGCCGCGGTGGGCCGCAGCGAAGGCGCGCGCGGCGGTACTCATCCGTGCCCGCCGGGCAGCGTCGCCCACCAGCTCGGCGGCGGTGCGCATCAGCTCCGCCGCATCTCCCACCCGCAGCGCCGCGCCGGCCGCGATGGCATCCGCCGTCGCTTGCGCGAAATTGAAGGTGTGCGGCCCCACCAGCACCGGCACGCCCAGGGCGCAGGCCTCGATCAGGTTCTGCCCACCGAAAGGCAGCAGGCTGCCGCCCACGTAGGCCAGGTCGCAGGCCGCGTAGTAGGCGAACATTTCGCCCATGCTGTCGCCGAGCACGACGCGCGTGTCCCGGCCGATCGTTTCGCCCGCGCTGCGGCGCTGGAATTTCAGTCCGCGCTTGTCCAGCAGCGTGGCCACTTCGTTGAAGCGCTGGGGATGGCGCGGCACGATGACGAAGAGCAGTCCCGGAACGCTGCATGCGTCCAGGGCATCCAGCAGCAGGGCTTCCTCGCCTTCGCGCGTGCTGGCCGCGAGCAGGACCGGCCGCTGGCCGAAGCGCGCGCGCAGCGCATGCCCCAGTTCAACCGCCGTCTGCGGCGGGGCCACGTCGAACTTCAGGTTGCCCGTGACGGCGATGTTCTCCGCACCCAGCGCGCGCAGCCGCATTGCATCGGCCTCGGTTTGCGCCAGCACGCCGGCGAGGCTGCCGAACAGCGCGCGGCTGAGCGCACCGAAGCGCCGGTAGCGCGTCGCCGATTTCTCCGACAGCCGAGCATTGATCAGCCAGGCCGGCACGCCGGCCTCGCGGCAGGCGGCGATCAGGTTCGGCCACAACTCGGTTTCCATGAACAGCGCCATGCACGGGCGGAAATGACGCAGGAAGCGCCGGGCCGCGAACGGATAGTCGTAGGGCAGGTAGGCGCGCAGCACGCGGTCGCCGAACAGCTGCTCGCCGGCGGCACGTCCCGTCGGCGTCATGTGGGTGAGCAGGATCTGGTGGTCGGGACGGTGCGCGAGCAGGGCTTCGATCAGCGGCGCGGCCGCGCGGGTTTCGCCCACGGATACGGCGTGCAGCCAGATCACCGGGCGCTCGGCGGCGATTGCATGGAAGCCGAAGCGCTCGCCGACGTGCAGCAGATACTCGGGCTGCTTGCGCGCGCGCCACAGCAAGCGCAGCGGGATGAGCGGCAGCAGGAGCAGGAGCAGGAGGTTATAGAGGAAGCGTGACATGGATGGTCTGGCCTGGGCGGGATGACAGGGCGCAGGCGCTCATTCGAGCATCCTCTCCACCGCGTCCATGACCTCGTCCACCGCGGGCGGCCTGCCCGGCCCACCCAGATTCGCGATGGGCGTCGTCGCGTACAAGCCGTTCTTCGCCGGATCCGAACCGCAGTAGATGCCGACGGTGGGCGTGCCGACGGCGGTGGAAAGATGGACGAGTCCCGTGTCCACGCCGATCACGACGCGCCCATGGGCGAGCATGGCAGCGGCCTCGGTGAGGCGCATGGGCGGCGCCACCAAAGCATCCTTGATGCGCGCGGCGAGCCGCTGCGCCCGCGCCGACTCGGCCGCATTGCCCCAGGGCAGCAGCGCGCGCATGCCGCGCTGGCGCAGCTGCAGGCCGAGGGCGATCCAGTGCCCTTCCGGCCAGAGCTTTTCCTCGCGGCTGGTGGCGTGGAGCAGCACGGCGTAGGGCGTGTCCGGGGCCCAGAGCGGCGCGGTCTGCGGTCTGGGCAGGCCGTAGTCCAGCGGCAGATCCGCGGGCAGGTCGAAGGCCTGGGCGGCGAGCGCGCGATAGCGCACGACGGCATGGGCGGCGGGGTCGACGTGGAAGCTCCGGTCGTAGAAGCGGGCGGCAAGCGGCTCGCGCACGCAGCTTCTGCCGTAGCCGATGTGCACGCCGCGCGCCATGGCACCGAGCAGCGCGCTCTTGAGCAAGCCCTGGGTGTCGAGGATGAAATCGCAGGGCAGGGCTTGCAGGCGGCGGCGCAGGCCGGCCATCTCGCGCCAGCTGGACAGGCGGTGAAGCTGCCTGCGCCAGCGCCGCAGCGCGACCGGGATGACTTCGTTCACGCCCGGGTGCAGGCGCGGGATGTCGGCGAAGGCCTCTTCCACCAGCCAGTGGATCTCCGCGTCGGGGAAGCGGCTGCGCAGGTCGGCGACGACGGGAAGATTGTGGATGACGTCGCCCATGGACGAGGTCTTGACCAGCAGGATACGGGGCACGGCGGGCTTTTCCTTTGGGCGCCAAGCCTACACTGAAACCCCCTTTGCGCATAGAATGAGGCCTTTGTTTCGAGGCTCCGTTGTCCGCCCGCCAGCCCCTCTCCGTCACCATCATCACCCGCGATGCGGCGCATCAGCTCGAAGCCTGCCTCGCCAGCGTGGCCTTCGCGGACGAGATCGTGGTGGTGGATTCCGGCAGTCGGGACGGCACGCCGGAAATCGCGGCCAGGCACGGCGCGCGGGTGTTGCACCAGGACTGGCTGGGCTACGGCCGGCAGAAGCAGTTTGCCGTGGAGCAGGCGGCCCACGACTGGGTGTTGTGCATCGATGCCGACGAGCGGGTGACGCCCGAACTCGGCGCCTCCATCGAAGCGGTCCTGCGGGCACCGGACGCGCCGGGCTACATGATGCGGCGCCGCAATCGGTTTCTCGGCCGCTGGCTGCGCCACGGCGAGGGCTATCCGGACTGGTCGCTGCGCCTGTTCGACCGGCGCCGCGGACGCTGGAGCGACGATCCGGTGCACGAGAAGGTGGCGTGCGACGGCGTTGTGGGCAAGCTGGTGGGCGATCTGCTGCACGAGTCCTGCGACACCCTGGCGGTGTATCTGGACAAGCAGAACCGCTACACCAGCCTGCAGGCGGAGGCGCTGCATCGACGCGGCAGGCGCGCGCATCTGGGCCAGCTGCTGCTGAGCCCGCTGCTGCGCTTCGTGAAATTTTATGTCGTGCGCCTGGGCTTTCTGGATGGCGTGCCGGGGCTGGTGCACATTGTGATCGGCTGTAACAACAGTTTCGTCAAATACGCGAAGTTGATGGAATTGGAGACGGCCGTTCCCTCACCCCCGGCCCTTCTCCCCGAGGGAGAGGGGAGAAAGCCCTTCTCCCCCGGGGAGAAGGCTTGGGATGAGGGCGCGGCGGACAAATCCACCAAACAGGGAGAGTGACTTGAAGGTTCTCGTCACCGGCGTGGCCGGTTTCATCGGAATGCACACCGCCCAGCGCCTGCTCGCCCGCGGCGACGAGGTCGTGGGCGTGGACAACATCAACGACTACTACGACGTGCAGCTCAAGCTGGACCGGCTCCGCCAGCTGGAGGGCAAGCGCGGCTTTGCCTTCGTCAAGCTCGACCTCGCCGACCGTCCCGGCTGCGCGGAATTGTTCACCAAGGGCCGCTTCGACCGGGTGGTGCACCTTGCCGCCCAGCCCGGCGTGCGCTACTCCCTCACCAATCCGCAGGCCTACGTGGATTCCAACCTGGTGGGCTTCGCCAACGTGCTGGAAGGCTGCCGCCACGGCGGCATCGAGCACCTGGTCTACGCCAGCAGTTCCAGCGTCTACGGCGCCAACACCAAAATGCCGTTCTCCGAGCACGACAACGTGGACCATCCGGTCAGCCTGTATGCCGCGAGCAAGAAGGCGAACGAGCTGATGGCCCACACCTACAGCCATCTCTACGGCCTGCCGACGACGGGCCTGCGCTTCTTCACCGTGTACGGCCCCTGGGGCCGGCCGGACATGTCGCCCTCGCTGTTCACCGGCGCCATCCTGCGCGGTGAACCGATCAAGGTGTTCAACGAAGGCAGGATGCAGCGCGATTTCACCTACGTCGATGACATCGTGGAAGGCGTGGCGCGGGTGCTGGACAGGATTCCAACGCCCAATCCGAACTTCGATTACGCCCACCCCGACCCGGCGGCGAGCCACGCACCCTACCGCATCTACAACATCGGCAACCACGAGCCGGTGGAGCTGATGACCTTCATCGAAACCATCGAGAACGCCGTGGGCAGGAAGGCCGAGAAGCAGATGCTGCCGATGCAGCCGGGCGACGTGCACGCGACCTATGCCGACATCGATGCGCTGCGGGAGGCGGTGGGGTTTGCGCCGAGCACGCCGCTGGCGCAAGGCATCGGCAAATTTGTCGACTGGTACAAGGCCTACTATGGCCCACGCCCCGCCTAATTGATGCGCACATAGTGTGCGCATATAATGAGCGGACACACCTCAGGAACAAGGTCATGCCTGCCGAGCCATTTGATGTCGATGCACCCAAGAAGCCCGTTAACCTCCGGGTAAACAGCGATTTGCTGCGTCAAGCCAAGGCACTCAATATCAATCTGTCCAAAGCACTGGAGCAACAGCTTGTCGTGATGGCGCGAGAGGCGCGGGCGCGGCAGTGGTTGGAAGAAAACAAGGCCGCGATCGACGACTACAATGCCCGCATCGAGCGCCGGGGGGTATTCAGCGACGGATTGAGGCGGTTTTAAGTGGCGCAATTCGACGTTTACGAGAACGCCGATTCCGGCAGCAAGGACGAGATACCCTTCCTGTTGGACGTGCAGTCGGATTTGCTGGCCGGTCTTTCCACGCGCGTCGTGGTGCCGCTGGTGGCCAAGCGGTTCGCCGGAGCTGCCGCTTCGCGGCTCAATCCTCAGTTCAGGATTCGCAATGCCTCAGTGGTGATGTCCACCCCAGAACTGGCGGGCGTGCCCTGCAGGATGCTGAGCAAGAAAATTGCAAGCCTGTCGGACAGGCGTGACGAGATCGTCGCTGCGCTGGACATGGTTTTCACCGGAATCTGAGCACATCATCGCGATGTCCCAACCTATCCTCGTCACCGGCGGCGCCGGCTTCATCGGATCCAACTTCGTGCTCGACTGGCTGGCCCGGTCCGACGAGCCGGTCGTCAATCTCGACAAGCTCACCTACGCCGGCAACCTGCACAATCTGGACAGCCTGAAGCATGACCCGCGGCACATCTTCGTGCGCGGCGACATCAATGACCGGGCGCTGGTCGAAGAACTGCTGGCCAGGCACAAGCCGCGCGCCATCGTGCACTTCGCGGCGGAGTCCCACGTGGACCGCTCCATCCACGGCCCCGAGGACTTCGTCACCACCAACATCAATGGCACTTTTCATCTGCTGGAGGCGGCGCGGGCCTACTGGTCGGGGCTCGCCGGCGCGGAGAAAGACGGCTTCCGCTTCCTGCACGTGTCCACGGACGAGGTGTACGGCTCGCTGGGGCCGCACGATCCGCCCTTCACCGAAACCACCCCCTACGCGCCCAACAGCCCCTATTCCGCGTCCAAGGCGGCGTCGGACCACCTGGTGCGCGCCTATCACCACACCTATGGCCTGCCGACGCTGACCACCAATTGCTCCAACAACTACGGGCCCTACCAGTTCCCGGAAAAGCTCATCCCGCTGATGATCCTCAACGCCATCAACGGCAAGCCGCTGCCGGTCTATGGCGACGGCCAGAACATCCGCGACTGGCTGTACGTGGCCGACCACTGCGGCGGCATCCGCGAGGTGCTGGCGCGGGGGCGCGTGGGCGAGACCTACAACATCGGCGGCTGGAACGAGAAGACAAATCTGGAAGTCATCCACACCGTGTGCGCCCTGCTCGACGAACTCAAGCCCGGCGCCGCGCCCTACGCCTCGCTCATCACCTACGTGAAGGACCGTCCCGGCCACGACCGGCGCTACGCCATCGATGCGCGCAAGATCGAGCGCGAGCTGGGCTGGAAGCCGCAGGAGAGCTTCGAGACCGGCATCCGCAAGACCGTGCAGTGGTATCTGGATCACATGGGCTGGGTCGAGGACGTGGCCAGCGGCGAATACCAGAAGTGGGTGGAGAAGCAGTATGCCGGCGCTTGATGGGAAGAAGGCCCAAATATCCTTGCAAATCGTGGAATAGTATTCCAGAATTGCAAGGATGATTCATCGCCTGCTGTCCGATTCCCTTCTGGACGCTCTTGGCCATTCCCCGGCCGTGGCCCTGCTCGGGCCCCGACAGGTCGGCAAGACCACTCTGGCCCTGGAAGCAGGCGAGCGGCTGGGGGCGCTTTATCTCGATCTGGAGTCGGAGCAGGACCGAGCGAAGCTTGCTCAGGCCGAGCTCTATCTCGCCGACCACCTGGACCAGCTGGTCATCCTGGACGAAGTGCACCGCGCCCCAGGGCTGTTCCCCGTGCTGCGCGGGCTCATCGACCGCAGCCGCCGGATGGGGCGGCGGGCGGGCCAGTACTTGCTGTTGGGATCCGCTTCCCTGGATCTGCTCAAGCAGTCCGGTGAAACGCTGGCCGGACGCATTGCCTATCTTGAGCTCACACCGTTCACGGCGCTCGAAGTGCCGGCCGATTCCCTGGATACGCTCTGGGTGAGGGGCGGATTTCCCGAAGCTTTCCTCGCGACCGACCCGGCCCGCAGTTATCGCTGGCGTCTGGATTTCATCCGCACCTACCTGGAGCGGGAAATCCCCCAGTTCGGGCCGCGCATTGCTGCGGAGACCCTGCGCCGCTTCTGGGTGATGTTGGCGCACCTGCAGGGCAGTCTGCTCAATGTCGCCCAGCTGGCACGCAACCTTGGCGTGGATGCCAAGACTGCGAACCGCTATATCGGCCTGATGGTGGACATGCTGCTCGTGCGGCGCCTGCCGCCATGGCACGCCAACGTCGGCAAGCGCCTGGTCAAGTCGCCCAAGGTCTACGTGCGTGATAGCGGTCTCGTGCACGCCCTGCTCAGTATCCCCGACAAGGAAGCCCTGCTGGCGCATCCGGCCGTAGGGCAGAGCTGGGAGGGCTGCGTCATCGAGAATCTCCTAAATGTCGCGGCCGGCCGCGCGGATGGCTTTTTTTACCGCACCAGCGGCGGGGCGGAGATCGACTTGCTGCTGGTGTGGCCCGATCGGAGCACGTGGGCCATCGAGATAAAACGCGGTCTCGCGCCCAAGCTGGATCGCGGTTTTCATGAGGCATGCGCCGACCTCAAGCCGGTGAAGAAATTCGTGGTCTATCCTGGCGGGGAACGTTACCCGCTGGCTGCGGATATTGACGCGATTCCTCTGGCCGAACTCGCGCAAGCGGTCGCGGCGCTTGCGCGCTGACGCCCACGCTCTTGCCGTAGCGGGGGCTTGTGCGTAAGCTCAGGCCAACCTCGACAATGACGTTCCGGATTCCGCGGACATCTGGGGCATGAATCATCGAGAATTGCATAACCACATGTCAGCCGAGTTTCCCGCGGCGAAATCTCCCCTGTCCCCTCTTTTGTAAAGAGGGGAACTTGCTGCGCAAGGGTCCAGCAGGTTCCTCCCTTTGAAAAAGGGGAGGGCAGGAGGGATTTCAGCGGTGTCACTCGGTTAGGGAATTCCAATAGGTGGCCACATGAAAGGCATCATCCTCGCCGGCGGCTCCGGTACCCGGCTCTACCCGGTGACCCAAGCGGTCTCCAAGCAGCTGCTGCCGATCTACGACAAGCCGATGATCTACTACCCGCTCTCCACGCTGCTGCTGGCGGGAATCCGCGACATCCTCATCATCTCCACCCCGCAGGACACGCCGCGCTTTCAGCAGCTGCTGGGCGACGGCTCGCAGTGGGGGCTGAATTTCACCTACGCGGTGCAGCCGAAGCCGGAGGGCATCGCCCAGGCCTTCCTGATCGGCGAGCGCTTCATCGGCGGCGCGGGCTGCGCGCTGGTCCTGGGGGACAACATCTTCTACGGCCACGAGTTGGCCGACGATCTGCAGCGGGCGGCGGGCAAGGAGGAGGGGGCGACGGTGTTCGCCTACCCCGTGCACGACCCCGAGCGCTACGGCGTGGTGGAGTTCGACGCGGAGGGGCGCGCGCTGTCCATCGAGGAAAAGCCGGCCCGGCCCAAGTCGCGCTACGCCGTCACCGGGCTGTATTTCTACGATCGCGAGGTGGTGGACATCGCTCGGGCGCTCAAGCCCTCGCCCCGCGGCGAACTGGAGATCACCGACGTCAACCGCGAGTATCTGCGGCGCGGGCGGCTGGAGGTGTCGGTGATGGGCCGCGGCATGGCCTGGCTCGACACCGGCACCCACGAGACGCTGCTCGAGGCCTCGCAGTTCATCGAAACCATCGAGCGCCGGCAGGGCCTGAAGATCGCCTGCCCGGAGGAGATCGCCTATCGCATGGGTTATATCTCGGCGCAGCAGGTGGAGGCCCTGGCGCAGCCGATGCAGAAGAACAGCTATGGGCAGTATCTGCTGGGGCTGCTCAGGGAGCGTGTGTTTTAGTCGACGTACAAATTCCGTTTTCCACATGCGTCGCCGACGGGGCTGATCCCCGGCCTAGCTGGACGCCTTTTATCCTTTCAAAAAGGATAAATGCTGTCTATTCTATCCCCCATGGAAGACCAATATCGCCAGATCGTCCGGCAAAAGATCGTAGAAGGGCTTACCGTGCCGCCGCCGGCCTTGACGCGGCGCGACATTCGCCTGCCGGCCGTGCCCAACAAGGCAATCGTCGTGATCGGCATGCGGCGGGCCGGCAAGACCACCCTGATGTGGCAAGTGCTCGCGGACCGCATTGCCCAGGGAACGCCGCGCGAAGGACTGCTCTATTTCAGCTTTGAAGATGAGCGCCTGGCCGGGATGCGGGCGGGGGAGCTGGATCTGCTGGTGGAGGAATACTACCGCCTCTATCCAGAGTGGCGCGACCGGCGCCGCGCCACATTTTTTCTGGACGAAATCCAGGTCGTGCCCGGCTGGGAGCGTTTTGCCCGCCGCCTGCTGGACAGCGAAAAAGTCGACCTGTTTCTCTCCGGCTCATCAGCGCGTCTGCTTTCCCGGGAGGTCGCCACCAGCATGCGCGGCCGGGGCATGGAAGCGGTGGTGTATCCATTCAGCTTCCGCGAAAGTCTGCGCCATGCCGGGCGGGAGCCCCGTAAACCACCGGAACGTCTGACCAAGGCCGAGCGCTCCCTGCTCGACAACCACTTGCTTGCCTTTCTGGGGCAGGGGGGCTTTCCCGAGGCGCAGGGGATCGATGCGCGCAGCCGCGTCGACCTGCTCCGCGGCTATGTCGATGTCGTGCTCCTGCGCGATGTCATCGAACGGTACGCCGTTTCCCATCCCCTGGTGTTGCGCTGGATGGTGCGCCAGTTGCTGGGCAACGCCGCCGGCAGCTTCAGCGTGAACAAGTTTCATGTCGACCTGAAATCGCAGGGCATTGCCGTCGGCAAGGACACCCTGCACAGCTACCTGGATTACCTGGAGGATGCCTTTCTGCTGCGCAGCCTCGCCATCGCCGCCGACTCCGAACGGCGGCGCCGGGTCAACCCGCGCAAGGTTTATCCGATCGACATGGGGTTCATCCCCCTGTTTGACCGCTCGGGCAGGGCCAACCTAGGCCATGCCCTTGAAACTGCCGTCCTGCTGGAACTGGACCGGCGCGGCGCGGAAACCGCCTATGTTCGCACCACCGCAGGCTTCGAGGTTGATTTTCATGCCCGATATGCCGACGGCAGCGAGGAGTTGATTCAGGTCTGCGCCAGCCTCGACCAACCCGATACGGTCGCCAGGGAGACCCGGGCGCTGCAGGATGCCGCTGCCGTGTTTCCCCGCGCCAGCCTGCTATTGATCGCCTTGGACCGACCTCCGCGCCTGAGTCTGCCTCCGGGCGTGACCGTTGTCGCGGCGCGGGACTGGCTGCTGGCGGCGGAGCCGTCAGTTTGAATATGCCAGACCGCCCCATCCCGCCCTCGGGCGAAGGCAAATGAACCTTTTGACAGAGTGTGACCCGGTCCACGTGGTAAAATCCCCGCTTTTTCGAGATCCGGCATGGGCAACAAGGTCGCATTGATCACCGGCATCACCGGCCAGGACGGCGCCTATCTGGCCGAATTCCTGCTCGG
>CAYUJV010000078.1:0-13901 GCA_964445085.1 uncultured Burkholderiales bacterium
CCCCGCCGACGGCTGGGCCCTCGACCTCGGGCGCATCGCGCGCGCGTGGCGGCCCGGCACTCGGCTGTTGCTGCTGACCACCCCGCACAACCCGACCGGCGCGGTCACGCCGCCCGAGGCGCTGCAGGCGCTCGGCGCCTGGCTCGACGAGCGCGATGCTTATGCAGTGGTGGACGAGGTGTACCGGGACTTCCTTTCGGATGCGGCGCCGGTGGCCCAGGCGCTGCACCCGCGCCTGATCACCACGGCGTCCCTGACCAAGGTCTGTGGTTTAGGTGCCCTGCGCGCCGGCTGGGCGCTGGCGCCGCGCGCGCTGGTGGAGCGGGCGGAGCAGCTCTACGATTTCATGGGCGTGAATCCGCCGACCACCATGCTGCAGGCCGCGCTGGCGGCCTTCGATGCGCGACCGGCGCTGCTGGAGCGGGCCTGGGCACGGGCCGCGGAAAACCGCGCCCAGCTGGCGCACATGCTGGCGGAGACGCCGGCCCTGTCCGGCCTGCTGCCGGAGCACGGCATCGTGGCGCTGCTCCGGCTGCCGGGCGGGCGCGATGCTCCCGGCTTCGTCGAGCGCCTGCGCGCGGAACACGACACCCAGCTCGTTCCGGGCGACTTCTTCGACGCGCCGGGCTGGGTGCGCATCGCCTACGGCGGCGCGCCGGCGCAGGTCGCCGCCGGTTTGTCGCACCTGCGCCGTGCGCTCGCCGCCGGCTCTGCCAGCTGACGGCGCCGCCCTGATTCCTCGCCTGAACCCATAACCGGAACCATACCGAATGTCTTCCAAAGCGCTTGCCCCCGGGGTCGCCCCGCGCGAGGTGTGGTCCTGGGCCATGTACGACTTCGCCAACTCCGCCTACACCACCGTGGTGATCACCGCCGTGTTCAACGCCTACTTCGTTTCGGTGGTGGCCGGCAACGCGGTCTGGGCCACCTTCGCCTGGACCCTGGCCCTGGGCGTCTCCTACGGATTGATCGTGCTGACGGCGCCGGTGATCGGCGCCTACGCCGACGCCTGGGCGGCCAAGAAGAAACTGCTGCTGTTCAGCACCGTCGGCTGCGTGATCTTCACCGCCGGCCTGCTGTTCGCCGGGCCCCATGCGCTGGTTCTGTCGGTGCTGCTGATCGTGCTGTCGAATTTTTTTTACGGCACCGGCGAAAACCTCATCGCAGCCTTCCTGCCGGAACTGGCGCAGCCGAAGGCCATCGGCAAGGTTTCCGCCTGGGGCTGGAGCCTGGGCTACCTCGGTGGGCTGGTGAGCCTGGCCGCCTGTCTCGGCTATATCGCCTGGGCCGAGGGAAGGGGACAGACGGCGACCCAGTTCGTGCCTGCGACCATGGTCATCACGGCGCTGTTCTACGGACTGGCGAGCCTGCCGACCTTTCTGTTCCTGCGCGACCGGTCCGTGCCGCAGCCGCACCTGCAGCATCTCAGTACCGCGCGCGAGGCATTTGCGCGCCTGATGCAGACCCTGCGCCAGGCGCGGCATTACCGGGACCTGTTCCGCTTTCTGTGGTGCACGCTGTTCTACCAGGCCGGCATCCAGGCGGTGATCGCACTCGCCGCCATCTACGCCCAGCAGGCCATGGGCTTCAGCGTGCAGCAGACCATCGTGCTGATCTTCGTGGTGAACATCAGCGCGGCTGTCGGCGCCTTCCTGTTCGGGCATGTGCAGGATCGCATCGGTCACGTGGCCACCGTGGCCATCACCCTGTGGGGCTGGATTTTGATGGTGCTGCTGGCCTACGTCGCGCGGGGGCCGGCGCTGTTCTGGGTGGCGGCCAACCTCGGCGGCATCTGCATGGGCTCCAGCCAGTCCGCCGGGCGCGCGCTGGTGGGCCTGTTGAGCCCGGCATCGCGGCGGGCGGAGTTCTTCGGCCTGTGGGGCTTCGCGGTCAAACTGTCCTCCATCGTCGGCCCCATCACCTACGGCATCGCCACCTGGCTGACCCACGGCGATCATCGCCTGGGCATTCTCGCGGTCGGCAGCTATTTCGTGATCGGCCTGGCCATCCTGGGCGGGGTGAGCCTCAAGCGCGGGAGAAGGGCGGCGCTGCGCGGCGGCTGAGGGTGCGGCCTTCCGCCTGGCTGGCTAGCATATGCGCCGCGGCTTGCTCAAGCCCGGTCGCGTTCGCCACAATCAAGGCCTTTTCGTAGTCCGGTTTTTTCCCCATGCTGCCACCGATCGAACATCGCATCGCCGCCGAACTCGGCGTCAAGCCCCAGCAAGTTTCCGCCGCCGTCGCCCTGCTGGATGAAGGGGCCACCGTGCCCTTCGTCGCCCGCTACCGCAAGGAAGTGACCGGCGGCCTGGACGACACCCAGCTGCGCACCCTGGAAGAACGCCTGGGCTATCTGCGCGAACTGGAGGACCGCCGCGCGGCCATCATCGCCAGCGTGCAGGAGCAGGGCAAGCTCACGCCCGAACTGCATGCCGAGATCGCGCAAGCCGACACCAAGCAGCGGCTGGAGGACCTCTACCTGCCCTACAAACCCAAGCGCCGCACCAAGGCGCAGATCGCGCGCGAGGCGGGCATCGGTCCGCTGGCCGAGGCGCTGCTGGCCGACCCCACGCTGAGTCCGGAGGCGGAGGCGGAGAAGTATCTCAACGCCGAAGCCGGCTTCGCCGATGCCAAGGCCGTGCTCGACGGCGCACGGCAGATCCTGATGGAACGGTTCGCCGAGGATGCGGAGTTGCTGGGGCAGCTGCGCGCCTACCTCGATGAGCACGGCGTGCTCAAGGCCACGGTGGTGGAGGGCAAGGAAACCGAGGGCGCGAAATTCCGCGATTACTTCGGCTACTCGGAAGCAATTTCGGCCGTGCCCTCGCACCGTGCCCTGGCCCTGCTGCGCGGCCGCAACGAAGGCGTGCTGCAACTGGCCCTGGTCCTCGATTCCGAGCTGGATGAAGCCAACAAGCCGGCCGGCCCCAACCCCTGCGAATCGCGCATCGCCACCCGCTTCGGCATCAAGGATGCCGGACGCCCCGCCGATAGATGGCTCACCGACACGGTACGCTGGACCTGGAAGGTGAAGGTCTCCCTGCATCTGGAACTGGAACTGATGAACGCCCTGCGCGAGCGCGCGGAGGAAGAGGCGATCCGCGTCTTCGGCAGCAATCTGAAAGACCTCCTGCTCGCCGCGCCCGCCGGCCCGCGCGCGACCATCGGCCTCGACCCCGGCCTGCGCACCGGCGTGAAAGTGGCGGCGGTGGACGCCACCGGCAAGCTGCTGGACACCGCCACCATCTACCCCCACGAGCCGCGCAAGGATTGGGACGGCGCGCTGCACACCCTCGCGCAGATGGCGAAGAAGCACCACATCGAGCTCATCGCCATCGGCAACGGCACCGCCTCGCGCGAGACCGACAAACTGGCGGCCGACCTGATCAAGCGCCATCCGGAACTCAGGCTCAACAAGGTCGTGGTGTCGGAGGCGGGCGCCTCGGTGTACTCCGCCTCGGAATTCGCCGCCCGGGAATTTCCCCAACTGGACGTGTCCCTGCGCGGCGCGGTGTCCATCGCGCGCCGCCTGCAGGATCCGCTGGGTTACTTCAAGTACCAGAGAAGCGTGGCCGACCTGTTGGCGGAGCTGGTGAAGCGCGACCCCAAGTCGATTGGTGTTGGGCAATACCAGCACGACGTGTCGCAGACCAAGCTGGCGCGCACCCTGGACGCGGTGGTGGAGGACTGCGTGAACGCGGTGGGCGTGGACGTGAACACCGCCTCGGTGCCGCTGCTCACGCGCATTTCCGGCCTGAACCAGACGCTGGCCGCCAACATCGTCGGCTACCGCGACGCCAACGGCGCGTTCCGCACCCGCGACGACCTGAAGAACGTGCCACGCCTGGGCGACAAGACCTTCGAGCAGGCCGCCGGCTTCCTGCGCATCATGAACGGCGACAACCCGCTCGACGCCTCCGCCGTGCACCCGGAAGCCTATCCGGTGGTGGAGCGCATCCTGTCCGACATTGCGAAGGGCATCAAGGAAGTCGTGGGCGACGCGCGCGTGGTGAAGGGCTTGTCAGCGGCGAAATACACCGACGAACGCTTCGGCCTGCCCACGGTGCAAGACATTCTCAAGGAACTGGAAAAGCCCGGCCGCGACCCGCGCCCCGAGTTCAAGACCGCCACCTTCAGAGACGGCGTGGAAGAGCTGAAGGACCTGCAACCCGGCATGGTGCTGGAAGGCGTGGTGACCAACGTCGCCAACTTCGGCGCCTTCGTCGACATCGGCGTGCACCAGGACGGCCTGGTGCACGTCTCCGCCCTGGCCAACAAGTTCGTCAAGGACCCGCGCGAAGTGGTGAAGGCGGGCGACATCGTCAAGGTGAAGGTGCTGGAAGTGGATATCCCGCGCAAGCGGATTTCGCTCACCATGCGCCTGAGCGACGATGCGGCGCCGGCACAGAAGGGGAAAGTCGAATCGGCAGGACCGCGCGGGGCGAAGCTGCCACGGCGGGACAGTCAGCCGGTGCCGCAGGGGGCGATGGCGGCGGCGTTGGCCAGACTCAAGCGCTAGCCGCTCAGAGGCGCAGGGTCCGCGCGGCGCCCTTCGGGATCGTGCGAGCAGCCCTGGCGCGCGACGAGATTATGCTGGCGCCGACGCATGCTGCAGGTGGCGAATGTAGTGCACGTAGCCATGGAATACGTTGGATTCGTTCACCAGTCCCTCGCGCTGATAAATCTGGTGGACTTTTGGCAGGTTGCACCACGCGACCGCCGGATGCCAGTGGTGATAGGGATGCATCGCGAAGTTGAGATTGGGGAGCAGCAGTTTCTCGTACCATTGCTGAATCAGGAGGGGAGTCGTCTCCGCGACATTGCCGCCGGGGACATATACGTGCTCGGAAATGGCGCCCAAGCGCACGATGGCTGGAAAGACGAACAGCAGCGGAACCAACCAGTAAATGGCAAACAGTTTCCAGACACCGAAGTAGGTCACCAGCGCCAGCATGCCAAGAATGAAGGCTGGTCGGACCCACTGCGGAAGCGGATGAGGGCGGTGGAACACATCGGCATCAAGCCGCTTGCCCTTCACCAGCTTGATGATGGAAAGACCGGTAAAGTCCGCCAGGAACAGCTTGAGCAGGCGGCTCCAGGGCATTGGAAAGGTCCAGTCCGGCCCCGACTTGCGTGCCAGATCGGGGTCCCTGTCGGAGAAATAGTACTTGTGGTGGGAGAGATGAACCTTGGCATATCCCTCGATGGTGAGAAGCATGAGCGGATACGCCGTCATCGAGTTCGCCAGCAGGTCCGCCCATTTCCCGCGAAACCCGAGAAAGTGCGCCTGTTCATGGACGAGCAAGCCCAGAATGTTCATTCGGGTGGCCACGACGAAGATGGCGAGCAGCGTGGCCCACCAGGTGTCGGCCTGAACCGCGACGTATACCGCACCGAAGATCACGATCCAGGCCAGAAGAGCCTGCCTAAGGTACTGAAGGGGGCGCGGACCGGAGAGGCGCTGAATTTCTTCGCGGGCGGCCGGAGACAATGATCCCTTTTCACCCATTACCGCGGGAGGCAGCAGCGATGAGTGCAGGGCCCCGGCTTGCACGCTAAGCCGCCGCCACTGCCATCTTCGCCGCCTCGGTCAAGCTCGGTGCCGACGTGATCTTCAACCCCGACTCCGCCAGCATCTTCCGCCCCAGATCGACGTTCGTCCCCTCCAGCCGCACCACCACCGGCACCTGCACGCCGACTTCCTTCACTGCCTGGATGATGCCTTCGGCGATGATGTCGCAGCGCATGATGCCGCCGAAGATGTTGACCAGAATGGCCCTCACGTTGCTGTCGGCGAGGATGATCTTGAAGGCCTTGGCCACGGTCTCGGCGGTGGCGCCGCCGCCGACGTCGAGGAAGTTGGCGGGCATGCCGCCGTGCAGCTTGATCAGGTCCATGGTGGCCATGGCGAGGCCTGCGCCATTCACCATGCAGCCGATGTTGCCGGACAGGGCGATGTAATTGAGGCCCACCGCATGGGCGGCGGCTTCCTTGGGGTCGTCCTGACTCGGGTCGCGCTTGTCGGCGAGCAGTTTCTGGCGGTAGAGGGCGTTGTCGTCGACGCTGATCTTGCAGTCCAGGGCGACCAGGTGGCCTTCGCTGGTCACGATCAGCGGATTGATTTCCAGCAGCGACAGGTCGTTGCGCATGAACAGGCGATAGGCGCTGGTCAGCAGCTTGGTCATTTCGCCGATCTGCTTGCCTTCCAGACCGAGTGCGAAGGCGATGTTGCGGCACTGGAAGTCCTGCAGGCCCAGCAGCGGGTCGCACAGTTCGCGCACGATCTTCTCCGGTGCCGTACGCGCCACTTCCTCGATGTCCATGCCGCCGGCGCTGGAGGCCACCACCGCCACGCGCTCGCTTTCGCGGTCCACCAGCATGGACAGGTACAGCTCGCGCGCGATGGGCAAGGTTTCCTCGATCAGCACCTTGCTCACGACCTGGCCATGGGGTGCGTTCTGGTAGGTGACCAAAGGCTTGCCGAGGAGCGCGTCGGCGGCGTGGCGCAGGTCGTCCACGGATTTCACGAGCTTCACGCCGCCGGCCTTGCCGCGCCCACCGGCGTGGATCTGCGCCTTCACCACCCAGGCGCTGCCGCCCAGCTCGTTGGTGGCGACTTCCGCGTGCAGGGTGTTCTCGATCACGACGCCGCGCGGGGTGGTGATAGCATATTCGCGCAGCAATTCCTTGGCCTGGTATTCGTGCAGATTCATGATGACGGCGTCCCGCTCGGTGTTCCCAAAGGGCAAATTTTGGAGGAAAACCCCTGAATAAGGAAGCGCAGGCCGCCATCGAGATCGCCGATTCGCTGGCCGGTGTGCAGGCCGGCGAATGGAATGCCTTGGCCGGCGGGCAGCCCTTTGTGCGCCATGAGTTCCTGCACGCCCTGGAGCGCACCGGCTGCGTGGGCGGACGCAGCGGCTGGCTGCCGCAGCACCTGCTGCTCAGGCGCGAAGGCCGGCTGCAGGCGGCGTTGCCGCTCTACATCAAGCACCATTCCTATGGCGAATACGTGTTCGACTGGGCCTGGGCCGATGCCTACGCGCGCCACGGCCTGCGCTACTACCCCAAGCTCGTGAGCGCGGTGCCGTTTACGCCGGTGACGGGGCCGCGGCTGCTGGGCGGGTCGGCGGAGGAGCGCGCGCAGCTGGTGTCGGCGGCCATCAAGCTGGCGACGGCGCTGGGCGCATCGTCCTGGCATTGCCTGCTGCCGTCCGAGGCCGAGGCGCGGGAGATTGCCGCCCGACCGACTGCGCCCGGCGGGCTGCTGCTGCGCACCGGCGTTCAGTTCCACTGGCGCAATCCCGGCTACACCGGCTTCGAGGATTATCTCGCCGCCATGAGCCACGACAAGCGCAAGAAGATCAAGCAGGAGCGGCGCAAGGTGCGTGAAGCCGGCGTGAGTTTCGCCCAGCGCGTTGGGACCGAGATCGGCGACGCCGACTGGGCGTTGTTTGAGCGCTGCTACCGGGCCACCTACGATGCCCACCATTCCACGCCCTATCTCAATCTTGCCTTCTTCAGGGAGCTCGGGCGCCTGCTGGGCGGGCACTGCCTGCTGGTGCTCGCGTATCGGGAGGGCGAGCCGATCGCTGCCGCCCTGAATCTCTTCGACCGGGAGGCACTGTGCGGCCGGTACTGGGGAAGCGTGCTGGGGCCGGGACAGTTCGTCCCCGGCCTGCATTTTGAAACCTGCTACTACCAGGCCATCGAGTTCTGCATCGCGCGCCGCCTGGCCCGCTTCGAGGGCGGGGCGCAGGGTGAGCACAAGCTCGCGCGCGGGCTGTTGCCGGTGAAGACCTGGTCCGTGCACTGGCTGGCGCATCCAGAATTCGCGCAGGCGGTGGAGCGGTTTCTCGCCCAGGAAACGGCGGGCGTGGCCGACTACGTGGACGAGCTGAACGAGCGCAATCCGTTCAAGGACTGAGCCACTATTCGTAGGCGATGCGTTCCTGGCGCGTGCGTTTGACGGCGCCGCGCTCGCGCTTCTCGCTCAGGCGCCGCTCGCGGGCGGCGACGGACGGCTTGGTCGGCTTGCGCACCGCCGGCACGTGGGCGGCGCGGCGCAGCAACTCCACCAGGCGCTGCACGGCATCGACCCGGTTCTGGTGTTGGGTACGGAAGCGATGGGCGCTGATGACCAGCACGCCGTCGTGGGTCATGCGCCGGCCGGCGATCCTGGTCAGCCGCAGCTTGACTTCCTCCGGCAGCGAGGGCGAATGACGCACGTCGAAATGCAGCTTGACCGCGCTCTCCACCTTGTTCACGTTCTGGCCGCCGGGCCCCGGGGCGCGGGCGAAGGAAACGTGCAGTTCGGCCGGGTCGATGTGGATGGAGGGGGTGATGACGAGCGTGCTCATGAGGCGAGTGGCTGGGCGTAGCTGTACCGAAGTCCATTATGGTGGATTTTTTGAACCCATGCTGCATAATGGGACGAAGAGGGCAGGAAAGACGAAGCGTGTTGACACTCGGTCATTTTCTTTTGCGTGGGGCTGGCGGCGGTCCCGTCCGCGGTGAGCAGCGCGGCACCGCAGGCTTGCTGCTATCTGCGCGCTCCCACAAGAAAGACTAGCCCATGAGCTATCGCGCCTTCCATTTCGACTTCGACGAGTGGATGAATCTGGCCAAGACCGATCCGGCGGCCTTCGACGCGCGGCGCAAGCAGGTGATCGACGACCTGATCGAAAACGCGCCGGAACACATTCGCCAGCGGCTCAAGAGTTTTCAGTGGCGCATCGACATGGAGCGGGCGCGCTGCGAGAACCCGCTGCAGGCCTGCATCAAGCTGTCCAACATGATGTGGGAGCTGGTCTACGGCGATCGCGGCTTCCTCTGGTCGCTGCAGCAGTTCGCCGACTCCAAGGCGCTGCCAACCGCCGCCACTGCGGCCTCTGCGCAGGTCCTTCCCCTGCGGCCGCCCGGCCCGAAGACCAAGTAGCTATTCCTTGTCGACCTGATCCGCCCAGAGCAGGGCTTGGGCATGGGCTTCGTTGATTTCCTTGGCGCTGATGCCGCAGGCTGCGGCGTAGGTCTCCAGTATCCGTTCCTCGCCTTCCTCCGTGGCGAGCGCGAGTTCCAGATAGGGCGCGTAGATGCCTTCGCGCTTGAGCAGGGCCTGGGTGATCTCCGGCGGCAGCTTGAGATTGGCGATGGCCTGCGCCATCGGCACGTTGAGCAGCGCATCCAGCAGTGAGAACACGCCGACGATGAACAGCCCGTCGCGCTCGCTCCGCTGCAGCCGTTCGCCGCCCAGCAATTCGGTGAAGCGTCCGCGCACCAGGGCATTCTTCATCAGGGCGAGGGTGCGGAAATCGGGTTCGCCGCACGCGAACAACAGCAGCGTGAGCCAGCGATAGAGCTGGTCGTAGCCCAGCACCATCAGCGCGTGGCTGAGGGAACGCACCGGCTGGAGCAGGCCGTTGGCGGCGGAGTTGATGTAGCGCAGCAGCTTGTAGGACAACGCCGGGTCGCGCTTGAGCGCGTTCTCGATTTCCGCGATCTCGGCCTTGTTGATCGCGAGATTGAGCAGCTCCATCACGCGCAGGCGCTGGCTGTCGAGGCGCGCCGGCTGGCTGGGCTGCAGGCGGGTGAAGGAGTAGCCCTGGAACGCCTTGAAGCCGAGCTGGCTGCAAACTTCGAAAATCTCGTCGGCGTCGACGTGACTCGCAATCAGCGTGGCCCTGCCCTGCTTCAGCGCCGCGACGGCAAATTCCCCCAGCCTGATGGCGTCGCGGGCATGGGCGTCGACGCGCAGAAACTCGGCCTGCGCCAGCAGGGGCGCCGACGGCGGCTGCAAGTCGGGCTCGTCGAGCGCGATGCGATAGCCCATGGCTTTCAGCGCGGCGCAGCGGGCGGCGAGGGCGGCCGGATCGCTGCCGGCGGCGTTGACGGCGAGGACGATGCCCTCGCCGTCCAGGCGCTCGAGAAAGCCGGATTCCAGCGTCGCGGGCGAGAGCGCGACGAAAATGAGCTTGCTTCCGCGCAGCTGGTGGATGTCGAGGTCGACCAGGCTGGCGAGCAGCATCTCGTCCACCATCTGCTGCACTGTCTCCGGCGCCGCACCGGTGGGCGGCAGGGATTTCCTGATGCGCAATTCGTAGCCGAGCACCTGGCCGCGGGCATCCATGATGGGCTGACGGCCGAGGAAGCGCTGCAGCAGGTCGGAGACGAGGGTGCGCTTGCCATGGGTGTCGATCGGCAGGACGTCGCTCACCACCGATTCGGACTGGGCGGTGTCCACCGCGCCGCCGATGGAGGTGCGGGCCGCCGGCGGCTTGTCCAGCAGCGGCACCACTTCGTCGATGATCGGGGTGCCGGTTTCGGCCGGCTCCGGCGGATCATCCTTCGGGAGTGTGCGGTCATCGCCGCGGAGCAGCTTGAGATATTTTCCGAGCATGTGGGTTCCTTGGTGAGGCAAAGACGCAGCCAGTGCCTCGATGTCCTGCGTTAGCGGCTTTCGCCGGCGCATTCTTGAGGCGCCGGGCGCACATGAAAAAACCTTAACCCGGAACCGCGGCAGGGGCTTGGGCAAGGGCGCACGGCGGCATCGGCTATAATGGCCAGTCATTTCGGGCGCTCGCCCTTTCCATGATTGTTCAGGAGATTTCCCCATGTACGGACTGAGTGTGACTGTGAACATGCCCTTCGACGCTGCCGTGGCCAAGGTGACCGAGGAGCTGAAGAAGGAAGGCTTCGGCGTGCTGACCGACATCGACGTCAAGGCGACGCTCAAGGCCAAGATCGACGTGGATCGTCTGCCCTATCGCATCCTGGGCGCCTGCAATCCCCAGCTGGCGAACAAGGCCATCAACCTCGAGTCGGACATCGGCCTGCTGCTGCCCTGCAACGTGGTGGTGCGTCAGGAAGCCGACGGCAAGGTCACCGTGTTGCTGCTCGATCCGAATCTCATGGTCGAGCTCGTCAGCAACAAGGCCGTGTGCGAGGTGGCCAAAGAGGCCCGCGAGCGGCTCGACCGGGTGAAGGCGGCGCTGGCAGCCTGAGGCGGCTTGCGGGGAGAGGAAAGCCGGGCTGCGCCCGGCTTTTTTGTGCGCGCGCCAAGCGTCTCAGCCGGTATGATGACGGACATGGCGCTCTCTCCCTACGTGTTCGATGCCACCGCCGACAACTTTGCGCAGCTCGTGCTGGGCAACTCCGAGCGCGGGCTGGTGCTGGTGCATTTCTGGTCGCCCAAAGCCGGGCCGTGCATGGTGCTGATGCCGCGGCTGGTGCGCCTCGCCGGAGAATATGGCGGCCGCCTGCTGCTGGTGATGGCCAACACCGACGAACTCGGGCGCATCGCGCGCGAGTGGGGGGTTACCAGCGTGCCGACGGTGAAGTTCTTCCGAAGCGGGCGCGTGGTGCACACCATCCATGGCGCCGAATCCGACGCGAGCTTTCGCGCGGCAATCGACCCGCTGCTCGCGCGCCCCTCGGACGCCTTGCATGCCGAGGCGGTGGCCCTGTTCGGGCAGGGGCAGGCCGAACGGGCCTATGCGCTGCTGGCGCAGGCCGCCCTCGACGACCCGGACAATCCGCGCCTGCCGGTGGATCTGGCCAAGCTGATGACGCTGAACGGCGAGCATCAGCGCGCCTACGATTTTCTGGACGCGCTGCCGCCTCCGGCCGCAAGCCGGCCGGAGGCGGAGCAGCTGCTCATCCACCTGACCTTCCTCCTCGCGGCCCAGGGCGCGCCCGAGGCGTCCACGCTGCGCGCGCGCATCGCGGCCGACCCGGACGACCTGGAGGCGCGCCTGCAGCATGCGGCGCAACGGCTCTTCGCCGACGACTACCCGGCCGCCCTGGACGAACTGCTCGAAATCACCCGCCGGGACCGCGGCTATCGCCGGGATCTCGGCCGGCGGGCCGTCCTGGCGGTGCTGGGCCTGCCGGGCGTCCCCCAGGACCTGGTGTCGGCCTACCGGCTGCGCCTGGCAGAAGCGCTGCACTGAAACCTGCCCGGGCGCATGGTCTTTGCGCGCCGATTGCAGATGAATAAAAGTTCATTTCCGTGCCCCTGCCGGAGAGCCGGCCGATCGGGCCAAAGTGGCGCAGACAGGCCGTTCCCGGGCCGCTGCGGTTAACGGCATGGCATGAGCCTGCGTATAATGGGCCGCTTCTTCTAAAGCTTTGCGTCATCCGGACGATTATCAGAAAGCCCCGGCTCTCGCCGTACGGCGCCATATGACAAGAGGTCGGCATAGCGGATGGATCTGAACACAGTCTTCACCAAGACCTCCAAGGGAGCCATGGAGGTCACGGGCAAGTCGCGCGCGCTCTCCCGCGAGCAAAGCCGCATTCTCAGCCTCGTCGACGGCAAGTCCAACGTCGGCGAGATTCTCGACCGGGCCGGTCGCATCTCCCAGCGCAAGCTCGAGCAGGTGCTCAGCGCCCTGGAGAGCGACGGTTTCGTCCGCATGCTGCGCGGCAGCGAACACACGGTGCTTTCGGAGGAGCTTGGCTTCTCGTCCACGATTCTGGTCGGGGAGGCCGACACCCAGGCCTTTTTCGAGGCGCAGGCCGAGCTCGAACGCCGCGCGCGCGCGGAGACCGAGCGGGCGGAAAAGGACAAGGAAGTCGACCGCGCGGCGCTGCTGGCTGAACTGAAGGCCGAAAAGGACGCGATGGACCGCGCCAAGAAGGGCAAGGCCGAGGCCGCGGCCAAGGAGGAAGCCGAGCGCCGCGAGAAGCAGGCGGCGCAATCCCGGGAAAAGGAAAAGGCGGAAGCGGCGCGGCGCGCGGCCGACGCGGAACGCAAGGCTCGCCTCGAGGCCGAGCTGAAGGCCAAGGCGGAGGCCGAGCGCAAGGCGCGCGAGGAAGCGGAACGCAAGGCGGCGGCCGAGGCCAAGGCCCGGGCAGAGGCGGAGGCCAAGGCGCGCGAGGAAGCCGCCACCAAGGCGCGGCTCGAAGCGCAGGCAAAGGAAGCGGCGCGCAAGGCGGCCGAGGCCAAGGCCGCAGCCGAAGCCGAGGCGCGCGAACGCGCCGCGCTCGCGACGCGCATGAAGGAAGCAGAGGCGGCGCGGAAGAAGGCCGAGGAAGAGCGCCAGGCCATGGCGCGCCAGCTGGAACAGGCGCGCCTGTTTGCCGAGCTCGACGCGCGCGTGAAGCGCCGGCTCGAGGCCCGCGCCCGCGAAGAGGAAGATGCGCGGCGCAGGGCGGAGGCGGAAGCGCAGGCGAAGCTGCAGGAAGAGGCGCGCCGGCGTGAGGAAGCCGAAGCGAAGGCCAGGGCCGAGGCCGAAGCGCGCGAGCGTGCGGAACAGGAAGCCAGGGCCAGAGAAGAGGCGGAGCGCAAGGCCAGGGAAGAGGCGGAGGCGCGCGCGGCGGCCGAGAAACGTGCGCGCGAGGAAGCGGAAAAACGCGCCCGCGAGGAAGCGGAGGCGAAAGCGAAGGCGGAGGCCGAAGCGCGGCGACGCGCGGAGGAGGAAGCGAAGGCCAGGGCCGAGGCGGAGCGCAAGGCGCGGGAGGAAGCCGAAGCACGTGCCGAGGCGGAGCGGCGCGCGCGGCAGGAAGCCGAAGCCAAGGCCAGGGCCGAGGCCGAAGCGCGCGAGCGCGCGGAACGGGAAGCCCAAGCCAAGGCGGAGGCGGAGCGCAAGGCCAGGGAAGAAGCGGAAGCGCGCGCGGCGGCCGAGAAACGTGCGCGCGAGGAAGCCGAAGCCAAGGCCAAGGCGGAGGCGGAGCGCAAGGCCAGGGAAGAGGCGGAGCGCAAGGCCAGGGAAGAGGCGGAAGCGCGCGCGGCGGCCGAGAAACGTGCGCGCGAGGAAGCCGAAGCCAAGGCCAAGGCGGAGGCCGAAGCGCGGCGGCGGGCGGAAGAGGAAGCCCAAGCGCGGGCCGAGGCGGAGCGCAAGGCGCGGGAGGAGGCGGAGGCCCGGGCCGAGGCGGAGCGGCGTGCGCGCGAGGAAGCGGAAGCC
>CAYUJV010000079.1:0-13846 GCA_964445085.1 uncultured Burkholderiales bacterium
GGTGAGGCCGGCCAGCGCCCCGGCCACCGCGGGGGCGTCCCCCTCCGCGGCCCAGCGGCCGGCAATGGCGCCCGCGACGAACAAGGCGAGGGGAAGAAGATAGACCAGCAGCGTCGCCCGCAGCAGGCTGCCCTCCTCCACGCCGACGATGACCCGCTCGCCGATCCGCGCCTGGATGGGATTGGCGGCGCGCAAGGGGGCGCGGGGCTTCTGGCTGAACATCTGCGCCAGCAGCGCAGTGCCGCAGCCGCCCTTGGCACACAGGCCGCTGCCGCAACCGCCGCCAAAATCGGCTTCGACGAGCGCCGCTTGGGCTTCGGTCTTGACGACGACGGCGGGGGTTTCGAGCATGGGCCTAGGGCCGGACGTAGGTCACGGAGTCGCCGATCTGGCGCACGGTCACGGCCGGCACTTCGCCCAGCACCTTCACGTCATGGTCGGCGACGGTGCGGGTGTAGAGATGCAGGGCGCCGCGATGGGACAAGCCGCGCTGCGCCTTTTCGGATGCCGGTTCGATGAAGACGGAGACCGCGGCCAGTCCGTCGGAAAACACGATGTGGTTGACCGGCGTGTGCCCGCCCGGGAGCAGGCGCTTCATGGCCGAGATTTCCTTGAAGCCGGGGGGCACCGAGTTCACCCTCCAGCCCGGGTCGATCGCGCCATCGGCCTCGTTCTGCTCGCTCTGGATCAGCTTGCGTCCCGTCAGCTTCGGCTTCACCTCGGCTTTGTCGATCGGGCCGCCGATGCTCACGTCGGAAAAGGAGAAGCGGTCGACCATGTCCTGGTTGTCCTTCCACACCGCGGCGCGCAGCAGCAGGCCGGTCTTGGTGTCGGCCCAGAATTTGTGCCCATAGCGAAACTGATCCTTGGGTTCCAGCACGACGATCTGCGCATCCCGCCCGGCGACCCGCCCCTGGCCGGCGAGCTTGGCGTTGTAGGATTCCTTCAGGCTGGAGATCTGCTCCGGCAGGATGGTCGGGAACAGCTTCTTGGCCCGGGTCTTGTCGACCAGCGCGGTCTTGCGGTCGGGCAGGAGGCAGAGGACATCGCCATTGATGCGATAGGTCTCGCGCAAGCTTCCGTCCAGGGCCACCAGCTTGGCGTGTTCCCCGCTGTCGTCCACGAGATGGGTGATGCGCGAGGTCTCGACCCGCGTGTCGCGCTGGTAGACGAAGGTGCCGGTGTAGTTCAGCTGGTGCGTCGCCGCGGCGATCTTCTGCAGCCAGAGGTAGGCATCCTCCGCGTCGCCCGTGGCCCAGACCGGACCGCTGAACGCCAGCACCAGCGCGGCACAGGCCAGCTTCCTCATTGGCCGTTGTCCTGATCCACGTCAGGCACGGTGCGGGCATAGGCGGACAGCCCGGCCACCGCATAGCTGGGGGAAAACTCCTGGTGCGCCAGCAGATAGGAATCCCCGGCGGCAACCGAGAACTTGAGCCGCGGCGGCTCCTTGGCCGATGCGGCATCGGCGGGCGCCGGGCTGGGCTGGGCCGATGCCAGTTCCAGCGGCGCTGCAGGCTTGGCCGGCGCGGGGGCGGACGCCACCATGGTGCCAACCGCCGGGGCCGTGCCGACCTTGGCCACCTGCCACGCGAGCAGGCCGACGAAACCGAAGGCGGAGATGGAGGCGGCCAGGGCCAGGGCCGGGAAGCGCTTCTGCGGTTCAGGCTTCTTTCGCGGCGCGAGCACGGTGGGCTCCGCCGACAGGCGCCTGGCGAATCCGGCGCGGACGTCGGTTGCGAGCGGGCCGCTGTCGCGCAGCGCGTCGCCGATCAGATGATAGGCGGCCCACGCCTCGCGCAAGCCCGCATCCTGCTTCATTGCGCCCAGCACATGGGCGGCTTCGTCCGGATCCAGCTCGCCGTCCATCAGGGCAGATATGTCGGAAGTCATGGTTACCACCTCTTGTCTTTACTGGTGCCCAGCAAGGGGCGAAGTCTCTCGGCAATCGCCTCGCGCGCGCGAAAGATGCGCGAGCGCACGGTGCCGATGGGACAATTCATTACCTCGGCGATTTCCTCGTAGCTCAGGCCCTCGATCTCGCGCAGCGTGATCGCGGTGCGCAGGTCCTCGGGCAGGGCCTCCATGGCCGCGGTCACCGTCTGGCCGATTTCCTTGGTCAGCATGGCCGCCTCGGGCGTATTCACGTCGCGCAGCTGGTCGGCGTCCTCGAAGCTCTCCGCCTCTTCCGCATCGAAGCCGGTCGCGGTGGGCGCGCGCCGCCCCTGCGAGACCAGGTAATTCTTCGCAGTGTTGATGCCGATGCGGTAGAGCCAGGTGTAGAACGCGCTCTCGCCGCGGAACGACGGCAGGGCCCGATAGGCCTTGATGAAGGCTTCCTGGGCCACGTCTTCCACCTCTGCCGGATCGCGAATGAAGCGCGACAGCAAGCGCGCCAGCTTGCGCTGGTATTTGGCGACCAGCAGTTCGAACGCGTGCTTCTCGCCGGCCTGCGCGCGCTCGACCAAAGCCTGGTCGATCTCCCGATCACCCATTTTGGGGCGGTCCCTGAAAGCGTGTTGTTCGGTGTGAATTTCCCGGGCGGGAAAATCGATTATTTGGCCCAAAGTATAACTGCCCCCGTAAGGTTTATGAAACGGAATCGCCCAGCCTCATGCAATGACCGGCCCGCGCGCGTTAAGTTCACTGCGGATCGGCCCCCTTGGCTGCGTGCTATGATCGCCACTTTCCTTGCAACGGGGGCGGATTTGCTGGAATTCGACGTGGCGATCGTGGGCAGCGGCCTGGCCGGGCTGACCCTGGCCCTCCATCTCGCGGACCGCAAGCGGGTGGCGGTGATCAGCAAGCGCCACCTCGCGGACAGCGCGAGCGACTGGGCCCAGGGCGGGATTTCCGCCGTCCTGGCGTCGGACGATTCCATCGAATCCCATGTCCGGGACACCCTGATCGCGGGCGCCGGGCTGTGCGACGAGACCGTCACCCGCTATATCGTCAGCCACGGCCGGGAAATGATCGACTGGCTGATCGGCCAGGGCGTGGCCTTCACCCGGGACAGCACCAGCGACACCGGCTACCACCTCACCCGCGAGGGCGGCCACAGCCACCGCCGCGTGATCCACGCCGCCGACGCCACCGGCCACGCGGTGCAGACGGCGCTGATCGCCAAGGTGCGACAGCATCCGAACATCACCCTGCTCGAAGAGCACATCGCCATCGACCTCATCACCGGGATCAAGCTCGGGCGACGCGAGAATCGCTGCTTCGGGCTGTATGCCCTGGACCGGCGCAGCGGCCGGGTGTTCACCATCGCCGCCGGCGCCACCGCGCTCGCCACCGGCGGCGCCTCCAAGGTCTACCTGTACACCACCAACCCGGACACTTCGACCGGCGACGGCATCGCGATCGGCTGGCGCGCCGGCTGCCGGGTGGCGAACATGGAGTTCATCCAGTTCCACCCGACCTGCCTGTACCATCCCCACGCCAAATCCTTCCTCATCACCGAGGCGGTGCGCGGCGAAGGCGGCCTGCTCAAGCGTCCCGACGGCACGCGCTTCATGCCGGAACACGACCCGCGCGAGGAGCTGGCGCCGCGCGACGTGGTGGCGCGCGCCATCGACTTCGAAATGAAGAAGCGCGGGCTGGATTGCGTGTACCTGGACATCAGCCACAAGCCGGCGGAGTTCCTGAAAAGCCACTTCCCCACCATCTACCAGCGCTGCCTGGAGCTGGGCATCGACATTACCAGGCAGCCCATTCCGGTGGTGCCCGCCGCCCACTACAGCTGCGGCGGGATTCTCACCGACCTGCGCGCCCGCACCGACGTGGAAGGCCTGTACGCGGTGGGCGAAGTCGCCTGCACCGGCCTGCACGGCGCCAACCGGCTGGCGAGCAACTCCTTGCTGGAATGCCTGGTGCTGGGCCGGGCCGCGGCCGAGGACATTGCGGCCCAGGCGCCGGCGGAGTCCCCTGCCCTCCCCGCCTGGGACGAGAGCCGGGTGACGGACGCCGACGAGGAAATCGTCATCTCCCACAACTGGGACGAGCTGCGCCGCTTCATGTGGGACTACGTGGGCATCGTGCGCACCAACAAGCGCCTGCAGCGGGCGCTGAACCGCATCAATCTGCTGACCGAGGAGATCAGCGAGTATTACCGGAACTTCCGCGTCACCAACGACCTGATCGAACTGCGCAACCTGGTGCTGACCGCGGAGCTGATCGTGCGCTGCGCCCTGCACCGCCACGAAAGCCGCGGCCTGCACTACAGCCGCGACTACCCGGAGCAGCTTCCCCGCGCGGAGAGCACCGTGCTCTCGCCGCGCCACCTCGCCTGAGTGAGTTGGCTGGATTAAATCAGCGGCGTTTGTTCGACGCCAGCCTGCCGGCAGCGCCAGCGAAGCAGGACCCGCAGGCGCCGGTATGGTTCCGCATCCACCCGGTCCGGGACGATCAGGAGCGTGCGCGGCCAGCGCCGCGGCGCCTGCCGCAGATTGAGTAGCGTGAGCCAGGGGGTGACGACGCTGGAGGGCAGCAGCTCCACGGCATGCTCTGCACCGCAGCGATCGAACACTACGACCCGGCAATCGTCGGAAATCTCCAGCGCGACGAGGGAGTGCCGGAGCCGGTTCAAGGCATGGAGCAGGATGGCATGGACGGCACTCGCCACGATCGCGGCAGCCAGGGCCGCACGCGCCCAGGGTGGCAGGGGCATGGCCAGTGCCAGCCCCAACGCGATGCCGTGCAGGCCAGCCAGCAGCCACGCCAGCAGCGGCGAGGGCGAAAGCGCCAGCCTCAGCATTCGCGCAGCCGGCGGATGAGGCCGGCGAAACGCGGCTCGGCAGGGGTGCCGCCGGCGGAGATGGCTGCCAGCAAGGCGTCGTCCTGCCACTCCAGCAGCGCTTCGAACGCCTTCTGCTCCGCGGCCGGCAAACCCGGATAGTCCGCTTCCAGGAAACGCAGCAGGATCAGGTCCAGTTCCAGCATGCCGCGCCGGCAGCGCCAGCGCAGTCGATCCGCTTCGCTCATACGCTGCGCTTGACCAGCAGCGCCTTGATGCGCCCGATGGCCAGGGTGGGGTTGAGCCCCTTGGGGCAGACGTCGACGCAATTCATGATGGAATGGCAGCGGAACAACCGGTAGGGATCCTCCAGATCGTCCAAGCGCTCGTTGGTCGCCTGGTCGCGGCTGTCGGCGATGAAGCGGTAGGCCTGCAACAGCGCCGCCGGGCCGAGGAACTTGTCCGGGTTCCACCAGAAGGACGGGCAGGCGGTGGAGCAGCAGGCGCACAGCATGCACTCGTAGAGCCCATCCAGCGCCTGGCGATCCGCCGGCTGCTGCAGCCGTTCGATCTCCGGTTCCGGATCGTGATGGATGAGGTAGGGCTTCACCGCCCGGTACTGCTTGTAGAACTGCGACAGGTCCACCACCAGATCGCGGATCACCGGCAGGCCGGGCAGCGGGCGCAATTCGATCGGCTGCTTCAGATCGGCCAGCGGCGTGATGCAGGCCAGGCCGTTGCGGCCGTTGATATTCATCGCGTCGGAGCCGCACACCCCTTCGCGGCAGGAGCGGCGCACCGCGAGCGTGGGGTCGCGGTCCTTCACGAGCAGGATCGCATCCAGCAGCATCTTTCCCCGGGGCTCGATTTCCAGCTCGTAGTCCTGCATGAAGGGCGCGCCCCCGGATTCCGGATCGTAGCGGTAGATGGACAGGCGGATGGTCATCAGTAGCTCCGCGCGATCGGCGGGAAGGAATCGACGGTCAAGGGCTTCAGCCGCACCGGCTTGTAGTCGAGGCGGCTGCCGTCCAGGAAATACAGGCTGTGCTTGAGCCAGTTGCCGTCGTCGCGGGCCGGAAAGTCCACGCGTGAATGCGCACCGCGGCTTTCCTGGCGCGCCGCGGCGGAGACCACCGTGGCCAGCGCGATGTCCATCATGTTGTCCAGTTCCAGCGCCTCGATGCGCGCCGTGTTGAAGATCCGGCTGCGGTCGGTCAGCGTTGCGTGCGCCAGCCGCTCGCGCAGCGCCTCGATCTCGCGGATGCCCGCGTGCATGGCCTCGGCGGTGCGAAACACGCCGCAGCGGTCTTCCATCACCCGCTGCATTTCGTCGCGGATGGCCGGAATACTTTCGCCGCCGGCGGGCTGCTCCCAGCGCGCCAGCCGCCGCAGGCCGGGTTCGGTCGCGGTGGGCGGGATGGGGCGCGGATAGGGATTCTCGCGCAGGTACTCCAGCATGTGGCTGCCGGCGGCGCGGCCGAACACGATGATGTCCAGCAGCGAGTTGCCACCCAGCCGGTTCGCGCCATGCACCGAGACGCAGGCGCACTCCCCCACCGCGTACAGGCCGGGCACCGGCTCCTCCGGCCCCGTTGCCGTGGGCGCCACCACCTGGCCGTGGCGGTTGGTGGGGATGCCGCCCATCATGTAGTGGGCGGTCGGGAACACCGGGATCGGCTGCTCGATCGGATCGACATGGGCGAAGCGCCGCGCCAGTTCGCGCGCCCCCGGCAGCCGCTCCTGGATGCGGTCCGCGCCCAGATGGTCGAGCTTGAGCAGCACGTGATCGGCCTGCGGCCCGCAGCCGCGGCCGGCGCGCACCTCGGTGACGATGGCGCGGCTCACCACGTCGCGGCTGGCGAGGTCCTTCGCCTGGGGTGCGTAGCGTTCCATGAAGCGCTCACCCTGACTGTTCACCAAGTAGCCGCCCTCGCCCCGCACCGCCTCCGAGATCAGGCTGCCGACGCCGGCGATGCCGGTCGGGTGGAACTGGAAGAACTCCATGTCCTGCAGCGGAATGCCCGCGCGCAGCGCCATGCCCAAGCCGTCGCCGGTGTTGATGAGGGCGTTGGTGGAGGTGCGGAAGATGCGCGCCGCCCCGCCCGTGGCCAGCAGCGTCGTGCGCGCCTCGATCAGCAGCGGCTCGCCGGTCTCGATCCCCAGCGCCAGCACCCCCAGCACGTAGCCCTCCTCGTCCTTGATCAGGTCGACGGCAAAGAACTCGTCGAAGAAATGGGTGCGGGCGCGGATGTTCTGCTGGTAGAGCGTGTGCAGCATGGCGTGGCCGGTGCGGTCGGCCGCGGCGCAGGTGCGGGTGGCCTGGCCGCGCCCCAGTTCCGTGGACTGGCCGCCGAAGGGACGCTGGTAGATCTTGCCGTTGTCGAGGCGCGAGAACGGCAGGCCGTAGTGCTCCAGCTCGTACACCGTCTGCGCGGCGGCGCGGCACATGTACTCGATGGCGTCCTGGTCGCCCAGATAGTCCGAGCCTTTCACCGTGTCGTACATGTGCCAGTACCAGTTGTCCGGCGTGACGTTGCCCAGCGCCGCATTGATGCCGCCCTGGGCGGCGACGGTGTGGGAACGGGTCGGAAACACCTTGGACACCACCGCCACCTTGAAGTCGGCCTCGGCCAGCTGCAGCGCGGCGCGCAGCCCGCCGCCGCCGGCGCCGACGACCAAGGCATCAAAGGTGCGCTTGGCGACGCTCACGCCAGTCTCCACAGAATGTCCACGGTCCACGCCCCATAGGCCAGGAGCGCGAGCACGACGACGGACTCGGCCAGCAGCCGCAGGCCCGTCGGCTTCAGGTAGTCCATGAAGATGTCGCGCATGCCGATCCAGGCATGCCAGAACAAGCTCAGCGCAAACAGCAGCGTTGCGTAGCGCATCCACTCCGGTTCAAAGAGCGCGCGCCAGCTCGGGTAATCCACCACCGGCCGCACGGCCAGCAGAATCAGGAACAGGACCGAATACAAGGCCATCACGACGGCGCTGACGCGCTGCACCAGCCAGTCGCGCACGCCGTAATGGGCTCCGCTGACGGCGCGCCCTACCACAGCCATGCTCCGAGCAGGGATGCGATCAGCACCGCGCCGACCAGCACGAGCCACGCCGAGGTGCGCAGGTGGCGGTACAGGCCCGCCCGGTGCAGGTCGAACAGCAGAAAGCGCAGCCCGGCGAGGAAGTGGTAAGCGTACAGCGCCAGCACGACAAACAGCACGGCGCGCAGCACGACACTTGCCGCGAGGGCGTCAAACGCCCGCGCAGCGGCGAGCGATTCCTGGAACAGGTAAAGCACCACCGGCAGCGCCAGGAACAGCGCCGCGCCGCTGGCACGGTGCAGGATCGAGACCACCGCCGGCAGGGGCTGGCGGATTTTCAGAAGATTGAGATAGACCGGGCGAGCGCTGCGCATCAGGCTTGCAAAACGGGGACGGCACCATTATGTTTACCCACTGAATTTGCCAATGGGCTGCGGCCGTGGCTTAACCCTCTTCGCCGCAAGACTTTTTTCCCCAACATTTCCTCACATCCCACACATGAACACTGATTGGCAGCAGTTTCTCGAAGCGCGCGGCGCGGTCATCCAGGATGGCCAGGTCGTCCATTTTGGCGACGCCGCGGCGGAAATTCAGCATTCCGGCACCGGGTCCATTGTAGCCGATCTCTCCCACTTGGGCCTGATCCAGTTCGCGGGCGAAGACGCCCAGACCTTCCTCCAGGGCCAGCTTTCCAATGACGTGCGCCTCCTGAACGGGACCAACAGCCAGTGGGCCGGCTACTGCACGCCGAAGGGGCGCATGCTCGCGAGCTTCCTGTTGTGGCAGAACGGCGAAAACAGCTATCTGATGCAACTGCCGGCCATCCTGCGCGAGCCGATCCAGAAGCGCCTCACCATGTTCGTGCTGCGCTCCAAGGTCAAGGTGAGCGACGAGAGCGAAACCTGGGTGCGCCTGGGCGTTGCGGGTCCCGGCGCGGAAGCCGCCGTGCGCGCCGTCATGGGCGCTGCGCCGCAGGCCGTGCATGGCCTCGCGGCCTGCGCCCAGGGCACGGTGATCCGGCTGCCCGGCGACTGCTTCGAGATCCTGGTGATTCCCGCTCACGCCCCGGAGGTGTGGACCGGCCTCAGTGCGGCCTGCAGGCCCGCGGGCAGCGGCCGCTGGGAATGGCACCTGCTTCGCGCCGGCGTGCCGACCGTGCTGCCGGCGACCCAGGAGGAATTCGTGCCGCAGATGGCCAATTTCGAACTCATCGGCGGCGTCAATTTCAAGAAGGGCTGCTATCCCGGCCAGGAGATCGTGGCCCGCACCCAGTACCTGGGCAAGCTGAAACGGCGCATGTACCTGGCGAAGCTCGCCGCCGATGCGGCGCCGGCCGCGGGCGACCCGCTGTACAGCGCCGACATGCAGGAACAGAGCAGCGGCATCGTCGTCAATGCGCAACCCGCACCCGAGGGCGGCTACGATCTGCTGGCGGTGATCCAGACTTCGAGCGCGGAGACGCAAGCCATCCACTGGAAGACCCTGGATGGCCCGGTGCTTCAGCTGCAGCCTTTGCCCTACCCCATTCCCGCCTGATGCCGCCATGCTGCACTACTACGTCTACTACCGGGTGAACCCGCATCAGGAGGCGGAGGCCGGCGCGGCGGTGCGGCAAATGCAGTACGAGATCGAAGCCGAGTCGAGGATTGCCGGGCGGCTGATGCAAAAGCGCGACGAGCCGCACCTGTGGATGGAAATCTACGAAAACGTCGCCAGCGGGGAAACCCTCGAACGCGCGCTGGCCAGGGCCACGGAGAAAGCCGGATTTCAGCGCTGGCTGCAGGAAGGTTCCACGCGCCGCATGGAGTGCTTTCAGGGCTGAGCCGGGCGGCCGGAATCCGGCTTGGCGGCGCCGGCGGGGGCCGCCGCTTTCGCGCTGCCGGATTGGGTGGGGGATGGCGCCTGCGCCGCGGCTGAAGCGGGCGCGGTTGGCTTGGGATCGTCCATCACCTGGAAAAACACCTCGTCCTGCTTCACCATGCCCAGCTCGTTGCGCGCGCGCTCCTCGATCGCCTCGTAGCCGGTCTTCAGGTCCGTGACCTCGGCATCAAGATAGGCATTGCGCTGCTTCAGGCGCTCGTTCTCCGCCTGCTGCTTCTTTACTTCCTGGTCGGTCTCCCAGACCTTGAGCCAGCTTCCCTTGCCCAGCCACAGGGGATATTGCAGCGCAATGATGAGTGCGGCGAGGATCAGCGTCAGCCAGCGCACGACTCAGCCATCCTCGCTGGAAGAAGCCGGGCCCCGCGCCGCCGGTTCAGCCACCTTCGGCTCAAGCGAGCTGGTAGAAGGCTTCGCGCCCCGCGTAACGCGCATTGTCACCCAGCTCCTCCTCGATGCGCAGCAGCTGGTTGTACTTGGCGATGCGTTCGGAGCGGGACAACGAGCCGGTCTTGATCTGCAGGGCATTGGTGGCCACCGCGATATCGGCGATGGTGGTGTCCTCGGTCTCGCCCGAGCGGTGCGACACCACGGCGGTGTAGCCCGCGCGCTTGGCGGTCTCGATGGCGTGGAAGGTTTCGGTCAGGGTGCCGATCTGGTTGATCTTGATCAGGATGGAGTTGGCGATGCCCTGGGCGATGCCTTCGCGCAGGATCTTGGCGTTGGTGACGAAGATGTCGTCGCCCACCAGCTGGAGCTTCCGGCCCAGGCGATCGGTCAGCAGTTTCCAGCCTTCCCAGTCATGCTCGCTCATGCCGTCCTCGATGCTGACGATGGGGTACTTGTCGCACCAGGCGGCGAGGTAGTCGACGAACTCGGCCGAGCTCAGCGCCCTGCCCTCGGCCTCGAGCACGTATTTGCCGTCCTTGTAGAACTCGGACGCGGCGCAGTCCACGCCGATGGCGATGTCCTGGCCCGGGTTGTAGCCGGCGGCCTTGATCGCCTCGACGATCAGCGTCAAGGCTGCCTCGTTGCTCTCCAGATTGGGGGCGAAGCCGCCTTCGTCGCCGACCGTGGTGACGTGGCCCTTGGCGTCCAGCAGCTTCTTCAGGGCGTGGAACACTTCGGCGCCGTAGCGCAGGGCGTCGCGGAAGGTCGGCGCGCCCACCGGGATGATCATGAACTCCTGCACGTCGATGCTGTTGTTGGCGTGGGCACCGCCGTTGATGATGTTCATCATCGGCGTCGGCAGCTGCATCTGCCCCGCGCCGCCCAGATAGCGGTACAGCGGCAGGCCCGATTCCTCGGCGGCGGCCTTGGCCACCGCCAGCGACACGGCGAGGATGGCGTTGGCGCCCAGGCGCTCCTTGTTTTCGGTGCCATCGAGCTCGATCAGGGTGCGGTCGATGAAGGTCTGCTCCTCGGCGTCCAGGCCGATGATCGCCTCGCAGATTTCGGTGTTCACGTTCTCCACGGCCTGCAGCACGCCCTTGCCCAGGTAGCGCTGCTTGTCCCCGTCGCGCAGCTCGATCGCTTCCTTGCTGCCGGTGGAAGCGCCGGAAGGCACGGCCGCGCGGCCGATCACGCCGGATTCCAGCAGCACGTCCGCTTCGACGGTGGGATTGCCGCGGGAGTCGAGGATTTCGCGGGCGATGACATCAACGATTGCACTCATTTCTTTTCCCTTTTCCATTTTTCACCGCAAAGGACGCGAAGGACGCAAAGTAAAATCCCTGTTCGATTTCCTTCGCGTACCTTCGCGTCCTTCGCGATTCAAGCTGTTACATAAATTCGTTTTCTATGAAACCGGCACGCTTCACCAGCGCGTCCAGTTCCTTCAGCGTAGCCAGCAAATCTTTCATGTAGGGCAGCGGCCAGGCGTTGGGGCCGTCGGACAGCGCCCGGGCCGGATCCGGATGCGTCTCCATGAACACGCCGGCCACGCCGGAGGCCACCGCGGCCCGCGCCAGCACGGGCACGAACTCGCGCTGGCCGCCGCTCCTGGTGCCCTGTCCGCCCGGCTGCTGCACGGAGTGGGTGGCGTCGAACACCACCGGACAGCCCGTTTCGCGCATGATGGCCAGCCCGCGCATGTCGGACACCAGGGTGTTGTAGCCGAAGGACACGCCGCGCTCGCACACCAGGATGGTGTCGGCGCCGCCGTTGGCCGCCTTGGCCTTGTCCACCACGTTCTTCATGTCCCAGGGCGCGAGGAACTGGCCCTTCTTGATGTTCACCGGCTTGCCGGTGCGGGCGCATGCCTGGATGAAATCGGTCTGGCGGCACAGGAAGGCCGGGGTCTGCAGCACGTCCACCACCGCCGCGACTTCTTCGATTTCCGCCTCGGTGTGCACGTCGGTGATGACCGGCACGCCGATCTGGCGCTTCACCTCGTCCAGGATCTTCAGGCCCTCGTTCATGCCCAGGCCCCGGAAGGACGCGCCCGAGCTGCGGTTGGCCTTGTCGTAGGAGGACTTGTAGATGAAGGGGATGCCCAGCTCGCCGCACATCTCCTTCAGCGCACCGGAAGTGTCGATGGCGAGCTGCTTCGACTCAATGACGCAGGGGCCGGCGATCAGGAACAGGGGTTTGTCCAGGCCGGCCTCGAAACCGCACAGCTTCATGTCAGGTCTTTCCGGGATTGAGCAGGAGCTTGTGCGACGGCGCGCACCGAGCCGGCACCCGACCGGGCCTGCTGGCCGTGGGCCAGGGCGGCGCGGATGAAGGCGGTGAACAGGGGATGGCCGGCGCGGGGCGTGGAGGTGAATTCGGGATGGAACTGCACCGCCACGAACCAGGGATGGTCGGCCAGTTCAATCATTTCGCACAGATGCTCTTCGCCGGTGGAACGGCCGCTGACGCGCAGCCCCGCCTCCTCCAGCCGCGTCAGCAGGGTGTTGTTCACCTCGTAGCGATGGCGGTGGCGTTCGACGATCACATCCTTGCCGTAGGCTTCATGGCCGCGGCTGCCGGGCATGAGCTTGCACTCCTGGCCCCCCAACCGCATGGTGCCGCCGAGATCGGACTGGGCCGAGCGCTGCTCCACCTGGCCGGTGCGGTCGCGCCATTCGGTGATCAGGGCCACCACGGGATAGGGCGTGTTGGGATCGAACTCGGTGCTGTGCGCCCCGGGCATGCCGGCCACGTCGCGCGCGAACTCGATCACCGCGAGCTGCATGCCCAGGCAGATGCCGAGATAGGGGATCTTGTTTTCGCGCGCGAAGCGGATGGCGTTGATCTTGCCTTCCACACCGCGCTTGCCGAAACCGCCGGGCACCAGGATCGCGTCCATGCCCTCGAGCAGGTCGGTATCGCCGGACTCGAGCTTTTCCGAGTCGATGTAATGGATGCGGACCTTGCTGCGGGTGTGGATGCCGGCGTGGATCAGGGCCTCGGACAGGGACTTGTAGGACTCGGTGAGGTCGACGTACTTGCCCACGAGTGCGATGTGCACCTCGTGCTGCGGGTGCTCCAGCGCGTACACGAGGTCGTCCCACACCTGCAGGTTGGCCGGCGGCGGGTTCAGCGCGAGCTTCCGGCACACGATGGTGTCCAGCCCCTGGTCGTGCAGGATGCGCGGGATCTTGTAGATGCTGTCCACGTCGATGGCGGAGATGACCGCCTCCTCGCCCACGTTGGTGAACAGAGCGATCTTGCGCCGCTCGTCGTCCGGCAGCGGACGGTCGGCGCGGCACAGCAGGACGTCGGGCTGGATGCCGATCTCGCGCAGCTCCTTCACCGAGTGCTGGGTGGGCTTGGTCTTGATCTCGCCGGCGGAGGCGATGTACGGCACCAGGGTCAGGTGGATGAAGCAGGCATTGTCCCGGCCAATCTCGATGGCCATCTGGCGGATGGCTTCGAGGAAGGGCAGCGATTCGATGTCGCCCACGGTGCCGCCGATCTCGACGATGGCGACTTCCGCGTCGCCCGCACCGAGGCGGATGAAATGCTTGATCTCGTCGGTGATGTGGGGAATGACCTGCACCGTGCCGCCGAGGTAGTCGCCGCGGCGCTCCTTCTTGATCACGCTGTCGTAGATCTGGCCGGTGGTGAAGTTGTTGCGCTTGGCCATCTTGGCGTTGATGAAGCGCTCGTAGTGGCCCAGGTCGAGGTCGGTCTCTGCGCCGTCCTCGGTCACGAACACCTCGCCATGCTGGAACGGGCTCATGGTGCCCGGATCCACGTTGATGTA